>NZ_BAABGT010000069.1:0-162261 GCF_039541715.1 Pseudonocardia xishanensis
TCGCGCGCAGGGCGTCGGCCGCGTCCGCCGTGCGCCGGGCGGCCGGGTCCGGCGTCGACGGCGGCCGGACGTCCGCGGGCTCGACGGCCGCGCCCGGGGGCGGTACCGGGTGCGGTACCGGCTGCAGTACCGGGGGCGGGCCCGCCCAGGTCGGCCCGGTCTCCCGGACCTCGGCGAGCAGCGCGGGCACCCGCTCGGGCGGGAGCGGACCGTCGGCGCACCGCGCGTCCAGCAGCCGGAAGCGCGCGAGCACCGCCGGATCCCCGATCTTCACGCGCCTGCCGCTGACCAGCTGCGACAGCATCGCCGGGCTCACCCCGACGGCCGCGGCCAGCTGCGCCTGGGTCAGGCCGAGCGCACGGACCATCCGGTGCACCTTCTCGCCGATCGGCGCACCGTAGAGCGCGCGCTGCCGCGCCCGGCTCTCGGCCAGCCGCCGTTCGGGATCCACACCGGCGATGCTGACATCCGGACCCCCGTGCGCGGGGCGGAACGGAGAAACCGCTCAGGCCCCGAGCAGCTTCCGGGTCTGCGCCACGTCGTCCTTCATCTGCGCGATCAGCGGCTCGATGCCGTCGTAGCGCTCCATCCCGCGCAGCCGGTGGGCGAACTCGATGCCGACCTCGTGGCCGTAGAAGTCCTCGTTCACGTCCAGCACGAAGGCCTCCACGGTCCGGACCCGGCCGGAGAACGTCGGGTTCGAGCCGACCGACACCGCCGATGGCAGCCGCCGGTCCCCCAGCAGGAACCAGGCCGCGTACACGCCGTCCGCCGGGAGCGCGGTGTGCGCCGCGCAGGACACGTTCGCGGTGGGGAAGCCCAGCTCACGGCCGCGCTTGTCGCCGTGCACGACCACGCCGTCCACCCGGTGCAGGCGGCCCAGGGCGGCCGCGGCGGCGTCCATGTCCCCCGCGTCGATGCACGAGCGGATGTAGGTCGAGGAGAAGGTGACCCCGTCGTCCGTGATGAGGTCCAGCCCGTCCACCGCGAAGCCGAAGCGGGTGCCGAGCTCGCGCAGCGTGTCCAGGTCCCCCGCGGCCTTGTAGCCGAAGGTGAAGTTGGTCCCGACGACCACGACCGCGGCGTGCAGGGTGTCCACCAGCACCTCGTGGGCGAACTCCGCGGGATCCATCCGGGCCAGCTCGCCGGTGAAGGGCAGCACGCAGAAGGCGTCCGCGCCGATCTCGGCGACCAGGTCCGCGCGCCGCTCGAGGGTGGTCAGCGCGGCCGGGTGGGAGCCCGGGCGGACCAGCTCGGCGGGGTGCGGGTCGAAGGTGACGACGACGCTGCGCAGGCCGCGCTCGCGCCCGACCTCCACCGCCCGCTCGATGAGCTGCCGGTGCCCGCGGTGCACGCCGTCGAAGACCCCGATGGTCACGACGCTGCGGCCCCATCCCGAGGGCACCGCCTCGAGTCCACGCCACCGTTCCACGATCGCCAAGCCTACGGAACGGGCCGGCTCACGACCCCGCGGGGGCGAGGACGACGACCGGCTTGGCCGCCTCGCCCGCGTCCGCCATCAGGGCGAGCACCCGGCCGTCCGGCGCGAAGACCCCGTACGTGCCCGGCAGGCCGGCCGCCACCAGCCGCTTCCCGTGCGAGACGTCCGTGGCGCCCGCGGCGTCGACGTCCCGCCGCGGGAAGGCGGTCGCCACCGCCCCGGCCAGGTCCAGCGACAGCGAGGGATCGGCCTCCAGCTGCTCGAGCGTACGGGCGTGGGTGAGGTCGAAGGGCCCGACCCGGGTGCGGCGCAGCGCGGTCAGGTGCCCCCCGACGCCCAGCGCCGCGCCGAGATCGCGGGCGAGCGCGCGGACGTAGGTCCCCGACGAGCACTCCACGACGACGTCCAGGTCGGCGCCGCGGCGCTCGAGCAGGGTGAACGCGGAGACGGTGACCGGACGGGCCGGGATCACCACGTCCTCCCCCGCGCGCACCCGGGCGTAGGCCCGCTGCCCGTCGATCTTCACCGCGCTCACGCTCGACGGGACCTGCCGGATGTCGCCGGTCAGGGCGGCGATCCCGGCCGCGACCGCCTCGTCCGTGACGCCCGCCGGATCGGTCTCGTGGACCGGTGAGCCCTCGGCGTCGTCCGTCGTCGTGGACACGCCGAGCCGGATGGTCGCGGTGTACGCCTTGGTGTCCAGCGCGAGGTGCCCGAGCAGCTTGGTGCCGCGGTCCACCCCGCAGACCAGCACGCCGGTGGCCATCGGGTCGAGCGTGCCCGCGTGGCCGACCTTGCGGGTGCGCAGGATGCGGCGCAGCCGCGAGACGACGTCGTGCGAGGTCATCCCGCCGGGCTTGTCGACGACGACGAGTCCACCTGCGACGAGATCACGGTCCGGCACAGGGGGAGGCTACTTCCCGAGCCGGTACCCCACCCCACGCGCCGTCACGATGACCTCGGGCCGCCCCAGCTTGGACCGGACCAGCCCGACGTGCGCCTCCAGGGTCCGCCGCGCCGAGGCGTCCGCCGAGCCCCACACCTCGTCGAGCAGCTCGTCTCGGGCCACCACGGCGCCCTCCCGCCGGGCGAGTGCCGCCAGCAGGTCGAACTCCTTGCGCGCCAACGCGATCTCGGCCCCCGCGACGGCGACCGACCGGCGCGCCAGGTCGATCTCGACGTCCCCCGCGACGACGGACGGCGCCACCCCGAGCCCCCGCGTGCGGCGCAGCACCGCGTCGATCCGGGCCAGCAGCTCCTCGATCAGGAAGGGCTTGACGATGTAGTCGTCCGCCCCGTTGCGCAGCCCGGCCACCCGCGCCTCCACGGCCCCGCGCCCGGTGACGGCGAGGATCGGCACCCGCGAGACCTCGCGGATCCCGCGGCACACCCCGATCCCGTCCCGGTCCGGCAGGCCCATGTCCAGCAGCACGACGTCCGGCGCGGACTCCCCGACCGCCGCGAGGGCCGCCGCCCCACTGGTCACGTGGTGGACCCGGAAGCCGTTCGCACCCAGCGCCTTCGCCACGGCGGCGCCCAGCACGGGATCGTCCTCCACCAGCAGTGCCCGCACGTCCGATTGCTCCCGTCCCGCGCCGAGGGTCTCTCCGCAGGCCCTGATCCTGCGAAACCTCAACGCCCGCCCAATTATGGACGCGCACACCCTGACATGGCGGGCGTCACGTTCCTACCGTGCCGAGGAGCAGCGGACGTCGAGGAGGACGAGTGGCTACCACCGAAGCAGTGCAGGGAACCCCGCGGAAGAAGCGCTTCTACACCCAACTCTGGTTCTGGGTGATCGTCGGCATTCTCGGCGGCGTCCTGTTCGGCATGATCGCACCCGACGCGGCCAAGGGCGCCAAGTGGCTGGCCGACGGCTTCATCCAGATGATCAAGGTGATCGTCGCGCCGGTGATCTTCTGCACCGTCGTCGTCGGGATCGCGTCGATCGGCAACCTGGCCCGCGCGGGCGGGCTGGCCCTGAAGGCCCTGTTCTACTTCCTCGTCGCGACGGTCGTGGCGCTGACCATCGGGCTGCTCGCCGCGAACGTCTTCGACGTCGGCGGGGGCTTCACCGGGCAGCCGTCGGAGTCGGCGCTGGCCTCGGCGGCCAAGCAGGTGGAGAGCGGCTCGAGCGCCGACCAGGGCGGCCTGACCGGCTTCCTGCTCAACGACCTGCTCCCGACCAGCTTCCTCGGCCCGTTCGTCGAGAACGAGGTGCTGCGCGTCCTGGTGCTGGCCATCCTCACCGCCTGCTCCGTCTCGCTGCTCGCCGCGCCGCTGCGCAAGCGGGTGGTCGGCTCGATCGAGACCATCGCCAAGGTCATCTTCGGCATCATCAAGCTGATCATGTGGGCCGCGCCGGTCGCCGCGTTCGGCGGCATGGCCTACACCGTCGCGCAGTTCGGCACCCAGTCGCTCGGTGAGCTGCTGAAGCTGATGGGCGTGTTCTGGGGCACCTGCGCGTTCTTCATCTTCGCGGTGCTCGGCCTGGTGTCCCGGTGGGCCGGGTTCAACATCTTCAAGGTCATCCGGCTGATCAAGGACGAGCTGCTGATCATCGTCGGCACGTCGTCGTCGGAGTCGGTGCTGCCGCGGCTGCTCACCAAGCTGGAGGCGGCGGGGGCGTCGAAGCAGACCGTCGGCCTGGTCATCCCGACCGGCTACTCGTTCAACCTCGACGGCACCTGCATCTACCTCACCCTCGGCGCGCTGTTCATCATCCACGCGGGTGGCGAGACGCTCCCGATCGGCCTGCAGATCGGCCTCGCCCTGCTCATGGTCCTGACGTCGAAGGGCGCGGCGGGCATCACCGGCGCCGGCCTGGTGACCCTCGCGGCCTCGCTGCAGGCCTTCGGCGGCCAGTTCTTCACGGCCGAGGCCATCGCCGTCGGGATCGCGCTGATCATCGGCATCGACCGCGTGATGAGCGAGGGCCGAGCCATCACCAACTGCATCGGCAACGTGGTGGCCACGCTGGTCATCGCCCGCTGGAACGGCGAGCTCGACCGCGAGCGGCTCGCCGCGGTGCTGGACGACCCGTCGCTGGTCGACGCGGCGATGGAGCTGGAGCACGGGTCCGGTACGGACGTCGAGCCGTCGACGGACAAGGAGCTGGTCGCCGCCGGATCCGACACCGCGCGCTAGCCGGCACGGGCGACAATCCCGCCATGCCCCGCCGATCCTCCCAGCGCAGAAGGTCGGACCCTGCGAGCAGGTCCTCCGGCCGACGGTCGGACCCTGCGAGCAGGTCCTCCGGCCGACGGTCGGACCCTGCGAGCAGGTCCTCCGGCCGCCGATGGCCGGACCCTGCGAGCAGGTCCTCCGGCCTGGTCCGCCGCCTCCTGCTCCTGCAGGTGGTGACGGTGCTGGTGACGGTCGGCGGGGCTGCGGCGTTGGCGGTGGTCGGCGCCCAGCGGCTGGAGACCGACGCCGCCGAGCGGCTCACCGCCGCGACCGCGCAGACCGTCGCGACGGACCCGGCGGTGGTCGCCGCGGTGACCGCGGGCGGGGACCCGCTCGTCGTCGGGCGGAGCATGCAGCCGCTCGCCCTGCGGGTGCAGGCCGCGACGAACACGGCGTTCGTCGTGGTGATGAGCCCGGACGGGATCCGCTACAGCCACGCGGAGCCGGACCGGATCGGGCAGCGGTACGTCGGCACGATCGCCGAGGCCCGCGCCGGGCGGGTCTACTCCGAGCACTACCTCGGCACCCTCGGCCCCTCGGTCCGCACCGTCGTCCCCGTGTGGTCCGCGCCGACCGTCGGCCCCGCAGGCTCCGTCTCCGGAGGCCGGGTGGTCGGGCTGGTCAGCGTCGGCGTCCTGGAGACGCGGATCAGCGAGCTCGTGGCGCGCGAGCTGCCGTGGATCGTGGCCGTCGCGCTGGTCGCGTTCGCGGTCGGGTCCGTGCTCGCGTGGCTGCTCGCCCGCCGTGTCCGCAGGCAGACCCTGGGCCTGGAGCCCGAGGAGATCGCCGCCGCGTACACCCACCACGACGCCGTGCTCCGGGCCGTCCGCGAGGGCCTGATGGTGCTGGACGCCGACGGGCGGATCGTGGTGCTCAACGCCGAGGCGCGCAGGCTCCTCGGCTTCGCCCCCGACCAGCCGGTGGAGGGCAGGCGGCTGGTGGAGCTGGGCGTCGACCCGGCGCTGCGGGCGGTCACCCGGCTGGCGACGGGCGGCGCCGCGGACGTCCGGGACGCGCTCGCCCTCGCCGGCGAGCGGGTGCTGCTGCTGTCCCGCAGCTCCGCCGGGCCCCGCGCGGGCGAGGGGACCCGCGTCGTCACCCTGCGGGACCGGACCGAGCTGGCCGAGATCCTGCGGGAGCGAGACGCCGCGCGCGACCGGGCCCGGGCGCTGTCGAGCCAGGCGCACGAGTTCGCGAACCGGATGCAGACCGTGCTGACCCTGGTCCAGCTCGGCGACACCGAGGACGCCCTGCGGGCGGGCACGGCCGCCGTCGACCGGGCGCGCGGGCCGTCCGACCTCGTCGTGCAGGACCCCGTGCTCGCGGCGCTGCTGCTGGACAAGGTCTGGACCGCGGCCGAGCGGCAGATCGCGTTCACCGTCGCGGACGAGACCACCCGGGACGCCCCCGTCGGTGCGGACGACCTGGTGTCGCTGCTGGGCAACCTCGTCGACAACGCGCTCGACGCGGCCGCCGACGGCGGGCCCGACCCGGCCGTCCGGGTCACCCTGCAGGACGGCGCCGACGGCGGCTGGGTGGTCGAGGTGGCGGACACCGGGCCGGGCATCCCCGCCGCGGCCGCCGACGACGTCTTCGAGCACGGCTTCTCCACCAAGCCCGCCGCCCCGGACCGCCCCCGCGGCATCGGCCTCGCCCTGGTGGCCCGCATCCTGCGCAGGCTCGGCGGCGCGATCGAGGTCCGCCCGGCCGACCCCGGCACGGTCTTCCGGCTCACCCTCCCGGCCGCGGTGACCGGCGCGGTCCCGGTCAGCCCCGCACCGCGCCGGTGACGGCCCAGCGGCCGGAGCGGGCGCGCAGGCCCACCGCCACGAACCGGACCAGCATGAACATCGCCAGGCCCGTCCAGATCCCGACCAGTCCCCAGCCCGCGACCAGCGAGATCCAGATCAGCGGCAGGAACCCCAGGAGCGCGGCGGCCAGGGTCGTGGTGCGCAGGAACGCGGCGTCCCCGGCGCCGAGCAGTACGCCGTCGATCGCGAAGACCACCCCCGCGACCGGCTGCAGCGCCACGAAGAACCACCAGGCCTGCGGGACGGTCGCGAGGATCTCGGGATCGGCCGTGAACACCGCGGGCAGCACCGGGTAGAGGGCCGCGAACAGCACGCCGAACCCGATCCCCAGCCACAGCCCGTACCGCGTGACCTGCGCTCCGACGACCTTCGCGCGGTCCGCCCCGCCCGCCCCCAGCGCCGCGCCGACCAGCGCCTGTGCGGCGATGGCGACGGCGTCGAGCACGAGGGCCTGGAAGTTCCACAGCTGCAGGACGATCTGGTGCGCGGCCACGCTGGACGCCCCGAACCGGGCCGCCACGGCCGTCGCGGAGAGGAAGCAGGCCTGGAAGCCCGCGGTGCGCAGGATGAGATCGCGGCCCATGGACAGCTGGGCGCGGATGAGGTCGAACCGCGGCCGCAGCGGCACACCCTCGCGCAGCAGCGCCCGCAGGAACAGCGCGGCCACGATCACCTGCGCCGCGACGTTCGCGACGGCCGACCCCTCCAGCCCCCAACCGACGACGTGCACCAGGACCGGACAGAGGACGGCGGAGAAGGCGTTGCCCGCCAGCACGTACCGCAGCGGGCGGGCGGTGTCCTGCACGCCGCGCATCCAGCCGTTGCCCGCGAGGGTGACCAGGATCAGCGGCGCGCCGAACAGGGCGATCCGCAGCCAGCCGACGGCGGCGTCCGCGACGGGCCCGCCGTCCCCCAGCGCGTCCGCGACCGGCCGCGCCACCAGCTGCCCCACGCCCAGCACCAGCAGCCCGACCGCGAGCGCGACCCAGGTCGCCTGCACGCCCTCGACCACGGCCTCCGACCGGCGACCGGCCCCGTGCAGCCGGGCGGAGCGGGCGGTGGTCCCGTAGGACAGGAAGTTCAGCGCGGTCGTGACCTGCGCGAACAACACCCCGGCGACGGCGAGCCCGGCGAGCGGCACCGCCCCCAACCGCCCGACGACGGCGGTGTCCACCAGCACGTACAGCGGCTCGGCCGCCAGCACGGGCAGGGCCTGCAGCGCCAGCCGCCCCACGTCCCGTGGCGACGCCCCCGATCTCACGGGGTCATGCTGTCACGGGCCGCCTGCACACGTAGGCGTAGGCGGGCGGCACGTTGCGCCACACCGTGCGGGTGATGACGACCTCGTCGAACGCCTCGTGCAACAGCCTGCGGAAGCGGCGCGCGGAGCTCATCGCCAGCGTGTGGGTGTAGGCGAAGGTGGTGAACGCGCCCTCACCGCCGATCACCGCGCTGACCTGCGCCAGGATCGCGCGCTGGTCGGCCTGGCCGAACAACGACCACGGCAGCCCGGAGACCACCGCGTCCACCCGGCCCGCCTCGCGCGCGGCCAGCAGCGAGGTGAGCTCGCGGGCGTCCCCGTCCACGACCTCCATGCCGGGGCGGGACCGGCGCAGGTAGGCCGCCAGCGCGGGGTCCAGCTCCACCGCCAGGTGCCTGCCGCCCGCCGGCAGCCGGTCGGCGATCGGGGCGGAGACCGACCCGCTGCCCGGGCCCAGCTCGACGACGACGGGTGCCCCGTGCGAGGGGACCACGGACGCCAGGAGCCCGGCCAGCCGCGGCGAGCTCGGGAAGACGGCGCCGATCTGTCCGGGGCGGCGGACGGCGGCGGCCAGGAAGGCCCGTCGGGCGCCGGTGGTCGGGGTGCTCCCGGCCACGCCCGGATGGGCGGGGGCGGGAAGGGCGTGCTCAGAAGTCAAGCTGTCCTCCTCGTCACCCTCACCGTACGCACCGACGGGCGTGGTCGGGGTGAACACGGGGTGTCAGGTTCGTCCGGTATCGCCCAAAGCGGTGCGGATCGCCGCGAGGATCTCGGTCCGGCTGCCGGAGCGGGAGAACCCGGCCGCCCGGGGATGGCCGCCCCCGCCCAGCGCGACGGCCGCGGCCGCCACGTCCACGGCACCGCGCGAGCGCAGCGACACCGTCCACCGGTCCCCCGCCACCTGCTTGAGCACGGCGGTGACCTCGGCCTCGGTCGCCGTCCGGACGTGGTCGACGACGCTCTCGACCTCCTCGGGCCGGAACGCCTCGACCACCGCGCGCGGCACGGTCGCGTGCACCAGCCCGTGGCCGGCCCGAAGCCCGGGCTCCAGCTCGGCGGCCTGCAGGATCGCGCCGAGCGCGTGCAGCCAGGCGAACGGGTGGGAGTCGACGAGCCCGCGCATCAGCGGCTCGACCTCCACCCCCGCCTCGACGAGCTCCGCCGCGAGCCGGTGCGGCCCGGGCCCGCCGATCCGGAAGCCGACGGTGTCCGTGGCGAGCCCCGCGTACAGGCACGCGCCGACGGCCGGGTCCAGGTCCACGTCCATGAGGTCGAGGATGCGGTGCACCAGCACCACGGTGGCCTCGACGGTCGGGTCGAGGACCTGCACGTCCCCGAACCCGGGGTTCGACGCGTGGTGGTCCACCAGGATCGTGGTCTCCGCCGCGTCCACCCGGTCGGCCAGGATGCCGAGCCTGCGGCGGTCCGCGGTGTCGCAGCAGACCAGCACCTCGGGGGCCTCCGGGACGTCCGAGGGCCGGTGCAGCAGGCCCGCCACGTCCAGCGCCCGCAGGCTCTCCGGCGGGAGCTCGTCCGGTTCCGCGGCGCCGTAGGACACCATGACCTGGACCCCGCGTCGGTGCAGCGCCAGCCCCAGGGCCAGCGCCGAGCCGAGCGAGTCCGCATCCGGGTTCACGTGGCCGAGCAGGACGACCTGGGTGGCGGCGTCGAGGACGTCCGCGGCGGTCTCCACGGCCTCGTCCACGTCGCGGGCCCGGTCCGCGGCCAGCGCCCGCGCGACCTCGCGGGCACGGTCCGCGGCGCGGGCGCGAGCCCACACGGTCTCCCGCCCGGTGCTCACTCGTCGCCGTCGTCCGCGGCCTCGCGAGGGGCGCGGTAGGGGTCGGGGTCACCCGCCGGGCGCGCACCGGCTGCGAGCCGGGCCACCTCGGCGTCCGACGCGCGGGTGCGCGCCAGCAGCTCCTCCATGCGGCGGGCCTCGTCCGGGACCTCGTCGGTCACGAACGCCAGGCTGGGGGTGTGCCGGATCCCGGTGGCCTGGCCGACCATCGTGCGCAGCACGCCCTTGGCGCTCTCCAGCGCCGCGGCGGCGCCCGCGTTGTCCGGCGCCTCGTCGACGGTGCGGCCCAGCACCGTGTAGTACACGGTGGCCTCGCGCAGGTCCCCGGTCACCCTGGTGTCGGTGATGGTCACCATCTTCAGGCGCGGGTCCTTCACCTCGTGCTCCAGCGCCTCCGCGACGATCTGCGAGATCCGCTTCGACAGCCGTCGGGCACGGGCCTGGTCCACCATGACGCGCTCCTTACTCGTCCTCGGGTCCGAGCATCCGGTGCCGGGCCGACAGTAGTTCCAGCTCGGGGCGGCCTGCCACCAGGCGCTCGCACGCGGCGAGCACCTCGATGACATGGCCGTGGTCCGCCGCCACGCACGCGACCCCGATCAGGGCACGGCGGTGCAGGTCGAGATGCCCCGCCTCGGCGACGGACACCTCGAAGCGACGACGCAGCTCGGCCACGACGGGCCGCACCACGGAGCGCTTCTGCTTGAGCGAATGGACGTCCCCGAGCAGGACGTCACACTCCAGTGCTCCTACATACATGGGCGAGATGCGGCGGGGGCGGCCCGGGCTCGATCTCCCGGGCCGCCCCGCCGACTTGCTCAGGCGCGAGGCTTCTCGCGCATCTCGAACGTCTCGATGACGTCGCCGACCTTGATGTCGCTGTACGTGCCCAGGGTCAGACCGCACTCGAAGCCCTCGCGGACCTCGACCACGTCGTCCTTGAACCGGCGCAGCGAGCTGATCGGCAGGTTCTCCGCGATGACCACGGAGTCCCGCAGCAGGCGCCCGCGGGCGTTGCGGCGGATCTCCCCGCTCATCACGAGGCAACCGGCGATCGTGCCGAACTTCGAGGACTTGAACACGTCCCGCACCTCGGCGCGGCCCAGCTCGACCTCTTCGAACTCCGGCTTGAGCATGCCCTTGAGGGCCTGCTCGATCTCCTCGATCGCCTGATAGATCACCGAGTAGTAGCGGATCTCGACGCCCTCGCGGTTGGCCAGCTCCGTGGCCTTGCCCTCGGCACGGACGTTGAAGCCCATGACGATGACGTTGTCCGCGATGGCGAGGTTGATGTCGCCCTCGGTGATGCCACCGACGCCGCGGTGGATGACCCGCAGCTCGACGTCGTCTCCCACGTCCAGCTTCATCAGGGCGTCCTCGAGGGCCTCGACGGTACCCGAGTTGTCACCCTTGATGATCAGGTTGAGGGTGCTGGTCTCCCGCAGCGCGGCATCGAGGTCCTCGAGCGACACGCGCTTGCGGCGGCTGGCCAGCTCGGCGTTGCGCTCGCGCGCCCGCCGACGGTCCGCGATCTGCCTGGCCACCCGGTCCTCGTCCACGACGAGGAACGTGTCGCCCGCACCCGGGACCGAGGTCAGGCCGATGACCTGCACCGGACGCGACGGGAGCGCCTCGGTGACGTCGTCGCCGTGCTCGTCGACCATCCGCCGGACACGCCCGGAGGCGTCTCCCGCGACGATCGAGTCGCCGACCCGCAGCGTGCCGCGCTGGACCAGCACGGTCGCCACCGGGCCGCGGCCGCGGTCGAGGTGGCCCTCGATCGTGACGCCCTGGGCCTCCATGGACGGGTTGGCCCGCAGGTCGAGCGCCGCGTCCGCGGTGAGCAGCACGGCCTCGAGCAGCGCGTCGATGTTCGTCCCCTGCTTCGCGGAGATGTCGACGAACATCGTGTCGCCGCCGTACTCCTCGGCGACCAGGTTGTACTCGGTGAGCTGCTGGCGGATCTTGGCCGGGTTGGCGCCCTCGACGTCGATCTTGTTCACCGCGACCACGATCGGCACGTCGGCCGCCTGGGCGTGGTTCACCGCCTCGATCGTCTGGGGCATGACGCCGTCGTCCGCCGCGACCACGATCACCGCGATGTCCGTGGACTTCGCGCCGCGGGCACGCATGGCGGTGAACGCCTCGTGACCCGGGGTGTCGATGAAGGTGATCGGCCGGATGTTGCCGTCCAGCTCGGTCTGCACCTGGTAGGCGCCGATGTGCTGGGTGATCCCGCCTGCCTCGCCCTCGCGGACGTTCGCCTTCCGGATCGTGTCCAGCAGTCGGGTCTTACCGTGGTCGACGTGACCCATGATGGTCACGACCGGCGGCCGGACGACCCAGTCCTCCTCGTCCCCGTCGTCGCCGAAGGAGATGTCGAAGCTGTCGAGCAGCGCACGGTCCTCCTCCTCGGGGCTGACGACCTGGACGTTGTAGTTCATCTCGGTGCCGAGCATCTCGAGGATCTCGTCCGCGACCGAGGCCGTGGCCGTGACCATCTCGCCCAGGTGGAACAGCACCTGGACCAGGGCGGCCGGGTTGGCGTTGATCTTGTCCGCGAAGTCGGTCAGCGAGGCGCCGCGGGCCAGCCGGATCGTCTCGCCCTGGCCCTTGGGCAGGCGGACGCCACCGACCGAGGGGGCCTGCATCGAGTCGAACTCCTGGCGCTTCTGCCGCTTCGACTTGCGACCCTTGCGCGCCGGACCGCCGGGACGCCCGAAGGCACCCGCCGTGCCGCCGCGACCACGACCGCCGCCGCCACCGGGACGACCGCGGAAACCGCCGGCCGCGGGGGCACCGCCACCGCCGCCACCGGGACCGCCGCCACCGGGACGGAAACCGCCGCCACCGCCGCCGGGACGACCGCCCGGGCCGCCGGGACGACCACCGGGACCGCCACGACCCGCACCGGGGCCACCACGGCCACCGGGCGCGGGACGACCGCCCGCCGGGCGGGCGGGCATCATGCCGGGGTTCGGCCGCGGGGGCATGTTGCCCGGGTTCGGGCGCGGGCCACCGCGAGGAGCGTCACCGGAGCGCTGCGGCGGACGGGGTCCGCCGGGCGCACCGCCACCGGGCGCACCCGGACGCGGGGCGCCACCGGCCTGACCGCCACCGGTCTGGCCACCCTGGGCGGGCGGCGGGCCGGGACGCGGGGCCGCCGGACGCGGCGGGGCGCCGGAACCGACGCCGAACGGGTTGTTGCCGACGCGCGGCTGGCGCGGGCCGGGCCGCGGACCCGCGGAACGCGGGGGCACGGTGCCTGCACCGGAGCCGGTCGACGCGGCCGCCGGGCGCGCACCCTCGGTGCGCGGGCCTGGACGACCGCCCTCGGGACGGCCGCCCTGCTGACCACCCTGACCACCCTGCTGGCCGCCCTGGGGCGACTGCGGGCGCTGGGCCGGGCCGGGACGCGGTGCGGAGCCCGGACGGGGTCCGGGTGCCGCGGCGGGTCGCTCCTCGCGAGCGGGGGCCGCCGGAGCGGCACCGGCCGCCGGGGCCGCGGGCTGCGCGGGGGGCTCGGGGGTCGCCTGCTCGGGCTGGCGCGGACCGGGCCGCGGGCCTGGCGTGGCACCCGGGACGGGCGCCGGGCCCGGACGGGACGGGCCGGGGGTGGGCACGCCGGAACGCGGACCCGGCTTGGGGCCGGGACCGGGCGCACCGCCGGTGGGACGCGGACGGCCGCCACTGCCGGGGACACCCCGGGGCTTGCCGCCGCCGTTGCCCGCGACCGAGTCGCGCAGCTTGCGCGCGACGGGGGCCTCGACGGTGGAGGAGGGGGACTTCACGTACTCCCCCAGGTCCTGGAGCTTGCTCAGGACCTGCTTGCTGCTGATGCCGAGCTCTTTCGCGAGCTCATGCACGCGGGCCTTGCCTGCCACTGCTCTCCTTAGTCTGGATCAAGGAGGCCGGGCGGCAGGATCCGCTCGACCTCGAACCTAGAGTCGATGCACGTTCATGGTGCGATCTTCACGACTGGCTCATGACGGGTCGACCTTGTCTTCTGTGAGTGCCGGAGCCGGGACTGTCCCGACCCCCTGCTGTCGCTCGATGTGCGCCCGGACCGCCGCTCCGACCAACGGTCCCGGGACACGCAGTGCCCGTGGGAACGCCGACCGACGCTCGGCCCGGTCGAGACACTCCGACCGGAGGTGCAGCCAGGCACCCCGACCGGGGAGGCGTCCGCGCGGATCCGGGACCAGGGCCCCGTTCACCGCGACGACACGCAACAGACCGGTGGCCAGCTCCCGGGAACGACACCCGACGCATGTGCGAACGGGTCCCGCCGCCCGAGTGCGGGCCGCGGTCGAGTGTAGCGCGTCGTCCCTCAGCCGACCGACTCCGTCCCGGACGTCCCCGTCACGTCCGCCGCGACGGGACCGTCGTGCGCGTCGGAGTCGGCGGGCCTCTCCCGCGGGTCGGCGTCGCTGCGGATGTCGATCCGCCAGCCGGTCAACCGGGCGGCGAGGCGGGCGTTCTGCCCCTCCTTGCCGATGGCCAGGGACAGCTGGAAGTCCGGCACGACGACGCGGGCGGTGCGGGTCTTGGCGTCCACGACCGTGACGGACACCACCTTCGACGGCGACAGCGCGTTGCCGACGAACGTCGCCGGGTCGGCCGCCCAGTCGATGATGTCGATCTTCTCGTCGTGCAGCTCGCTCATCACGTTGCGCACCCGCTGGCCCATCGGGCCGATGCACGCGCCCTTGGGGTTGACCCCGGAGACCGTGGACCGCACGGCGATCTTGGACCGGTGCCCGGCCTCCCGGGCCACCGCGACGATCTCCACGGACCCGTCGACGAGCTCGGGCACCTCGAGGGCGAACAGCTTGCGGACGAGGTTCGGGTGCGTGCGGGACAACGTGATCTGCGTCCCGCGCATTCCCCGGCTGACGCCGACCACGTAGCAGCGGATCCGATCGCCGTGCTGGTAGGACTCGCCGGGGACCTGCTCGGTCTGCGGCAGCACGCCCTCGGTCTTTCCCGCCCCGCGGCGCGAGCCGTCCTCGAGCTGGACCACCACGACCCCGCGGGCGTTCGCCCGGGCGTCCCGCTGGATGACCCCGGAGACGATCTCGCCCTCCTGCGCCGCGAACTCGCCGTAGGTGCGCTCGTGCTCGGCGTCCCGCAGGCGCTGCACGATCACCTGGCGCGCGGTGGTGGCGGCGATCCGGCCGAAGCCCTCGGGGGTGTCGTCGAACTCGACGCCCGCCGTGCCGTCCTCGCCCACCTCGTGGGCCATCACCCGGACCAGGCCGGACTTGCGGTCGATGTCGATGCGGGCCAGCGGCTGGTGGCCCTCGGTGTGCTTGTAGGCGGTGAGCAGAGCGGTCTCGATGGCCTCGATCACGGTGTCGAACGGGATCTCCTTCTCCCGCTCGATCGCCCGTAGGGCGGCGATGTCGACGTTCACGCGTGCTCTCCGTTCCCGGCGCCCAGCGCCTCGACCTCCGCCGCGGGCGGCGGGTTGAACTCGACCTGCACCACCGCGCGCCGCACGTCGGCGTAGCGCAGCTCGCGGGCCTGCGGCCGCCTGGCCCCCGCGTCGACCACCGTGGCCGACTCCGGGCCCGCCGCACCCACCCGGACCTCGACGGTCTCACCGGACTCCAGCGTGACGCGGACCAGCCGCCGGTGCGCCCGCCGCCAGTGCAGTGGGCGGGTGAGCGGACGGTCCACCCCGGGCGAGGTGACCTCCAGTGTGTACGACCCGGCGATCAGGTGCTCGTGGCGGTCCAGCTCGGCGGCGGCCGAGCGGGAGACCACCGCGATGGCGTCCAGCGGGACGGCCGTGGCCTCGCCCTGCTCGGGCACGTCCACCACGACCTTCACCGTGTGCTTGCGACCGGCTGCCCGGACCTCGAGCTCGTCGAGCTCGAGCCCGGCGTCGGCGACGACGGGCTCCAGCACGCCGCGCAACGAGCCGGCGAGCTGCTCGGGTACTCCGGGGGGCATGGGTCTCCTCGGTCGGGGGTCGTGGCGAGATCAGGTCGGACGGCCGTCCAGCCTATCGCGCGCGGCCGGGCGGAGGGTCGGACCCGTCGCGCCGGCGGTGAGCCCCCGTACGGCAGGATGGCTGGCCGTGTCCCCCGTCGGTGTCGCCCCCCGCCTGTCCCGGCGGCGGGCGCTCGTGCTCCTGGGGGCCGCCGTCCCGGCCCTCGCGGCCTGCAGCACCTCCGCGGCGGACGCCGGGCCGGACCCGCTGATCCCCCTGGCCGAGCGCGCCCGCACGGACGTCGCGCTGGTCACGGCCGCGATCACCGCCGACCCGGGGCTCACCGGCGTCCTGGACCCCCTGCGCTCGGCGCGGGTCGACCACGCCGACGCGCTGCAGAAGGAGATCGACCGGCTCGCGGGCGCCACCACGCCGACGGCGGCCCCGCAGGCCGCGGCCCCCTCGGGCGCCGCGGACATGGCGGCGGTCCGGCAGGCGGTGGACGCGGCGGCCCGCGAGGCCACCGGGCTGATCGGGGGCCTGCCCGTTGAGCGGGTCGGGCTCGTCGGCTCCGTCGCCGCGTGCTGCTCCGCGTACGCGACCGTCCTGGGGAGCCCGGCGTGAGCGGCACCCAGCTGGACGCGGGGGCCGTCTCGGCCCTGCAGGGCGCGCTCGCCGCCGAGCACGCGGCGCTGTGGTCCTACACGCTGATCCTGGCGTTCGTCCCGGCCGACCAGGCCGCGGTGGCGCGCACGGACATCATCGCGCACCGCACGCTGCGCAGCCAGATCGAGCAGACCCTGACGGACGTCGGGGCCCGCCCGGTGTCCGCGCAGCCCGCCTACACGACCCCGGTCCCGGTCACGGACGTGCTGTCCGCGGGCAGGCTGGCCGTCACCGCGGAGGCGGACGCGCTCGGCGCATGGCGGTCGGTGCTGGAGCACACCACGAACGTCCAGCTGCGTGCCGCGGCCTTCAAGGCGCTGGCCGAGGGCACCGCCCGCGCGGCCCGCTGGCGGCTGGCCACCGGCACCACCCCGGTGATCCCGAGCCTGCCCGGCATCACCCGCTGAGCGCCCCCAGGGCGCGGTCCACGTCCTCCTCGGTCGAGTAGAGCGCGAAGGACAGCCGCGCGCCCCCGCCCCGGGTCGTCGCCGCGACGCCCGCCTCGGCCAGTCGCGCGGCCGCGTCCGGCACGGTGACGTGCACGATCGCCGAGCCCGCCTGCTCCAGACCCAGCCCCGCCCGGAACCGGTCCGCCAACCCGACGCAGTGCTCGCGGACCTTCTCCCGGTCCAGCTCGGCGAGCCACCCGAGCGACTCCGCGGCGCCGACGTGGCAGTACCAGGCGGGCGAGGCGTCCAGGCCGCGCGCGGTGGCGGCGAGCACCGGCGGCAGGCCCGACGTGCTGCCCCAGGCGTCCTCGGCGGCGTACCAGTTCGCGGCGTGCGGCACGAGCTCCAGATCCGGCCGCACGGCCATCCAGGCGGCTCCGCGCGGCGCGAACAGCCACTTGTAGCAGGCCCCGACGACGGCGTCCGCCCAGTCCAGGCTCAGCGGCAGCCAGCCCGCGGCCTGCGTGACGTCCAGCAGGACGGTGGTGTCCCGCCGGGCCCGCAGCGCGTCCAGGTCCACCAGCCGCCCGTCGAGGGACTGGACGACGCTCACCGCGATCACGTCCGCGTCCGCCTCGGGCAGCCGCTCCAGCGGCACCTCCGTCACCGTGATCCCACGCTGCTGCACCGCGAACGGGAACGAGACGCTGGCGAACTCACCCTCCGCGACCGCGACCCGCGACCCCGCCGGGGTGGCCGCCGCGACCAGCCCCACCAGGGGCGACACCGACCCGCCGACCGCGACCCGGTCCGCGGACACGCCGACCAGCTCGGCGAAGGCCGCCCGGGCGCGGGTGACCACGCCGTCGAAGTCCGTCGCGCGGCCCACCCCGGTGCGCCACTCCTGCAGGGCCGCGGAGACGGCGTCCGCCGCCTGCCGGGGCGGGACACCCACGCTCGCGGTGTTCAGGTAGCCGTCGCCCACATCGAAGGACTGTCCGAAAGCCTCGCGCACGGATCGACCCTACGCTCGGGCCCATGCACACCGAGCTGATCGAGATCCGGACCGGCGGCACGGAGCGGGTGGTCGACCTGACCCGGCGGATCGAGGAGTTCCTCGGCGGGCTCGGCGACGGTCTGGTGAACGTCTGGGTCCCGCACGCCACCGCGGGCGTCGCCGTGATCGAGACCGGCGCGGGCAGCGACACCGACCTGCTGGAGGCGCTGCGCTCGCTGCTGCCCGCGGACGACCGCTGGTCCCACCGGCACGGCTCCCCCGGCCACGGGCGCGACCACGTGCTGCCCGCGATCATCGCCCCGTCCATGTCCGTGCCGGTGCTCGACGGCCGGATGGCGCTGGGTACCTGGCAGTCCGTCTGCCTGGTGGACACCAACGTCGACAACGCGGTCCGCACGGTGCGGCTGTCGTTCCTGGCCGGATAGTGATCACGCCGAGACCCGGCCGGGTTAACCTCCCAGCGTGACCGACCCGGCAGGACCAGAGGGGGACGAGACCCGTGTGGTCCCCGCCGGCGACCCGACTTCCGTCGGGGTGCCGCAGTACCCCGGGCAGGCCCACGCGGGGCAGCCGACCGACACCTCCTGGCGGCCCCCGCCCCCGCCGCCGGCCCCGGTCCGCGCCGAGCACACCGGCCGCTGGATCGCCGCGCTGTCCGCGGTGGTCGTGGTGGTCGCTGGGCTGCTCGGCGCCGGGATCTGGCTGGTCACCCGCTCGCTCGGGCCGTCGGTGCCCGCCGGGTACCGGGCCGTCGACACCCCGTACCTGAGCTACGCGGTGCCCGAGGACTGGGCGCCGGTCGAGGGGGAGGCCTCGCGGATACTGGGCGTCACGTTCACCGGCGGCGCGGACGGGCCGCCCTACACCTGCCGCGGGGACGGCTACCGGCGCGGGCTGGTCACCAGCACGCTGGTCCGCAGCGACTCGGACCCGGCCTCCGTCGCCACCCGGTTCGCCACCCAGCTCGGCCGGACGTTCTACACCGACACCGCCGGTCAGGCGCCGCAGGTCGAGCTGTCCCCGCCCCGCACGACGGCGGCGGGAACCGTCGTCGAGGCCACCGTCACCACCGCCGTCGACGACGGCTGCCTGGCCACCCGCGGCGTCGTCGCGGTGCTGGCCGCCCCCGTCGAGGAGGCGGGCGGGACGGCCGTCCTCGTCGCGAACGTGGACACCGTCGGCGGGCCCGCGGACTCGCCGCTGCCGGACCCCGCCATCGTCACCGAGGTCGTGGACAGTGCCGGCTGAGCGTCGGCACGGGTAACACCGGTGCGCGATCGGCCGAGAGCCGGGGAGGGAGGCGGTGTGGAGGGCAGCACGTTCGGCCCGTACACGATCGAGGAGCTGCTCGGTCGCGGCGGGATGGGGGAGGTCTACCGGGCCTTCGACACCGAGACCGACCGCGAGGTCGCGCTGAAGGTGCTACCCCCGCACCTCGCGGACGACCCCGAGTACACGGAGCGGTTCCGCCGCGAGTGCCGCTCGGCGGCGAAGCTGCGGGACCCGCATGTCGTGCCGATCCACCGGTACGGCGAGATCGACGGCCGGCTCTACCTGGATATGCGGCTGGTCTCCGGCAGTGACCTCGGCACCCGGCTGGCCGAGCGCGGTCCGCTCTCCCCCGCCGCCGCGGTGTCGGTCGTCTCGCAGATCGCCTCGGCGCTGGACTCCGCGCACGCCGAGGGCATGGTGCACCGGGACGTCAAGCCGTCGAACATCCTGCTGACGGGGCCCGAGGACAACCCCGTCGAGCTGTTCGCCTACCTGTTCGACTTCGGCATCGCCAGCTCGACGGGTGTGTCGGCGGGCGACGAGCAGCTCACCCGCAGCGGCACCGTCCCCGGGTCGGTCGCCTACCTGGCCCCGGAACGCTTCCACGGCGTTCCCGCCGACCCGCGGGTCGACGTGTACGCGCTGGCCTGCGTGCTCCACCAGTCGCTCACCGGCAAGCCCCCCTTCGCCGGCGACCTGCCCACGCTGATGCACGCGCACCTGCACCTGCCGGTGCCGCTGATCGACCGGGCGGACGTGCCCGCCGGGCTGGACGACGTCGTCGCGCGCGGGATGGCCAAGGACCCCGCCCACCGCTACCCGACGGCGGGGGCGCTGGCCGCCGCCGCCCGCGCCGCCGTCGACACGGGGCCGGTCGCCCTGGCGCCGCCCACCGCGACCGACACCCCGCGGCCGTCCACCTTCGGCGCCGGCACCTGGACCCCGGGCGCCCAGGGCCCCTCGGACCCGCGGGGCTCGGCCGGGTCGAACCCGCAGGGCGCCTGGGCGGGCTCGGACCCGCAGGGGCGCGCGCCCTCCGGTCCCGGGTGGGGACAGCAGAGCGGGTCCGGCTGGGGCGGCCCGTCCGATCCCCGGTGGTCCTCGCCGCAGAACCCGGTGGAGACCCGCCGCTCCGGGATGTCGACGGCGGCGCTGGTGGTCCTGGTCGTCGCGCTGGTCGTGCTGCTCGGCGGGCTCGGCACCGCGGGCTGGTTGCTGATCGGGCGGGTGAGCGGCGGGGGCACCCCCGCGACCCCCACGGCGCCCCCCACACCGACCCCCACGCCGACCCCGCAGACCGTCCCCGGCGCGGAGCCCGGCTCCGGGGACGCCGCACTGCTGGCCGCCCTCCCTGCCGGTTTCTCCGCGACCAACTGCACCCCGGACGTCGGCGTGGCCGCGAGCATCGGCGGCACGTCCTACCTGGCCTGCGAGAACGGACCCGCGGACGGCCCGGACGGCGCCACCTTCAGCCGCTACGACCAGCAGAGCCTGCTCGACGCCGGGTTCGACGGCGCCGCCACCGCCGCGAACGTCCCGCAGAAGCAGGACGCCCAGCACGCGGACTGCCGCACCGGCGTCTCGCTCGCCACGGGGTACGCGGTGAACGACAAGTTCGCCGGGCGGGTGGGCTGCTACCTGGACCCGAGCGGCGCCGCCTACCTGTTCTGGTCGGACAACGCCGCCCTGTCCTTCGGCTACCTGCGCCGCACGGACGGCAACGCGGCCGTCCTCTACGACTGGTGGGTCGCCCACGACTTCGCCCGCTGACCCACGGGGTCAGGCGCTGCGGGACAGCTCCGCGATCTCCCCGATCCGCTTCCGCTCGTGCTCGTCCCTCCGCAGCCGGCCCTCCCCCGTCGTGTAGTCCACGCCGCGCTCCGCCAGCAGCTCGACGACGGCGGCCGGGTCCGGGACGGGGGCCGGGGCGAGGGTGTCGGCCAGCAGCGACCCGACAGTCTCCTGCACACAGCCCCTGGTGTGCCCGATCAGCCCGCGCTTGATCCGGCCGACCGCGTACACCCCGGGAACGGGCTGCCCGTCGAAGTCCCGGACGCGCCCGGCCGAGTGCGGCAGCGTGCCGGTGAGCCGGTCGAACGGCAACTCGGGCAGCTCCGAGCCGATGTACCCGACGGCCCGGTAGACGGCCTGCAGCGGGTGGTCGGTGACGACGCCGGTGCCACGGACTCCCCCGCTGCCGTCGAGTTGCATGCGCTCGGTCCGCAGCCCGGTCACCCGGTCCGTGCCCAGGACCGCGACCGGGTCGGCCAGGAGGTGCAGGTGCAGCCGGCGCGGGGCGGGCCTGCGGTCCCGCAGGGTCCTCCCGACCGTCAGGGGCTGCGTCGACTCGCGCAGCGCGGCCGGGCACCCCTCGTCGAACTCGACGTCCTCGGGGTCGACCACGACCTCCACCCCGGGCACGTGGTCCAGCTCGCGCAGCTCCCTCGGCGTGAACCCGGCCTGCGACAACCCGCGCCGGGCGAAGACGTGCACGGTGTCCGGGAGCTCGGCGTCCGGGAGCTCGGTGCGGAGCCGGTCGTCGGCGTGCGTGGCGAGCACCCGGGCCACGTCCAGCACCACGTTCCCGGCGCCGATCACACCGACGTGGGCGGCGTCGAGCGTCCGGTTCCGCGGGAAGACCGGGAGCCCCCCGAACCCCGACGCGAACTCGGCGGCGCCATGGCTGCCGGGCAGGTCGATCCCCGGGATGTCGAGGTCCCGGTCCCCCTCGCACCCGGTCGCGACGATCACCGCGTCGTAGAGCATGCGGACGTCGGACAGCGACAGGTCGCGCCCGTACTCGACGTTGCCGAACAGCCGTACGCCCGGCCTGCTCAGCACGGTGCGCAGCCCCTCGACCCCGAAGCGGACCAGCCCGAACGGCGCGGGCAGCCGGTCGAACAGGTCGACCGAACACGGTGTGCCGGACGTCGTCAGCGTGTCGGCGGCCGAGATCCCCGCCGGTCCCGCCCCGATGATCGCGATCCGCAGCGCGCGCATGATCACACCGTAGCGGAAAGGTGAGCCTTACCTAATGACTCACTCACACCCCACCCTTCACCCCACAAACGGCACTCTTGTGCGGACCTAGCGCACAAAAGTGCCGTTCGTGCGGAAGGGGGTCAGGCGCGGACGAGGGCGGCGATGGTCTGCGCGGCACCGTCGCGATCGATCTCCGACCGCTCCCCGGTGGCCCGGTCCTTGAGCTCGAGCTTCCCGTCGACCAGCCCGCGCCCCACGACGACGATCGTGGGCACGCCGAGCAGCTCGGCGTCGGCGAACTTCACGCCGGGGCTGGCCTTGCGGTCGTCCAGGATCACCGACAGGCCCGCGGCCTCCAGCTCCGCCGCGAGGGCCTCGCCGCCCGCGAACAGCTCCGGGTTGTTCTTGTGCGCGATGACCACGTGCACGTCGAACGGCGCGACGGCGCGGGGCCAGACCAGGCCCGACTCGTCGTGCGACTGCTCGGCGATGGCCGCGACCAGCCGCGAGACGCCGATCCCGTACGAGCCCATGGTGATCCGGACGGGCTTGGAGTCCGGGCCCAGGGCGTCGAGTGAGAAGGCGTCCGCGTACTTGCGGCCCAGCTGGAAGATGTGCCCGATCTCGATGCCGCGCGCGGCCTCCAGGACCCCGGTCCCGTCCGGCGAGGGGTCCCCGGCGCGGACCTCGGCCGCCTCGATGGTGCCGTCCGGCGTGAAGTCCCGGCCGACCACGAGGTCGACGACGTGGTGGTCGGCCTTGTCCGCGCCCGTCACCCAGGCGGTGCCGGTGACGATCCGGGGATCGACGACGTACCGGACCCCGTTCGACTGCAGGGCGGAAGGCCCGATGTACCCCTTCACCAGGAAGGGGTTGGCGGCGAAGTCCTCGTCCTCCAGCAGCGCGACCTCGGCGGGCTCCAGCCCGGCCTCGACCCGCTTCATGTCGACCTCGCGGTCCCCGGGCACGCCGATCGCCAGCAGCTCCCAGTCCGCCGAGCCGGGCTGCCGGGTCTTGAGCAGCACGTTCTTCAGCGTGTCCGCCGCGGTGAACTTGCGATCGGTGTGGGTGTTGAGGAAGTCCACCAGCGTCTCGATGGTGGGGGTGTCCGGCGTGTGGTGCACGACGGCGGCGGGCTTGTCCTCGACCGACTGCGCGGGGGGCGCGGGGGTCGTCACGGCCTCGACGTTCGCCGCGTACCCGCCGGGGCCGCGCACGAAGGTGTCCTCACCCGTCTCGGACTCGGCCAGGAACTCCTCGGAGGCGGACCCGCCCATCGCGCCGGACGTCGCCGCCACGATGACGTACTTCAGCCCGAGCCGGTCGAAGGTCCTGATGTACGCCCCGCGGTGCTTGGCGTAGGACTCCGACAGCCCCTCGTCGGTGAGGTCGAAGGAGTACGAGTCCTTCATCAGGAACTCGCGGCCGCGCAGGATGCCCGCGCGGGGCCGCTCCTCGTCCCGGTACTTGGTCTGGATCTGGTACAGGATGACGGGGTAGTCCTTGTAGGACGCGTACTCGCCCTTCACGGTGAGCGTGAACAGCTCCTCGTGGGTGGGGCCGAGCAGGTAGTCGCCGCCCTTGCGGTCCTTGAGCCGGAAGATGTTGGGCCCGTACTCGGTCCAGCGGTTCGTGGCCTCGTAGGGCTCGCGGGGCAGCAGCGCGGGGAACTGGATCTCCTGGGCGCCGATGGCGTCCATCTCCTCGCGCACGATCTCCTCGATGCGCCGCAGCACCTTCAGCCCGAGCGGCAGCCAGGAGTAGACGCCCGGAGCAACGCGCCGGACGTAACCGGCGCGGACCAGCAGCTTGTGGCTGGGCACCTCCGCGTCGGCCGGGTCCTCGCGGAGGGTGCGGAGGAACAGCGACGACATCCTGGTCAACACCCTGGGCAGCGTACTGAGGGGCGTCGGGCGGCTTCATCCCGGTTACGCGATCGGCGGTGTAGCGCGCTCGTCGCGTCCGACATCCCGGTTCGCCTCGGCCCGACCGGGACGCCGCCGTGACCGACGTCCACACCCGGCCCGACGTCGTCGGGCGTGCGGGCGAGCTCGCCCGGATCGGGTCCGCGGTCGCCGACGCGGCGGCGGGTCGAGGCGGGTTGCTGCTGGTCGCCGAGGAGCCGGGGATCGGCGAGACCACCCTCCTCGGCGTCGCCGCGGACCGGGCCCGGGCCGCCGGGTTCGACGCCGTGCGCTGCCGGTGATGCGCGACGGCGGCGGCATCGTCATCGCCTCGAGCGGGGGGTCTCACCGGTCTCCCCTCTGAGACCTCGCGGCGCGGGTCGGTGGCGGTCTGGGACGAGAGATCGCCGACCTCACCGGGCAGCTGCTCCACCTGCTGGGCGCGACGTGGAACAGCCGGGACCCGACGGCGGTTGGGCAGGACGTGACCGACACCACCGACCTGCACGCTCTGTTGGCCGAGGCCCGGCTCGGCGTCCTCGCGACCATCAAGGCGGACGGCCTGCCCCAGCTCTCCCCCGTCACCCCGTTCTACGACCGGGACTCCGGCTCGATCCTCGTCTCGATGACCGAGGGCCGCGCGAAGACCGCGAACCTGCGCCGCGACCCCCGCGCCGCCCTCGAGGTCACCAGCCCCGACGGCGGCACCTGGGCCACCGCCGAGGGCACCGTGGCCCTCGTCGGCCCCGGCGCTGCCGAGGACTCCCCCGAGGTCGAGGCGCTCGTCGACTACTACCGCAAGGCGGCGGGGGAGCACCCCGACTGGGCGGAGTACCGGCAGGTCATGGTGGCCGACCGCCGGGTGCTGATGACGCTGACCGTCACGAGGGTCTACGGGGCGAAGATCTTCTAGGTCCTCCTCCGGGCTCGACGACCACCCGGAACCGGCCGAGCGCGCGCGGCTCGTCGAGCGGGTGGACCATCCGCAATGGGACCGGAGCGGTCCCCGCGGGCGTCCGGACCGGGATCGTGTGCGTGACCCGTCCGGGGCTCACCCGACCGGGCCGCACCGCGTCCCCGACGGGTGACATCGGCCCCCCACTCTCGCTCACTGTGGTCACATCCGCCCCGACAGTCACATTCCTCGGGGGGACGAATGCGGGTCGGACGACTGGCCGTGACGGTCGGTGCGGCGCTGACGCTGATGGCGCCCGCGGCGCACGCGGCGGCGCCCGAGATCCCGGAACCGATCATCGAGTCGATCGGCGCGGCGGCCGAGGTCGCCCCGGGGATCACCCACCGCGAGCTCACCACGAGCACCGCGGCGGGCCAGGTGATGGCGGACGTGGTGGAGGTGGACCTGGCCGATCCCGCCGTGCGCGTGGACCTGCTGTGGCCCGGGTCGGTGGCGGCCCGCGGGCCGGTGAAGGGCATGGCCGACCGGATCGGCGCCGTGGCCGCGATCAACGGGGACTTCTTCGACATCGGGCGGACCAACGCCCCCGCCGGACCGGCCGTGCTGGCCGGGCGACCGCTCAAGGGGGCCGTGCCCCAGGGCCGCCGCGCCGCGCCCGCGGTGCCGGGCGCGGAGACGGACTACGTCTTCGCCGTCGACTCGACCGGGGTCGCCCGGGTGGACCGGCTGCCGCTGCGGGGTGAGGTGCGGCGGACCGGGATCGTCGCGGCGTCCACGCAGCCCCCGCTGCCGATCGTCGCGCTCAACCAGCACGCGGTGCCGCAGAACGGGATCGGGGTGTTCACCGCCGACTGGGGCGAGGCCGACCGCGCCCGCACGCTCTGCGGCTCCGACGTCGACCGGGACGCGCAGTGCGCGATCGACCAGATCGAGCTCGCCGTCCGGGACGGCAGGGTCGCCGAGATCCGCCCGCCCGGCGGCGGGGTGATCCCGCCCGGGGAGACCGTGGTCGTGGGGCGCGACATGGGCGCGGTGTTCCTGCGCTCGCTCGCGGTCGGTGACGAGGTCTCCGTGGACTACCGGCTCGAGCCCGCGAGCGGCGTGGCCCCGTTCATGGCGGTCGGCGGCAGCCCGATCCTGCGCGACACCCGCCCCACCGAGGGGCTGAACGACTCGGCGCGGGCGCCGCGCAGCGGTGTCGGCGTGACCCCGGACGGCCACCGCATGGTCCTGGTGACCGTCGACGGGCGGCAGTCGGACAGCGTCGGCGCCACCCTGCTGCAGTTCGCGCGGCTGCTCGGCGAGCTCGGCCTCGACGACGCCCTCAACCTCGACGGCGGCGGCTCCTCCACCCTCGCCTTCCGCCCCCCGGGCGCCCCGTCGACGACGATCGTCAACGACCCCTCCGACCCCTCCCCCCGCCTCGTCCCCAACGGCATCGCCGTCTGGACCGTCTGACCCCAGTCCCGCGAGTCCCCCACTCCCGACACGCGAGCCGACCATGGCCGGGTCGCTCCTGCGGCTATCATTCGGGCAAACCGGACACGCCTGCGAGGAGCCCGCATGCGCACCGCCCGCCGCCCGACCCTCGCCCTGGTCGCGGCGGTGCTCCTGATCGGCGCGGTCGTGGTCGGCGCGGTCGTGGCGGCGGTGCGGTTCGAGGCCCTCGACCGGATCCGGGAGCGGGTCGCACCCGAGCCGTCCCCCGGCTGCATCGCCGACGACCGGGACGGCTGGGGTCGCGCCCGTACGACGGCGGCGGCGTCTACGACCCCGAGGACGCGACGGGCGGCCACTTCGACCACGTCCACATGTCCGTGCGCCGCTGATCCGCGGCTCGGGGGCACGAGGGCCCCGTGACGCTCGTGCCCACGGGCGTCACGCCTCGAGCAGCTCGCCCACCAGCCGCGAGACGGTCTCCCACTCGACGAGGAACCCGTCGTGCCCGTAGGGCGACTCGATCACCTCGAGCCGGGCGCCGGGGATGCCCGCCGCCAGCTCCTCCTGATGCTCGACCGGGTAGAGCCGGTCCGAGCTGATCCCCACGACCGTCGTGCGCGCGGTGATCCCGGCGAGGGCCGCGCCGACCCCGCCGCGCCCCCGCCCGACATCGTGCGCGTTCATCAGCTCGGTCAGCCGGACGTAGGACCCGGCGTCGAAGCGGCGCACCAGCTTCGCCGCGTGATGGTCCAGATAGGACTCGACGGAGTAGCGGCCGCCGTGGAAGGGGTCCTCGCCCTCCTGGGGCTCGCGGCCGAAGCGGGTGGCCAGCTCGAACCCGCTGCGGTACGACAGGTGGGCGATCCGGCGCGCCACACCGAGGCCGAGGTGCGGCCCCTGTCCGGCGGGCAGGTGGTGGTAGTCCCCGCCGTGCCAGCCGGGGTCGGCGCGGATCGCGGCGATCTGCGGGGCGGCCCACCCGATCTGGTCCGCCGCGGACGCCGCGGGCGCGGCGAGCAGCATCAGCCGCTCCACGCGCGCGGGCTCCGACGCCGCCCACTCGAGCGCGCGCATCCCGCCCATCGAGCCGCCCACGACCAGGGCCCACCGGCCCACCCCCAGGGTGTCCGCGAGCAGGGCCTCGGCTCGGACCACGTCCCGCGCGGTGACCAGCGGGAACCGGCTCCCCCACGGCCGTCCGTCCGGCGCCGTGGACGACGGGCCGGTGCTCCCCTGGCACCCGCCGATCACGTTGGGCGCCACGACGAAGTACCGCGACGGGTCCAGCGCCCGGCCGGGACCGATCAGGTCCCCCCACCAGCCGGGTGTGGGATGACCGGGCCCGGCCGGGCCGGTGACGTGCGTGTCCCCGGTCAGGGCGTGCAGGACCAGGACCGCCGGGGAGTCCGGCGAGCCCCAGGTCTCGTAGGCCAGCCGCACGCCGGGCAGCTCCCCGCCCCCCTCCAACGGGAGGGGCGCGGGGAGCGGGAGGAACCGGCGTCGACCCGGGTCCGAGCCCTCCCGCCACGCTCCGGTGACCGGAGGGGTGTCCACCAGGGTCAAGACTTGGCGGCCCGGAACCCGGCGTCGAGGTCCGCCTTGATGTCCTCGATGCCCTCGAGCCCGACCGACAGGCGGATCAGGCCCGGCCCGACACCCGTCGACAGCTGCTCCTCGCCGGAGAGCTGGCTGTGGGTGGTCGACGCCGGGTGGATCACCAGGCTGCGGACGTCCCCGATGTTGGCCAGGTGGCTGTGCAGCTCCAGGGCGTCGACGAACCGCTTGCCCGCCTCGACCCCGCCGCGGATGTCGAACGCGACGATCGCGCCCGCGCCCTTGGGCAGGTACTTCTGCTGCAGCGCGTGCCACGGGCTGGACGGCAGGCCCGCGTAGTAGACCTGCTCGACCTCGTCCCGCGCCTCGAGCCACTCGGCCACGGCCAGCGCGTTCTGCACGTGCCGCTCGATCCGCAGCGACAGCGTCTCGATGCCCTGGATCAGCAGGAACGAGTTCAGCGGGGCGATCGCCGGGCCGAGGTCGCGCAGCAGCTGGACCCGGAACTTGATCAGGAACGCCAGCGGGCCGAGCGCCTCGTGGTAGTTCAGCCCGTGGTAGCTCGGGTCCGGGGTGGTGAGGCCCGGGAACTTCGCGGCCTGCGAGCCCCAGTCGAAGTTGCCGGAGTCGACCACGACGCCGCCGATGCTGGTGCCGTGCCCGCCGAGGAACTTCGTGGCCGAGTGGATCACGATGTCGGCGCCGTGCTCGAAGGGCCGCACCAGGTACGGGGTGGGCACGGTGTTGTCGATCAGCAGCGGGACGCCGGTCTCGTGCGCGATGTCCGCGACGAGCCGGATGTCCAGCACGTTGGACCGCGGGTTGCCGATCGTCTCGGCGTAGAAGGCCTTGGTGTTCGGCCGGACCGCGGCGCGCCACTCGTCCGCGTCGTCCGGGTTCTCGACGAACGTGACCTCGATGCCGAGCTTCGGCAGCGTGTAGTGGAACAGGTTGTAGGTGCCGCCGTAGAGCGACGCCGACGACACGAAGTGGTCCCCGGCCTGCGCGAGGTTGAGGATCGCCAGGGTCTGCGCGGCCTGCCCGGACGCGACGGCGACCGCCCCGATGCCGCCCTCGAGCGCGGCGACCCGCTGCTCCAGGACGTCCTGCGTCGGGTTCATGATCCGGGTGTAGATGTTGCCCAGCTCGGCCAGCCCGAACAGCGCGGCGGCGTGGTCGGTGTCCCGGAAGGTGTAGGACGTCGTCTGGTAGATCGGGGTCGCGCGGGCGCCCGTCGCGGTGTCGGGGGCGGCGCCGGCGTGGACCTGCTTGGTCTCGAAGGACCAGGCGGCGGTGGGGTCAACGGGGTCGGACACGGTGGTCTCCAGAGTGTGATCTTCGATGGGTGCGGGGTGGGTCAGCGCGCGGGACACGCGGCGCTGGTCACGCGCAGGAGGTCGACGTGCCTGCGTGACACGAGACGGATCACGAGGGCGACCGTAACGGGGCCGTCATACGGAGACAACTACCCTCGGCCCGTGCTCGTCCTGCTTCCCCCGTCGGAGACCAAGTCGGCCGCCGGGGACGGTCCCCCGCTCGACCTCGCCGCCCTCTCGCACCCGGAGCTGGACGGGGTGCGCAAGGGCCTGCTGGACGAGCTGGTGGAGCTGGCGGGCGACCTGCCCGCCTCCCGCGCGGCGCTCGGGGTGTCGGAGCGGCAGGACGCCGAGATCGCCCGCAACGCCGCGCTCTGGACCTCCCCCACGGCCCCCGCGATCACCCGCTACACCGGCGTGCTCTACGACGCGCTGGACGTGCGGTCGCTGCGGGGCGCGGCCGCGGCCCGCGCGCGCGAGCGCCTCGCGATCGGCTCGGCGCTGTTCGGCCTCGTGCACGCGGGCGACCCCATCCCCGCCTACCGGCTCTCCGCGGGCTCGTCCCTGCCGAGCGGCGGGACGCTGGCGGCGCGGTGGCGACCGGCGCTGGAACCGGTCCTCGCCGGGGTGGACGACCTGGTCGTCGACCTGCGCTCCGGCTCCTACGCCGCCCTCGCCCGCGTCCCCGGCGCGGTGACGGTCAACGTCCTCGCCGAGCGCCCCGACGGGTCGCGCTCGGTGGTGAGCCACCACAACAAGTCCCACAAGGGCGCCCTGGCCCGACTGCTCGTGCAGTCCCGCGCCGAACCGCAGGACGCGGGCGGCGTGGCCCGCATCGCCCGCAAGGCGGGCCTGACGGTCGAGCGCAGGGGCGCCCACCTCGACCTCGTCCTCCCCGCCTGACGCCCGACTCGCCCGCCAGGACCCGCGAGTCCCCCACTTCAGGTCATCGCAGCCGGGTCACCGCCCGCGACGAGCGTCGAGGGTTCTGCGACGCCCTGCTCCCCGCCCGGTGGCTCACGCGCCCCACTCGCAACGATCATCGCGGCACGAGCGGCCGCCTCACCGGCCCGCCGCATATCCCTGCGCCCCGCGGGGGTTCGCCGCCGCGCCCAGCGCCCCGGTCGCGGGGTCGCGTGTCACCACCGAGAGCCGACCCAGGCTCCACGGTCCCGCGTCGGTGACCGCGTGCCCCCGCGCCCGCAGCCCGTCGAGCACCGCCGCCCCCAGCCGCGACTCCGCGACGACGCCGAACGGCGTCCAGGTCCGCGGGTGGAAGGAGCCCGGCATCGCAGTGGTGTGCAGCGCCGGCGCGTCGATCGCCTCCTGGGGGCTCAATCCCCCGACGAGTGTGCGCAGCAGGTAGAGCAGCTGCCACTGGTCCTGCTGGTCCCCACCGGGCGTGCCGAGCGCCGCCACCGCCTCGCCGTCGCGCAGCAGCAGCGTCGGGCTCAGCGTGGTCCGCGGCCGGTGGCCGGGGGTCAGCGCGGCCGGGGACCGCGGGTCCAGCCAGGTCATCTGCAACCGGGTGCCGAGACAGAACCCGTACCCCGGGACCGTCGGCGAGGACTGCAACCAGCCGCCCGACGGCGTCGCGGAGACCATGGTCCCCCAGCGGTCGACGACGTCCAGATGACACGTGTCACCGCGCGTCTCCCCATCCCTCGCGACGGTCGGCTCCCCCGTCCCCGGTGCCGCCACACCGTCCGTGACCAGCGGCGGGAGGTACCCGCCCGCGCTCACCCGGTAGTCCGCGGCACGCTCGCCGACCAGGGCCGCGCGGGCGCCGTCGACCGCGAAGGAGCGCCCCTCCCCGTAGAACCCCTCGCGGTCCGCGAGCGCGAGTTTCAGCACCTCGAGGACCGTGTGCGCACCCTCCACCGTGGACGGATCGAGGTGCGTGTCCGGGAAGGTGTCCAGCATCGCCAGGCTGTGCAACAGCACGGGTCCCTGGCTCCACGGCCCCGCCTTCACGACGGTCGTCCCGCGGAAGTCCAGCGTCTGCGGCTCCTCCAGGGCGGGCCGGAACGCCGCGACGTCCGCGGCCGTCAGGACGCCGGCGTGGTCGCGGCCGTCGGAGTGCCGGTGGGCCTTCCCCGCGGCCGCCGCCATGGCCTCCGCGAGCTCGCCCTCCTGCCAGACCCGGCGGGCGGCCTCGATGCGGCCCTCCCGGTCGGACCCGCCCGCGTCCCGCAGCAGCCGCAGGGACCGCGCCCAGTCCGGGTTGGTGAAGGTGCCGCCGTGCTGCGCGAGCCACAGCGCGGCGGAGGACGTCCAGTGCTCGCGGAACAGGTCCTCGACGGCCGCGATGGTCTGCACGAGCTTGGGCAGTGCCGGGAACCCGGTCTCGGCGTAGTGGATCGCGTAGTCCAGGACGTCCGCGAGCTCCCAGGTGCCGTGCTCGGCGAGCAGCCACAGCCAGGTCGCCGTCGCCCCGGGGACGGCCGCGGCCAGCGCTCCGGCGCCGGGGACGTGGTCGAGCCCCTCCCGCGCGAAGTGCTCCCTGCTCGCTCCCGCGGGCGCGACCCCCTGCCCACAGATCACCTTCGGGTCCCGGCCGCCGGGCGCGAAGAGCGCGACCATGTCCCCGCCGGGCCCGTTGAGGTGGGGCTCGACGACCTGCAGGACGAACCCGCCCGCCACCGCCGCGTCCACCGCGGTTCCGCCGCGCTCGAGCACGGACTGGGCCGTGGCCGTCGCGAGCCAGTGGGTGGAGGCGGACATGCCGAAGGAGCCGCGCAGGGTCGGACGGGTGGTCTCGCTCATCCCCCGACCGTAATTCGCTGGACGCGGTTCGTAATCTCGGAGCCGAGACGTGGAGAGAAGGTGTGCCCGCTATGACGACCGCCGCCCGGGTGGCGGCGCGCTCCGGCGCGCCCTTCCGCCCCCACACCCCGCGCTGAGGTGCTCTCGCGTGGGGTGATCACCCACGCTTCTTCGGAGATACCTTCCATGCGCGAGCGCATCCCCCGTCGCCGTCCCCGTTTCGACGACGACGAGCCCATCCGTCCCGTCCCACGCCCCGACCACCAGGTCGACCCCGCCCTGGACGGGCGCGCGGGCACCGACATCGACGGCCCGCCCACGGGCGACCGCTGGTCCACCTGGACCGGCGCGCAGCACGGACCCGAACCCCGCCCGGACTGGGTGGTCACCGCGCACGCCGCGGTGGACACCGAGCTGGGCGTGCTCAAGACCGGCAAGGAGGCCGACGTCCACCTGATCGACCGGTCCGGCGTCGTCCTGGCCGCCAAGCGGTACCGGGTGCACAAGTCCTTCCACCGCGACGGCGCCTACCAGGAGGGGCGCCGGGTCCGCCGTTCCCGCGAGACGCGGGCCATGGCGAACCGGACCACCTTCGGCCGCGAGCTGCTCGCCGGGCGATGGGCGGCGGCGGAGTTCGCGGCGCTGGGCACGCTGTGGTCGGCGGGGCTGCCCGTCCCCTACCCCGTCCAGCTCGACGGTACGGAGCTGCTGCTCGAGTTCGTCGGGCACGGGGAACGGGCCGCACCCCGGCTCGCCCAGGTCCGCCCGACGGCGTCGGAACTGGGCGAGCTGTGGGACCAGCTCGGTGAGGCCCTACGCGGCCTCGCGCGGCTGGGCTGGGCCCACGGCGACCTGTCCGCCTACAATCTGCTGGTGCACGAGGGGCGGCTGGTCCTGATCGACCTCCCGCAGGTGGTGGACCTGGTCGGCAACCCGCACGGTGCCGAGTTCCTGGTCCGGGACGTCCGGCGGGTCGCGGAGTGGTTCACCGCGCGCGGCCTGGACGCCGACGCGGGCGAACGCCTCTTCCACGACCTCGTGGCGGAGGCGGGCCTGGCGTGACGCCCGGGTGGCACGAGCGCCGCTCCGACCTCGCGGAGCGCGCTCGTGCCACCCGAGCCCGCGAACGTCACAGGCCCCGGGGCGGCCGCTCACCGAGACGGTGGCCTAGACTGAGTCGGAACGCCCGGGCAGAGGCCCGGCGTACCCGTACTCATTCGTCGGGCGCACTCCCCATCCGCGCCCGGGCTCGTCCTCCAGGTCCCGACCGCGCAGCGTCGCCGTGTCGCTCCGTGTGACGTGCCATCGTCCCGGAGGTCTCGTGACCAGTCCGTCCCGCCGTCCTGCCCAGAGCTCGTCCCGTGGCAGCCGGCCCCGCCGTTCCACCGGCGGCGCCCCGCGCCGCACCGGCGGCACCCCCCAGCGCAACCTGGCGTCCGCCATGCCGACCGAGGTCCTGTGGACCCTGCCGGAGTCGGGCCTGCCCACCTTCGCCGAGCTCGGCCTGCCCGAGCCCGTGCTGCGTGCCCTGGAGTCCGAGGGCTTCACCGAGCCCCGGCCGATCCAGGCCGCCACCCTGCCCGAGACCCTGCGGGGCCAGGACCTGCTCGGCCGCGGCCAGACCGGTTCGGGCAAGACCCTCGCGTTCGGCCTCGCCATCGTCTCCCGGCTCGCCGGCGGCCGGTCGCAGCCGAAGCGCCCCCGCGGGCTGGTCCTCGTCCCCACGCGCGAGCTCGCGCAGCAGGTCGTCGACGCCGTGGAGCCGTTCGCGAAGGCGTTGGGGCTCAAGCAGACCGTCGTCGTCGGCGGGCTGTCGATGAACCGCCAGATCGACGCGCTCGCCCGCGGTGTGGACCTGCTCGTGGCCACCCCCGGCCGGCTCGCCGACCACCTGGCCGAGGGCACCTGCGACCTGTCCGCCGTCGAGGTCACCGCGCTGGACGAGGCCGACCGCATGTCGGACATGGGCTTCCTGCCCCAGGTCAAGCGGATCCTCGACCGCACCCCGACCGACGGCCAGCGGCTGCTGTTCTCCGCCACCCTCGACAACGAGGTGGCCACCCTCGTCGACCGCTACCTGCACGACCCGGTGACCCGGGCCGTCGCGTCGGCGACCGCGCCCGTCGAGACCATGGACCACCACGTGCTGCTGGTCGACCGGGACGACAAGAACCGGATCGTCCAGGAGATCGCGGCCCGCGAGGGCCGCACGCTGTTCTTCGTGCGCACCAAGCACGGCGCCGACCGCGTGGTGAAGCAGCTGCGCCGCGAGGGTGTCCAGGCCAGCGCGCTGCACGGCGGCAAGGCCCAGAACGCCCGCAACCGCGCGATCGACGCGTTCAAGGACGGCAGCATCCCGGTGCTGGTGGCCACGGACGTCGCGGCCCGCGGGATCCACGTGGACGACGTCAGCCTCGTCGTGCACGTCGACCCGCCCGCGGACCCCAAGGACTACCTGCACCGCGCGGGCCGCACGGCCCGCGGTGGCGAGTCCGGTGTGGTCGTCACGCTGGTGACCTCGGACGAGCGCCGAGACGTCGACACGCTGATGCGCCAGGCCGGTGTCCGGCCGGAGATCGCGAACGCCCGGCCGGGCTCGCCCGCGCTGGTCGAGGTGACCGGGGCGCGCCAGCCCAGCGGCGTCCCCGTCGCCGCCCCCACTCCCCCGGTGCAGCAGCCCTCCGCGGGCAGGCGCAGGCGCAGCGGTGGCGGTGCCGGCGGCGCGGGCCGCAGCCAGGGTGCGCCCGCCGGGGGTCGCCGCGGCGGGGGTGGCGGCGGAGGCCGCCGCCGCGCCGCCTGACCCACCCGCAGTCCCGACACGGCCGCACCCGGTATTCCCGGGTGCGGCCGTCGGTCGTGTGCAGGCCGTCGTCGTGTGCAGGCCGTCGACGTGGCACGTTTCGTGCGCTCAGCGCGGCATGATCGTCGGTTCCGTGCTCACAGCGCGACCGTCACCGCGCTGCCGGCACGAAACGTGCGCCCAGCGCAGCCGCCACCACCCCACCAGCAGCACGAAACGTGCGCTCAGCGCAGCCGCTTCGCCTCGCGCTTCGCCGTCCGGCGCAGCTGCACGATCCGCGCACTGCCCGGGATCGCGACCAGCAGGATCCCGGCGATCGCGCCGAGCAGCAGGGCCACACCCGTGGGCAGCGTGCCGGTCGCGCCGAGGAAGTAGATCCGGACCGGGTCGAGGTTCTGCAGGATGAAGATCAGCAGGAACAGCAGGACCACCGCGGACAGGATCAGCCCCACCCACACCCCGCTCACCCGCGACCGCGAGGGCGCAGGCGCGTGTCGGGTCGGCGCGGTCGGCGGTGCCGCGGGTGGCGCCGTATCGGCCGGGACCGCGACGGTCGCCCCCGGCTCCGTCGACCCCACCGGCTCCGCCGGACCCGCCGCGCCCGTCCCGACCGCCCCGGTCCCGACGCCACCCGCCACGGCCCCGGGCTCCGCCCGCCCGTTCGACGCCCCGTGCTGGTCGCTCATCCCAGGAACCCCCCTCCGCGCCCGGCCCACTCGCCCGGCGTGCGCGCAGTATCGCGCAGCACGCGCCCCCGCGCGTGTGGTGAACGGTCACCGGAGCGGGTGGTGTCGCACCCGATTAGCCTCGTCCCCGTGGCTCATCACGATCTCGTCGTCATCGGCACCGGTTCCGGCAACACCTTCGTCGACGAGCGGTTCGCCGACTGGGACGTGGCGATCGTCGAGCACGGGGTGTTCGGCGGCACCTGCCTGAACGTCGGCTGCATCCCCACGAAGATGTACGTCTACGCGGCGGACGTCGCCGACGCCGTGCGCGGCGCCGCGCGGTACGGGATCGACGCGAGCCTGGACAAGGTGCGCTGGGGAGACATCCGGGACCGCGTCTTCGGCCGGATCGACCCGATCTCCGAGGGCGGCAGGGAGTACCGCGTCGAGCGCAGCCCGAACGTGACCGTCTACTTCGGCCACGCCACGTTCACCGGCCACCGCACCCTGGACGTCGACGGGCGGGAGCTCACCGCCGACCACGTCGTCGTCGCCGCGGGCGGGCGCCCGATGATCCCGAGGGCCGTCGCGGAGTCCGGCGCGCCGTACGAGACCTCCGACACGATCATGCGGATGGACGAGCGCCCGGAGCGGCTGGTGATCATCGGCGGCGGCTACATCGCGGCCGAGTTCGCCCACGTCTTCTCGGCGCTGGGCACCGAGGTCACCGTCGTCGTGCGCGGCAGCAGGCTGCTCCGCTCGCACGACGAGACGATCTCCGCGGCCTACACCGACCTGGCCTCGCAGCGGTTCGACGTGCGGCTGGCCACCCAGGTCACCGACGTCGCAGGCACCACGGGCGACCTCACCGTCACCCTCGACGACGGCAGCTCCCTCGCCGCGGACGCGCTGCTCGTCGCGGCGGGCCGGATCCCCAACGGGGACCGGATGAACCTCGGCGCGGCCGGGATCGCCACGCACTCGGACGGGCGCATCGAGGTGGACCGCTTCCAGCGCACCAGCGCGGAGGGGGTGTTCGCGCTGGGCGACGTCAGCTCGCCGTGGGCGCTCAAGCACGTCGCGAACCGGGAGGCGAAGGTGGTGGGGTACAACCTGATCAACCCCGAGGCGCCGATCGAGACCGACCACCGGTTCGTCCCGTCGGCGGTGTTCACCGAGCCGCAGGTCGCGTCCGTGGGCAAGACCGAGGAGATGGTCCGGATGATGGGCCTGGACTACACGGTCAAGGTGCAGCGCTTCGGGGACGTGGCGTTCGGTTGGGCCATGGAGGACACCACCGGCCTCTGCAAGATCATCGCAGAGAAGGGCACCGGGCGGCTGCTCGGCGCGCACCTGATGGGCCCGCAGGCGTCCACCCTGATCCAGCCGCTGATCCAGGCCATGTCCTTCGGCCTCGGCGCCCGCGAGATGGCCACCGGGCAGTACTGGATCCACCCGGCCCTGCCCGAGGTCGTGGAGAACGCCCTGCTGGGGCTGGAGATCACCTAAGCTGGTCGGGCCGATCCGCCGCGGGCCCGCCGGACGAACGTGAGGGTGGACCCGCCGACCGACCCGCGAGGTGGACCCGCATGACCCTGGCCGCCGACCGCCCGGGCGCCAAGCCCGTCCTCGCCGGAACCCGCGGGCTCCCCCAGCAGCTCGGCGTGTACGTCTTCGTGTTCGTGCCGCTCGCGGCCCTGCTGGCCGCGATCCCGCTGGCCGTGACCGTCGGCTTCCTCGGCTGGGCGGACGTCGCGGTCGGCGCGGTGTTCTACGCGGTCAGCTGCCTCGGGATCACCGTCGGCTACCACCGGTACTTCACCCACGGCTCGTTCAAGGCCGCCCGCGGGCTGAAGATCGCGCTGGCGGTCGCGGGCAGCCTGGCCATGCAGGGTCCGGTGATCAAGTGGGTCGCCGACCACCGCCGCCACCACGCCTTCTCCGACAAGGCGGGCGACCCGCACTCGCCCTGGCTGTTCGGCACGGGCACGAGGGCGCTGGCCAGGGGTTTCTGGCACTCGCACACCGGCTGGCTGTTCGACCGCGACCTCACCAACGAAGAACGCTTCACCCCGGACCTCCTCGCGGACGCCGACCTCCGCCGCGTCGACTCGCTGTTCGGGCTGTGGAGCGCGTTGACCCTGCTCCTCCCGGCGCTGGTCGGCGGGCTGGTCACCTGGTCCTGGTGGGGGGCGCTGACCGCGCTGTTCTGGGCGGGGCTCGTCCGGGTGGCGCTGCTGCACCACGTCACGTGGTCGATCAACTCGATCTGCCACATGTGGGGCGAGCGCCCCTTCGCCGCCCGCGACCGCTCGGCCAACGTCTGGTGGCTGGCCGTCCTGTCCGCGGGCGAGTCCTGGCACAACCTCCACCACGCCGACCCCACCTGCGCGCGGCACGGCGTCGGGAAGGGCCAGATCGACCTCTCCGCGGTCACCATCCGCGTCTTCGAGAAGCTGGGCTGGGCGACGCGGGTCCGGTGGCCCACCACCAAGCGCCTGGAGCGCCTGGAGCGCCTGGCCGGGGAATGACCCCGGCGGTCCTGCGGGCGAGTATCAGCCCGCCAGCGGCTCCGGCGGGCCCTCCGGGAGGGCGGGCCGGGCGGCGGGGTCGAAGGGGACCGCGGGCGGTGTCTCGCCGCGCAGGTCCGCGACCAGGTCCGTCACCGCGACCATGATGGCGGCGGTGGCGGCGTCGAGGTTGCTGCGGGTGCGCGGCTTGCCGACGAACTCCGAGAGGTCGATGGGCGGTCCCGCCACCACGCTGACCCGCTTGAACAGGCCGATCCTGCCCTTCGGTGAGAGGAAGTCCTGGGTGCCCCAGTTCGCCAGGGGGATGACCGGCACGCCGGACTGCACCGCGATCCGCCCGATGCCGTTCTTCGCCTTCATCGGCCAGCCCGCGGGATCGGCGGTGTACGTGGCCTCCGGGTAGAAGACCACCACCTCGCCGCGCTCCAGGGCCTCGACGGCGCCGCGGAAGGCGTCCATGGCCTTCGCGGACTCCCGGTAGACGGGGATGTGTCCCCCCTTGCCCAGCACGGACCGCACGATCGGCACGTTCCACAGCTCCGACTTGGCCAGGTAGCGGGGCATTCGCCGGTGCGAGGTGACGAAGGCCGTGTCGAAGATCGGGTCCGCGGACGACACGTGGTTCGCCGCGATGAGCAGGCCGCCGGTCGGGGGGATGTGCTCGCCGCCCCGCCAGCCGATCTTCGTGAAGGCCATCACGATCGGCCAGATCAGCTCGATGGCCAGGCCGAACCAGAAGCCGGAGGTGCGCCGCCTGCGGCGCAGGGTGAGCAGCAGCTTCTGCCGCGCACCGAGCGCCGGGGGAAGGTCGGGTGTGGGCACGGCGCTCCTCCAACGGTCGGACGTCACCCCCGATCCTCGCCCACGATCGACGAGCGGAGTACGGCGGGTGGCGCGATGATCCCGTCGGTGTGACATGACGGACAGCTCACCATCCGCGGGCGGCCTGCGGATCGGAGGTTCTACGGAGAGTCCGCGACGAGGAGTGAGGTGGTCCGTGGCGCAGAGCCTGCCCCGACTCGAACCGGTGGGTCGAGCACCCGCACAGCTCCGCGCGCTCGTCGTCGTGGCGCACGGCGGCCGTTCGCAGTCCACCGAGTCCGGCGAGCGTCGTCGCCTCACGTACTGGCGGATGCTGCCCTTCGCCCAGCTCCTCGCGCTGACCGACGGCCTCGCCGTGGCGATGGTCCGCTACCGCCACCGCGGCTGGAACGGGTCCGCCCGCGACGCCGCCCGGGACGTCTCCGCGCTACTGACCGCCGAGCTGCCGACCGTGCTCGTCGGGCACTCCATGGGAGGTCGGGCTGTGCTGCACTCCGCCGGTGCCCCGCAGGTCAAGGCGGTCGCCGCGCTCGCCCCCTGGCTCGACGGCAGCGATCCCGTCGCGCAGCTGGCCGGGCGCAGCGTGCTCATCGCCCACGGGGACCGGGAGCGGATGACCGATCCGCGCCAGTCCCTCGCCTACGCCGTGCGGGCCAAGGCCGTCACCGACCGGGTCGCGCGCTTCGACGTGCACGGGGACGGGCACGCGATGCTCCGGCACGCCGCGACGTGGCACGACCTCGTCCGCCGGTTCGTGCTCGGCGAGCTCGGCTTCGAACCGGAGGACCCGGCGATCACGAACGCCATGCGGCAGCCCATCCCGGGCGGCCTCGAGGTTCCCCTGGGGAGTGTCTAGATGACCAGTGTCGCCGTGATCGGGAGCGGGGTGTCCGGCCTGACGGCCGCCTACCTGCTGCGCCGCACGCACGACGTCACCCTGTTCGAGGCGGACGACCGGCTCGGCGGGCACGCCCACACCCACGATCTCGCCGGCACCTTCGTGGACTCCGGGTTCATCGTCCACAACGACCGGACGTACCCGAACCTGCTGCGGCTGTTCGCCGAGCTCGGCGTGGCCACCCAGGACTCGGACATGTCGATGAGCGTGCGGTGCGAGGGCTGCGGCCTGGAGTACGCGGGCGGCCGCAGGTTCGGTGGCCTGTTCCCCACCGCCGCGAACGCCCGCAACCCCCGCTACCTGCGGATGCTCGCCGAGGTCGTCCGCTTCCACCGCCACGCCCGACGGGTGCTGGCGGAGGCGGAGCGTGCGGAGCCGACCCGCGGCGGGGTCCCCCGCGCCGGGGACGTCACCCTGGGCGCGTTCCTGGCCATCGGGGGCTACTCGCAGTACTTCGTGGACCACTTCATGATCCCGGTCGTGTCCTGTGTGTGGTCCGCGGGCGCGGCGCTGTCGCTGGAGTACCCGGCGCGGTACCTGTTCACCTTCCTCGACCACCACGGGATGCTCGCGATCGGCGGCTCGCCGCAGTGGCGCACGGTCGTGGGCGGATCACGGTCCTATGTGGAGCGGATCGCCAAGGAGCTCCCTGTGGTGCGCACCGGCACCCCGGTCCGCTCCGTCGTCCGCGGGGCGACCGGCGTCGAGGTCGACGGCGAGCGGTTCGACAGGGTCGTCGTCGCGACCCACCCCGACCAGGCCCTGCGCCTGCTGGCCGATCCCACCGACGCCGAGCGCGCGACCCTCGGCGCCTTCGCCTACTCCCGCAACGAGACCCGGCTGCACGGGGACGACTCGCTCCTCCCCCGCGCCACGGGTGCCAGGGCCAGCTGGAACTACCTCAAGCCGGGCTGCGCGAGCGAGCAGGAGGTGCTGGTCAGCTACGACATGAACCGGTTGCAGCACCTGGACGGCGGGCCGTACGTCGTCACGCTCAACGGCGCCGGGTACCTCGCCGAGGACCGGGTGATCGCCCGGATGTCCTACGAGCACCCGATCTACACCCCCGCGTCGGTGGCCGCGCAGCGGGCGCTGCCCGGGCTCAACACCGGGGTCACGGCCTTCGCCGGGGCCTACCACGGCTGGGGCTTCCACGAGGACGGCTGCCTGTCCGGAGTGAAGGCCGCCGAGTCCCTGGGGTCCGCGTGGTGACCGTGCGCGGCGAGTCACGGCAGAGCACCACGTCCCGCGCACAGCTGTTCGACGCCGAGGTGCGCCACCGCCGTCGGGAGGCGCTGGACTACGGCTTCGCGCACCGGACCTACCTCTGGCTCGTCGACCTGGACGCCCTGCCCCGCTGGGCCGGGGTGTTCGGCCGCTTCGCGGCACGGGACCACCTCGGCGACCCGGACCGCTCGATCCGCGAGAACGTGGACGCGTACCTGGCCACGCAGGGCGTCGACCTGCGCGGCGGCCGGATCCTGATGCTGGCCAACGCCCGCGTGGCCGGGTACGTGTTCAACCCGCTGTCGGTCTTCTGGTGCCACCGGGACACCGGCGAGCTGGCGTGCGTCGTCGCGGAGGTGCACAACACCTACGGCGAGCGGCACTGCTACCTGCTGCGGTCCGAGCGGGCCGAGCTGGAGAAGGACTTCTACGTCTCGCCGTTCTTCACCGTCGACGGCGGCTACCGCATGTCCCTGCCCGAACCCACCGACCGCCTCGCGCTGGCCATCGCGCTGGAGCGCGGCGGCACCACCGCGTTCACCGCCACCCTCACCGGCACCCGCCGGGAGGCGACCCCGCGGGCGCTCGCCGGGATGCTGCTGCGCCGCCCGTTCGTCACCCAGCGGACCTCGGCACTCATCCGTCTCCACGGCATCCGGCTGTGGCTTCGGCGGCTGCCGGTCGTGCCGCGCCCACAGCACCACCCGCAGGAGGGGGTCTGAGTGACCGTCCAGCAGCCGATTCCGCACGAGCACACCGCGAGCCGGGTGATCCCGCGCCCGAGCGAGGGCGTGTGGCCCGGCCTGGCCGCGGTGCCGCACACCCGGGTCAAGGGCCGGATCGCCGAGGGCCTGTTCCGGCGCGCGGTGCGGTCCCTCCCGGTGCGCGTCGAGCTGGGTGAGGAGGTGCTCGGGCTCGGGGGTCCCACGATGCGGATCGTCCGGCCGGACGCCTTCTTCCGCCGCCTCGGCAACGACTCGAAGATCGGGTTCGGCGAGGCCTACATGGTCGGCGACTGGACCACCGACGACCTCCCCGGCCTGCTCACGCCCTTCGCGGCCACGCTGTCGACGCTGATCCCGCCCTCGCTGCAGCGCCTGGCGCGGCGGTGGGTGGAGGCCCGGCAGCCCACGGAGGAGATGAACACGGTCGAGGGGGCGCGGGAGAACATCCACCGCCACTACGACCTGTCCAACGACCTCTTCCAGATCTTCCTCGACGACACCATGTCCTACTCCGCGGCGTGGTTCGCCCCCGGCTCCGACGACCTCGTCGAGGCCCAGGAGCGCAAGATCGACGGCATCCTGGACATGGCCGGGGTGACCGCCGGGCAGCACGTCCTCGAGATCGGGACCGGCTGGGGCGGGCTCGCCATCCGGGCCGCGCAGCGCGGCGCGCGGGTGACCACGCTGACCATCTCCGCCGAACAGGCCTCACTGGCCGAGCGGCGGATCGCCGAGGCCGGTGTGGCGGACCAGGTCCAGGTGCTGCTGCGGGACTACCGCGAGGCGCAGGGCTCCTACGACGCCGTCGTGTCCGTGGAGATGATCGAGGCCGTGGGCGAGAGGTACTGGCCCACCTACTTCGAGGCCCTGGACCGGCTGCTCAAGCCCGGCGGCAGGGTGGGCCTGCAGGCCATCACCATGCCGGACGACCGGATGCGGGTGGCCAAGAACGACTACACCTGGATCCACAAGTACGTCTTCCCCGGCGGACTGATCCCGAGCGTCGAGTCGATCGAGCGCAGCCTCGCCGACCACGCCACCCTGCGGATCGCCGAGCGCCGCTCGCTCGGTCAGGACTACGCCCGCACGCTCAACCACTGGAACCGGCGCTTCCAGGAGCGCTGGGCGGAGGTCTCGGCGCTGGGGTTCGACGAGACCTTCCGCCGGATGTGGGAGTTCTACCTCGGTTACTGCGAGGCCGGCTTCCGGGTCGGCTACCTCGACGTCTTCCAGCTCGCGCTCACCAGGGAGAACCACTGATGGCCCCCGCCGCACCCCGTCTCGCCGCGTTGCTCGAAGGCGTGCTCGGCGCCGCGCTGCCCGTCCGGATCCAAGCCTGGGACGGGTCCGTCGCCGGGCCCTCGGGCCCCGGACCGACCGTGCTCGTCCACAACCGACGGGTGCTGCGCAGGCTCCTGTGGAACCCGGGCGAGCTCGGGCTGGCCCGCGCCTTCGTCGCGGGCGACCTGGGGTTCGAGGGCGACATCGCGGACGGGCTCTCCCGCTTCTGGAAGCTCGGCCGGTCCTCGCCCGTGTCGCTGGACCGGCGCCAGAAGCTGTCCGCGCTGCGCACCGCCGCCGCGCTCGGCGCCATCGGGCCGCGGCCGCGCCCGCCCGCGTCGGAGGCCCGGCTGTCCGGAGGGCTGCACACCCGCCGCCGGGACCGGCAGGCGATCGCGCACCACTACGACCTGTCCAACGAGTTCTACGAGTTCCTGCTGGACCCGCGGATGGCCTACTCCTGCGGGTACTGGACCCAGGAGGCGTCGGCGGACTACGGGCTGGTCGACGCGCAGCGGGACAAGCTGGACCTGATCTGCCGCAAGCTGGACCTCGAGCCCGGCATGCGGCTGCTGGACGTCGGCTGCGGCTGGGCGTCGCTGCTGATCCACGCCGCGCAGCACTACGGCGTGGACGCGGTCGGGGTCACGCTCTCGGCCGAGCAGCGCGCCCTGGGCCTGCGCCGGGTCCGCGAGCTCGGCCTGGAGGACCGGGTCGAGATCCGCCTGCAGGACTACCGCGAGATCCCGGACGAGCCGTTCGACGCGATCAGCTCCATCGAGATGGGCGAGCACGTCGGCCAGGACAACTACCCCGTCTACGCCGGACAGCTGCAGAAGCTGCTCGTCCCCCACGGGCGGCTGCTGCTGCAGCAGATGTCGCGCGGGGCCTCCGGCGAGAACACCGCACCCGGCGGCGGGGCGTTCATGGAGTCCTACGTGGCGCCGGACATGTACATGCGCCCGCTCGGGGACACACTGAACCTCCTGGAGGCCGCGGGCCTGGAGGTGGTGGACGTGCACTCGCTGCGCGAGCACTACGTCTGGACGGTGCGGCCGTGGCTGGACACGTTGCAGGACAACAAGTCCGAGGCGATCTCACTGATCGGTGAGGAGCAGTACCGGGTCTGGCTGCTCTACCTCGCGGGGGCGGCGCTGGCCTTCGAGGAGAACCGGATGGGCGTGCACCAGATGCTGCTCGTCCGGCCCTCGGAGGACGGCCGGTCCGGGCTCCCGCGCAGCCGCGCGGCCACCCTGGGCGCGGATCCCGCGCTGGACCGGCTGCGGCCCGACGTGCCCGCCGAGGACACTGTGGACCCGGCTCGCGAGTCCGTGCCCGCTGTCGGAGACTGATCGGCGTGAGCTTCCCCTGGGGTGCCTTCGCCACCAACCTCTGGATCACCGCGGTCGCGGTGCTGGTCGTGATGCTCGGCGCGCTCGCGGTGGCCTTCGTCCGCAAGCGCCATGACGGCATCGACGTGGTGTGGGGCAGCGGGTTCGGCGTGATCGCGATCGTCACGCTGGTCGCCGCGCAGGGGTCGGGGGACGCCTGGCGGCAGTGGCTGATCACCGCGCTCACGGTGGTCTGGGGCGCCCGGCTGGCCATTCACATCGGGCGCCGCAACCACGGGCAGCCCGAGGACCAGCGGTACGTGGAGCTGATGATCCGGGCCCGCGGCAACCCCTGGCTGTACGCCTTTCGCAAGGTCTACCTCACCCAGGGCGTGGTGATGTGGTTCGTGTCCCTGCCGGTGCAGGTGGGGCAGTACGGCTCGGCCTCGGGCGTCTGGTCCACGGTGATCACCGTGCTCGGCGTGCTGGTGTGGGCCGTCGGCATGTTCTTCGAGTCGGTCGGGGACGCCCAGCTGTCCGCGTTCAAGGCCGACCCGGCGAACAAGGGCCGGGTCATGGACCGCGGCCTGTGGCGGTACACCCGCCATCCGAACTACTTCGGCGACGCCTGCGTCTGGTGGGGCCTGGCCCTCCTCGCCCTGCACCATCCGGCGGGCCTGATCGGGCTGGCCGGGGCGCTCGCGATCACCGTCAACCTGGCCGAGGGCACCGGCGCGAAGCTGCTGGAGAGCACCATCGGCGAGCGCCGCCCCGGCTACGCCGAGTACGTCAAGCGCACCAGCGGGTTCCTCCCGCTCCCCCCGAAGAAGGAGGTCGACGCATGAAGGTCGGCACGGAAGTCAGCGACTTCGAGCTCGAGGACGAGACCCGCACCCCGCGGAAGCTCTCGACCCTGCTGGGGTCCGGTCCCGTGGTGCTGTTCTTCTACCCGATGGCGAGCTCGGGCGGCTGCACGCAGGAGGCCTGCCACTTCCGCGACCTCGCGGGCGAGTTCGCCGCGGTGGGCGCGCAGCCGGTCGGGATCAGCTCGGACAACGTGACCAAGCAGAGCGTGTTCTCCTCCGCGCACTCGCTCGGGTATCCCCTGCTCTCGGACCCCGACCACGCGGTGTCCAAGGAGTTCGGCGCCTATCGGGCCTGGCTGCCGGGCGGGCTGCACACCCGTCGTCGGACGTACGTGATCGGGCAGGACCGCCGGATCGTCGCGGAGTTCGCCGGCGAGTCCAAGTTCGACCAGCACGCCGACCAGGCCCTCGAGGCCGTGAAGAGGCACGCCGCGGCATGAGGGCCGCCATCGCCGACGGGCGGCTGAGGGCCTCCGCGGTCGTCACCGCTCCCCCCGGCGGAGGTGTTCGCGCTGCTCGCGAACCCGCACCGACACCACGAGTTCGACGGCTCCGGCACCGTGCGGTCCGCGGTCTCCGGGCCCCGGCGGCTCGCCCTCGGGGACACCTCCGGCGCGCAGATGAGGATCACGCTGCCGTACCGGATCACCGACCGCGTGGTGGAGTTCGAGCCGGACCGGCGGATCGCGTGGTGTCACTGGGCACGGGCGGTGTGGCGCTACGAGCTGGAGCCCGTCCCCGCCGGGGAGCGGCAGCCGTCGGGGAGCGGCAGCCGTCGGGGACGGCGGCTACGGGCACCCGGCTCACGGAGACCTCTTCCTCGCACGGGACGTCGCGCGGGTCGTGATGCTCGTCGGGCGCTACCCCCGCAGTCCCGGGAGGCCGTCGAGGCTCGTGCCGTTGCGCTCCCGGTGGTAGGTGGCCATGACCTCGGGAGACTTCTTCGCCAGCGCGAGATCCAGGACGTCCCGCTCCTCGCGGAGGTCCATGCGCGGCACCGCGAACCCGCACGAGTCCGACACCCGGTCCAGCGCGACCGTGATCACCGAGCGGGCGCCGTGCCTGCGCGAGGTGCCGGGCTCGCCGAAGGCGGCCAGCGCCTCGTCGAACCCCGGCTCGCCGAGCGCCAGCACCGAGCCGGTGCCGTGCAGGCGGACGATGGTCGGCCTGCCGTCGAAGGCACAGAACATCACGCAGATCCGGCCGTTCTCCCGCAGGTGCGCGACGGTCTCGATGCCGCTGCCGGTGAGGTCGAGATAGGCGACCGTGTGCTCGTCGACCACCCGGAACGTGCCGCGTGTGCCCTTCGGGGAGAGGTTCACCAGCCCGTCGGCGGCCAGCGGTGCGGTGGCGACGAAGAACACCGGCTGCTCCTCGAGCCACCTGCCGAGCTTCCCCGAGACGCCGTCGTAGACCTTGCTCATGCTATCGAGCGTAGGCGTGACACTCGGGCGGCCCAAGAGTCGCCGAGGGGCACTCGGGCCGCCCGGGAGTCACCAGGCCCGGCGCCCGATCGCGGCCAGGAGGCGGGTCTGTGCATCCGCGTCCGCGGGCGGCTCGAGGGCCGGGCCGAACACCTTTCCGGACGCCCGCGCCTCGGCGGGCATCTGCTCGACGAACCCGGCGATCCGGGCGATCTCGTCCGGCGGGATCTCGATGTCCAGGCCCGCGGCGGTGCCCAGGTCCCAGCGGTGCAGCACGAGGTCCTGGGTGACGAACCCGTCGACCGACCACTCGAAGGTCTGGGTGCCGAACATGCCGTCGTAGGTGGCCTTCGCCCGCTCCGGGTCCTCCAGGTCCGCCTGCACGAGTGACCTGACGTGCGCGAACGCCCCGGCGGGATCCGTCGGGCCCGGCTCCGGCGGCCTGCCGACCATGCCGAGGAACATCCCGTGCACCTCGACGACGTGGTCGACGACCTGGCGTGCCGTCCACTCGCTGCACGGCGACGGCGCGGACCACCGGTCCTCCGGGACGGCCGCGATCGTCGCGGCGAAGGCGTCGGCGTGCCGGGCGTAGCGCTCTGCGATGTCGCTCATCGCCCCATTCTGGCGGGCCCGTGCCGCGGCGCCTTGGAGAAATCCGACAGAACATCAGGTCCGCGGGGGTGGGCGGGAGTACTCCACGCCGATCAGCACCAGTGCTGATCTCGCCTGCGCGCGGGAGCTGATGGACTGACCCGCGAGGTCGGGTCTCCCCGCCCCTCAGGGCAGGGTGAGGATCTCGGCGCCCGAGTCGGTGACCAGGATCGTGTGCTCGAACTGCGCGGTGCGCTTGCGGTCCTTGGTCACCACGGTCCAGCCGTCCGGCCAGATGTCGTAGTCGATCGTGCCCAGGGTGATCATGGGCTCGATGGTGAAGGTCATCCCGGGCTCGAGGACGGTGTGCACGTCCGGCTGGTCGTAGTGCAGCACCACCAGGCCGCTGTGGAAGGCGCGGCCGATGCCGTGCCCGGTGAAGTCGCGGACCACGCCGTAGCCGAACCGCTTGGCGTAGGATTCGATGACCCGCCCGACGACGTTGAGCTCGCGGCCGGGCCGGACCGCCCTGATCGCGCGCATGGTCGCCTCGTGGGTGCGCTCGACGAGCAGCCGGTCCTCCTCGGACACCTCGCCCGCGAGGAAGGTCGCGTTGGTGTCCCCGTGGACGCCGCCGATGAACGCGGTGACGTCGATGTTCACGATGTCGCCGTCCGAGATCACCGTGGTGTCCGGGATGCCGTGGCAGATGACCTCGTTGAGGCTGGTGCAGCAGGACTTGGGGAAGCCGCGGTAGCCCAGCGTCGACGGGTAGGCGTCGTGGTCCAGCAGGTACTCGTGGACGACGGCGTCCACCTCGTCCGTGGTGACGCCCGGCTTCACGGCCTCGCCGCCCGCCTGCAGCGCCCGGGCGGCGATCCGGCTCGCGACACGCATGGCCTCGATGACCTCGGGGGTCTGGACATCCGAGTCGCGGCTCGGCGTCGGCGCCTTCCTCCCGACGTACTCCGGGCGCGGGATGTGCGCCGGCACGTCGCGGATCGGGGTGGGCGTACCGGGGGCGAGAACTGCGGTCACGCCCTCAGCGTACGGAAGTGCGCCGGTGCGAGAGGTGGGCGGTGAGGGCGGACACCCCGCGCCAGCCGAGCAGGAACACCGCCAGGCTCACGGTCGCCACGATCGCGAAGCTCAGCGGCAGGCGCCCGGTGAACGCCGCGCGCAGCACCAGCCCGATGCCCGCGGTGCCCACCACGACCAGCGCACCCGCCTTGAACCCGGACGGCTGGGCTCGCACCCACGGGGTCGCCCATGCCGCGGCCAGGCCCACGAGGAAGGGCGCGGCCGTGCCGACGAGGCCGAGGATGCCGCCCGCCTCCTCGTGGCTCGCGCGGCCGATCGCCGCGAAGACGACGACGGCGACCGCGTCGGCGGCCAGGGCGAGACTGGCGATCCGGGGAGGGCGCACGAGTCCAGAGCGTACGCGCTGCGACAACCCGGGGCCGCACGCCGACGCCTGTGCGACCCCGGAGTCACTCAGCGGCTCCCGGGCCACACGAGTGGCCGCCCGGGTGGCACGGGCGCGGGCTCAGAAGCCGGCGAGGAAGCGTTGGGCGATGCCGACCGCGGGGCTGGAGGAGCCCGCGTCGACCGCCAACACCGCGAAGGCGACGTCTCCCCGGTAGCCCACGAACCACCCGTGCGCCCGGTTCCGCCCGCCCTGGCTGAACTCCGCGGTGCCGGTCTTGCCGAACACCTCCCCGGAGCCGCGCAGCGCCGTCGCGGTCCCGTCGGTGACGACCTGGCGCATCATCGGGCGCAGCTGTTCCAGCGCCGCGGGGTCCGGGGCGGTGGCGGCGGTCGTCGTCTCGGTCCGCTGCCCGCGGATCAGCTGCGGCACGACGGGCCCGCCGTGCGCCACCGACGCCGCCACCAGCGCCATCCCGAACGGCGTGGCCACGACCTGCCCCTGGCCGAACCCGTCCTCCGCGCGCTGCACCGGATCGTCGGCGGGCGGGACGTCACCGGTCACGGTGGTCAGGCCGGGTACGGCGTAGTCCGCGCCGAAGCCGAGCTGTAGGCCCGCGGCGGGCAGGGCGTCGGCGCCGAGCTGTGTGGCCAGGGTGGCGAAGGTGGTGTTGCACGAGCGCGCGAACGTCTGGGCCAGCGGCACCGTGCCGAGTGCGAACTCGTTCTCGTTCGGCACCATCCGGCCGCCGATCACGGTCGTGCCCGGGCAGGGCTCGGGGGTCGCGGCCGTCACCCCGAGGTCCTGCAGCGCGGCGTTGGCCGTGACGATCTTGAAGGTCGAGCCGGGCGGGTAGCGCCCGGTGAAGGAGATGGCGCCTGCGGCGTCCGCGGCGTCGTTCTGCGCCGCGGCCAGGATGTCCCCGGTGGAGGGCTGCACGGCGACGATCGCGACCTGGTTGGGCAGCGCGTTCACGGCGTCCTCGGCCGCGGCCTGGATCTGCCGGTCCAGACTGATCTGCACGGTGGTCCCGGGGGTGACGGGCACCTCGGTCAGGGTCTTCTGGGGATTGCCGAGCGCGTCGACGGCGTCGACCTCCCAGCCGTTGCGCCCGTTGACCTGCGCGGCGACGTGGGTCCGAACGGCGGGCAGCACCTGGCTGGCGAACCCCGCGTCCGGGCCGAGCAGCCGGGTGGAGGTCGTGAACCGGACGCCGGGCAGGTCGTAGACCGCGGAGCGGATCGTGTTGTAGTCGCCCTCCCGCAGCACGGCGACGGTGTAGGCCTGCCCCTCCGGCGTGGCGGTGGCGCCCGCGGCGACGGACTGCGCGGTGATCTCCGGGTCGATCGGCCCGAGCGAGCGGGCCAGCGCGGCGGCCACGGCCCCCAGGTCCCCGGCGGCCCTGCGGTCCAGCAGGATCGTGACGACGGGGGTGGCCGCCAGCAGCGGCGATCCGGCCCGGTCGGTCACCGGGGCCGGGTCGGGGCTGGTGGTGCGCAGGGCGAGGGACTGGCCCGCCTGCAGGTCCGGGTGCACCGAGGCGGAGCTCCAGTCGATGACCCAGCCGGTGTCGGCGGCGTCGTCCGGGCGCAGGTCCAGCGGCACCAGGTAGGTCCAGCGGCGGTCCTCGCCGAGGTCCCAGGTGAGGTTCACCGAGGCGGCGGACCGCTCACCCGCCGTGCGGACCTGCGCGACCTCGCCGGTGACCGCGGTGGGCCGCAGGGCGGTGCGCACCCCGGCGAGGGTCTCCCGGGCCTGGTCCGGGGTGTCCGTGCGGGCGGCGGCGCCGGCGTCGTCCCCCGCGGCCAGGGCGGCGAGGTAGGCGGTGACGGTGTCCTCGGGCCCGCTGTCGCCGAACAGGCCGCACCCGGCGGTGGCCAGCACGGTAGCTAGGGCGGCGAGCAGGGCCGGGATCCGGGGAGCGGGTCGGGGCACCGCCCGAGTATGCCGGGCGGCCCCCCGCACCCCGGGTATGGGCGCGCCCAGCACCCCCCGCGGCACGAACGCACACCCCTGGTCGCACGAACGCACACCCCTGGTCGCACGAACGGCACTCTTGTGCGGACCTACCGCACAAGAGTGCCGTTCGTGCAGTTCACGGGGCGGACGCGAGCAGCGAACCCGAGGCGTCGATCACGTCCAGGACCTCCACGGTGGGCTCGGTGCCCGGCCGGTTCCCGCCGAACGCCCGGTCCACCGCGGGGTGGATGCGCTCGTCGAAGGCCCGCGCGCACGCCTCCTTCGACTCCCACACGTCGATGTAGCGCAGCCCGCCCTCCCGCCGGACGCAGAGGTGCAGCAGCGAGCCCGCGACGGGCTCCGGGCCGATCTCCTCGACGATCCGCCGGTAGAGGGGCTCGCCGATCGGGACGTCCTGGACGAACACGTACATCATGGCCCCCTGGTAGATTGATCCGAAAGCACTTCGGATGAAATGAAGGTAGGGCCGATGACGGACGAGGTCAAGCCCCGCCGCTACCACTCCCCGCGGCGCGCGCGACAGGCCGCGGACACCCGCGCGGCGATCCTGGCGGCGGCCCGCGAGCTGCTGGCGGCGCAGGGGTGGGCGGCGACGACCGTCGCGCAGGTCGCGCGCCGGGCGGAGGTGTCGGTGGACACCGTGTACGCGAGCGTCGGGCGCAAGCCGCAGGTGCTGCGGGCGCTCGTCGAGACCGCGCTGTCCGGCACGGACGAGCCGGTGCCGGGCGAGCAGCGGGACTACGTCCAGCGCGTGCTGGCGGCGTCCGGCGCGCGCGCGAAGCTCCGGCTCTACGCCGCGGGGATCGGGGCGCTGCAGCAGCGGCTGGCGCCGATCTTCCTGGCCCTGCGGGACGCGGCGATGACCGACCCGGACTGCGCGGCACTGTGGCGGGAGATCGCGGAGCGGCGGCGGGTCAACATGCTGCGCTTCGCCGCGGACCTGCGGGCGACCGGCGAGCTGCGCGCGGACCTGTCCGACGAGCACGTGGCGGACGTGGTCTGGAGCATGAACGCCGCCGAGTACTGGGTGCTGCTGGTCCACGAGCGGGCGTGGACGCCGGAGCGGTTCGTCGAGCACCTGGCGGACACGTGGAGCCGCACCCTGCTCGGGTGATCGGGTCGGGACAGGTCGGAACAGGTCAGAACAGGATGGTGGCGAAGCTCGCGACCTGGGTGAAGCCGATGCGGTCGTAGGTGCGGCGGGCCGCGGTGTTGAAGCCGTTGACGTACAGGCTCGCGATCCGGCCCATCCCCCCGAGCCGCTCGACGACCGCGGCGGTGCCGATCGCGCCCAGCCCGCGGCCCCGCCGGGACGGGTTGACCCACACGCCCTGGATCTGGCCGACCCGCGCGGACATGGCGCCGATCTCGGCCTTGAACACGACCTCGCCGTCTTCGAACCGGGCGAACGCCCGGCCCGCGGAGATCAGCTCGGCGACGCGCGCGCGGTAGCCGGCGCCGCCGTCCCCCGCCCGGGGGTCGACGCCGACCTCCTCGGTGAACATCGCGATCGCCGCGGGCAGGTAGCGGTCCAGCTCCTCGAGCCGCACGGGCCGCACGAGCGGGTCCGGCGCGATCGTGGGCGGGCCCGCGAGCACCATCAGCGGCTGGTCGGCGCGCACCTCGCGGGCGGGCGCCCACGACGGGGCGAGCTCCTCCCACAGCGGCAGCACCAGCTCGGCCCGCCCGACCAGCGACGAGCACGAGCGCCCGTGCCGGCGCGCCCGGTCGGCGAAGGCGCGGATCGCGGGCCGCTCGCCGCGCAGCGGGACGAGGTTGGCACCGGAGAAGCACAGCCCCTCCAGCCGGGAGCCGGAGGCCCAGACCTCGCCGCCGAGGCGCCACGGGTCCAGCCCCGCCGCCTCGACTCGGGCGGCCACCATGCACGCCGCGACGGGATCGGCATCGAGGGCGGCACGGACACCACCACGGTCCCGATCATCGAGCAACCGCGCACCGGCGACCCTCAGCACTCCCCTACGGTGCCACAACCGCGGCGAGCTGCCTATGCCGGGCTCGTCGGAACCCCGCAGCACGTTCACCCCACCGACACCGAGGGCTCGCCCGCCTCCTCCATCGTCTCGGCGATCTTCAGCGCCTCCTCGATGAGGGTCTCGACGATCGCGTGCTCGGGGACGGTCTTGATGACCTCGCCCTTGACGAAGATCTGGCCCTTGCCGTTGCCCGACGCGACCCCGAGGTCGGCCTCGCGCGCCTCGCCCGGCCCGTTCACCACGCAACCCATGACGGCGACGCGCAGCGGCACCTCCATGCCCGTGAGACCGGCCGTGACCTGCTCGGCAAGGGTGTACACGTCCACCTGGGCGCGCCCGCACGAGGGGCAGGAGACGATCTCGAGCCTGCGCGGCTTGAGGTTGAGCGACTCCAGGATCTGCCGCCCGACCTTGATCTCCTCGACCGGCGGGGCGGACAGCGAGACCCGGATGGTGTCCCCGATCCCCTGCGACAGCAGCGCCCCGAACGCGACGGCGGACTTGATGGTGCCCTGGAACGCGGGCCCGGCCTCGGTCACTCCGAGGTGCAGCGGGTAGTCGCACTGCGCGGCCAGCAGCTCGTAGGCGCGGACCATGACGACCGGGTCGTTGTGCTTGACCGAGATCTTGATGTCGTGGAAGTCGTGCTCGGCGAACAGGCTCGCCTCCCACATCGCGGACTCCGCGAGCGCCTCGGGCGTGGCCTTGCCGTACTTCTGCAGCAGCCGCTTGTCCAGCGACCCCGCGTTGACGCCGATCCGGATCGGGGTGCCGTGGTCCTTCGCGGCCTTCGCGATCTCCTTGACCTGGTCGTCGAACTTGCGGATGTTGCCGGGGTTGACCCGCACCGCCGCGCAGCCCGCCTCGATCGCCGCGAACACGTACTTCGGCTGGAAGTGGATGTCCGCGATGACGGGGATCTGCGACTTGCGCGCGATCGCGGGCAGCGCGTCCGCGTCGTCCTGGCTCGGGCACGCCACGCGCACGATGTCGCAGCCCGCCGCGGTCAGCTCGGCGATCTGCTGGAGCGTGGAGTTGACGTCCGAGGTCAGGGTGGTGGTCATCGACTGCACCGAGATCGGGTGGTCACTGCCCACGCCGACGGCACCGACCTGCAGCTGCCGCGTCTGCCGGCGCGGGGCCAGGGTCGGGGCGGGTGCGGACGGCATTCCCAGGGAGACGCTCACGACCCCCAGTATGCGCCTGTTCGCGCCGGAGATCCGTGTGACCCGAGACGGTTCACCCGGCGTTCAGCTCCGGCGCCCGGACCGCCGCGGGCTGGGGTGCACTCCACCGCCGGAGTCACGACCGGCTCCGGCGACGCGCCCGGGCGCAGCGGCCGCGATCACGTGCGGCCCTTGTTCTCCTGCGCGTCCTGCAGCGTGGAGGAGTGCGGGAGCCAGGTCGCCAGCTCGATCGGCCAGCCGTCCGCCTCCAGGACGCGGAAGACGGCGGGATCGTCGTCCAGCACCGACGCGATCTCGTGCTCCTCGGCCAGCCACCGGAGCACCTCGCGCTTCATCTCGCGCGCGGGCCGGTAGTCGTAGTCGTCTCGCATGTGCAGCGGGCCGGTCGGCAGGTCGTGCCGGGCGAGCCAGCGCTCGGTCAGCCGCCGGTTCCGCTCGGGGCGGCCGGTGAGGTAGACGACGTCGTGGTCCACCTGCGCCTTGCGCAGCCGGTTCGCGCCCTCCTCCAGCAGCGGGTCCACGTCCGCGGCCGCGAAGAACCGCTCCCACCGCTGCGGACGGGCGCGCAGGTGGTGCAGTCGGTGCGTGACGTCCGCCAGGACACCGTCGATGTCGAAGACGGCCAGGGAGCGGGAGAGCACCTCGACAGTATGGCTAACCGAGTTTCACGGGGTTGATGACGTCCGCCACGAACACCAGCGCACTCCACCCGATGAAGATCAGCGCGACGGTCATGGCCACCGGCATCAGCTTCGCCGCATCCACCGGGCCGGGGTCCGGCCGCCCGCGCAGCGCCGCGAACCGCCGCCGGATCGCCTCCCAGATCGCCGGGAAGATCTGCCCGCCGTCCAGCGGCGGGATGGGCAGCAGGTTGAACAGGAACAGCGAGATGTTGACCAGCGCCAGCAGCATCAGGAACGCGGAGATCTCCTGGCCGGGCGGGGCGTCCGAGGCGAGGATCTCGCCGCCGATCCGCGAGGCCCCGACGATCCCGACGGGCGAGTCCTGGTCCCGCTCCTGGCCGAGGAACACCGCGCCGAACAGGTTCGGCACGCGCTGCGGCATCTCGACGAGCTTCTGCCCGACCTGGCCCACGATGTCCACCATCGTGCTGCCGACGGCGCCGATCCCCTGCCGCTGCACCTCCTGCAGCGGGGAGAGGCCCAGGAAGGAGGCCTGCACGGTCGTGTTCTGGTCGTCCAGCGAGGGCAGCTCGGTGGTGATCAGCGTGGGGGTCAGGGTGACCTGCTGCCCGCCCCGGTCCACGACGACGGACACGGTGCCGGTCGCCGCGCGGATGGCCCGCTGCATGTCCGCCCACGTGTCGTAGGTCCGCCCGTCGAACGAGACGATCCGGTCCCCCGGCTGGAACCCGGCCGCCGCGGCGGGGGTCAGCGGGGCGCCGGGCGGACAGACGTCCGTGCGCGCGGCGGTGGCCGGGAGCACGCACTGGCTGACCGAGCTGACCGTGGACGTGGCCGTGAGCCGGCCGAAGCCCATGAGCACGATGGCGAACAGCACGACCGCGAGGATCAGGTTCATGACCGGGCCCGCGGCCATCACGATGATCCGCTTCCACGGCCGCCGCGTGTAGAACTGCCGCTCCGCGTCCTCCGGTCCGACGTCCATCGCCGAGGCCTGCCGGGCGTCGTCGATCAGGCCCTGGAACGGGCCGGTGCGCCTGCTGCGGCCGTACAGCTCGCCGCGGGCGGGCGGGAGCATGCCGATCATCCGGATGTAGCCGCCGAGCGGGATCGCCTTGAACCCGAACTCGGTCTCGCCGACCCGGCGTGACCAGATCGTCCTCCCGAAGCCGACGAAGAACTCGGGCACCTTGATCCCGAACCACTTCGCCGTGGCGAAGTGGCCGAGCTCGTGCCAGGCGACCGAGAACAGGATGCCGAGGAAGAACACGACGATCCCGACGATCGTCCAGACGACAGTCATGCGATTCGCTCCTGTGCATGGGCGCGCGCCCACTGCTCCGCGGCCAGGACGTCGGCCACGGTAGCGGGGTCCGCCGACCAGCCGTCGGCGGCCTGCAGGACGCGCTCCAGCTCGTCGGTGATGGCGGTGTAGCCGATGCGGCCCGCGACGAACCCCGCCACGAGCTCCTCGTTGGCCGCGTTGAACACCGCGGGCAGACAGCCCCCGGTCTCCCCCGCGTACCGGGCCAGCCGCACGCCGGGGAACGCCTCGTGGTCCAGCGGCTCGAAGGTCCAGCTCTGCGCCGTGTCCCAGGTGCACTGCGGGGCCGCGCCGGGCACCCGCTCCGGCCAGCCCAGCGCCAGGGCGATCGGCAGCCGCATGTCCGGTGGGCTGGCCTGGGCGATCGTGGCGCCGTCGGCGAAGGTGACCATGGAGTGCACGATGGACTGCGGGTGCACGACGACGTCGATCCGGTCGTAGGGCACCGCGAACAGCAGGTGAGCCTCGATCAGCTCCAGGCCCTTGTTGACCAGCGTGGCCGAGTTGATCGTGACGACCGGGCCCATGTCCCAGGTCGGGTGCTTGAGCGCGTCGGCGACCGAGACGTGCTCCAGGTCGGTGCGCGGTCTGCCGCGGAAGGGCCCGCCGGACGCGGTGAGCACCAGCCGGGCGACCTCGTCCCGGGTGCCCGACCGGAGGCACTGGGCCAGCGCCGAGTGCTCGGAGTCGACCGGGACGATCTGGTCCGCCTTCGCCGCCTTCGTGACGAGCGGGCCGCCCGCGACCAGGGACTCCTTGTTGGCCAGCGCCAGCGTGGCGCCGGACTCCAGCGCCGCCAGCGTCGGGCCGAGACCACGCGATCCGGTGATCCCGTTCAGCACGACGTCCGCGGGGGTGGTGGCGACCAGCTCGGCCGCCGCGCCCGGCCCGTCGAGCACCTCGACGCCCGACACCTCCGCGCGCAGGCGGGCGGCGGCGCCCCCGTCCGCGACGGCGACCCGGCGCACGCCGGTGGCCCTGACCTGGGCGGCGAGCAGCGCGACGTCGCCGCCGCCCGCGGCGAGCCCGGCCACGACGAAGCGCCCGGACGCGTGCTCGACGACGTCCAACGCCTGGGTGCCGATGGAGCCGGTCGAGCCCAGGACCAGCACCGACCGCGGAGAGAACTCGTTCATCACGCCCCATCATCCTCGTCTCGGTGTTGTGCGAGGATGAGCCCCGGGTTTCACGTCTTCAGGAGGAACGCATGGCAGGCCGCGAGCTGGCGAAGGTCGATCCCGCGGACGAGCCGTCGGCCGAGTGGGGCTGGCACGGGGAGTTCCCGAAGGCCACGTCGATCGCGGGCGTCATCGTCGCGATCCTGCTGCCCGTCGTGCTCATCGGCCACCACGTCAGCTGGACCGAGATCCTCTTCGCCGTGGTCCCCGCCGTCGGGATCCTGGCCGCCGTGGTGTGGGGCAACCTGCGCAAGCGGAACGACTGGCGACGCTGAGCGCCTGATGGCGGACGCCGTCGAGCTGGAGGTCGGGGACCGCACGGTCCGCCTCTCCAGCCCCGATCGCGTCTACTTCTCCGCGCGCGGGGAGACCAAGCTGGACCTCGCGCACTACTACATGGCCGTCGGGGACGGGATCGTCCGGGCGCTGCGGGACCGGCCGTGCATGCTGCACCGCTTCCCCAAGGGCACCGACGGGGACAAGGTGCACCAGAAGCGGCTGCCGCGCGGGGCTCCGGACTGGGTCCCGACCGTGCGGGTGCACTTCCCCCGCTACCACCGGCACGCGGACGAGCTGGCCGTCGCGCACCTCGCGGACGTGGTCTGGGCCGTGCAGATGTCCACGGTGGAGTTCCATCCGTGGAACTCGCGTGCGGCGGACACGGAGTCGCCGGACGAGTGGCGGATCGACCTGGACCCCATGCCGGACGCGACGTACGCGGACGTCCGCCGGGTGGCGGGGGTCGTGCGGGAGGTGCTCGACGAGCTGGGGGCGGTGGGCTACCCGAAGACGTCCGGCGGCAAGGGGCTGCACGTGTACGTGCGGATCCCGCCCACCCACGGGTTCGGTGAGGTGCGACGCGCTGCGCACGCGTTCGCGGTGGAGGTCGGACGGCGCTGCGCGCTGGTGGACCTGAACTGGTGGCGCAAGGACCGCGACCCGAATTCGATCTTCGTGGACTACAACCAGAACGCCCGCGACCACACCATCGCCTGCGCCTACTCCGTGCGCGGCACCCCGGAGGGGCGGGTGTCGGCGCCCCTGGCCTGGGACGAGATCGACTCCGCCGAGCCCGGAGACTTCACGATCGCGACCATGCCCGCGCGGTTCGCCGAGCTGGGGGACCTGCACGCGGAGATCGACGACTCGGTCTTCGACATCGCTCCGCTGCTGGGGTGGGCGGAGCGGGACGCCGCGGACACCGGCGCGGAGATCCCGGACCTCGACGAGGTCTGACCTGCCCGAGGGTCTCCTGACCGAGCCCGGTGGAGATCAACGGGGTTCTGCAGCCCGACATCCTGCGCGAGGGTCTGCTGATCTCCAGGAGGCTGGATCGGGTGGGCCCGCGTCAGAGGGCCGCGGCGCGGAGCCGGGCGAACTCCTCGACGAGCCGCTGTTTCGGGTAGTGGGCGTTGAGCCCGCTGGGGTTCGGGAGCACCCAGATCCGCGTGGGGCCGATGGTGGGCTCCTGCGCCCCGACGATCGCGGCCCGGTCCCCGAAGGCCGTCCGGTACGCCCCCATCCCGACGACCGCGAGCCAGAGGGGCACGTACCGCTCGACCAGGTCGTGCAGGATGCGACCGCCCTCGACGAGCTCGGCGTCGGTCAGCTCGTCCGCGCGGGCGGTCGGCCGGGCCGCCATGTTGGTGATCCCCATCCCCCACCTCGGGAGCTCGCCCTGCTCGGCGGGCAGCAGCAGCCGGGGCGTGAACCCGGCCTCGTGCAGCACCGGCCAGAACCGGTTGCCGGGCCGGGCGAAGTGGTGCCCGGTCGCGGCGGAGACGAGACCGGGGTTGATCCCGCAGAACAGCAGGCGCAACGGCGGGTCGGCCGGCCCGGGCAGGACGTCCGGCAGCAGGCGCGCGCGGGCCGCCTCCAGCTCGGCGGCGGTCGGCAGGGCCACGCGCGCATCATCCCCCCGCGACGATCACCGCGCGCGCTCAGGTCAGGTTGCGGGCGATCCGCTGCAGCGTCTCCACGGTGGTGCGGTAGTCCGCCTCGGACACGCCCTCGGTGATCCGCGCGCGGTAGTCCCGGATCGCCACGACCAGCCTTCCGCGCGCGGCGGAACCGGTGGGCGTCACCGTGATCCGCCCCGCCGCCTGCTGCACCCAGTGCCGGGCCAGCAGCTGGTCCAGCACCAGCCGAGCCGCCGGGCCGGAGCCCGCGAAGGGGGCGAGCGCGGCGTCCAGTGCCGCCGCGGTGTCCGCCCCACCCGCGATCGCGTTGAGCGCCTGCCAGTGCCGCCGCCCGATCCCCTCGTCCGCCAGGACCCGGTCCATGGACGACTCGATCAGCCCGTCCACGCGTCTGAGCCACCACCCGATCGGCTTGTCCGCCGAATGGTCGCAGTTCGGCCCGTGTACGTGGGCGGGAGCGGGGTCCACGAGATCAGGATGCCCCAACCGCGCCCGTCCTACCAGGTCAGACGCCCAGCACGTCCGCGAGGTCGAAGCTCACGGGGCGCTCGAGCTGGTCGTAGGTGCACGACTCGGGGGTGCGGTCGGGGCGCCAGCGGACGAACTGCGCGGTGTGCCGGAACCGCGCCCCCTCCATGTAGTCGTAGCGCACCTCGACGACCCGCTCGGGCCGCAGCGGCGTGAACGACAGGTCCTTGCCGTTGTTCCAGCGGCTGCCCTCATTCTTGCGCGGGGTCCGCTCCCCCTCCATGTGAGCGCCCCAGTTCCACGGATGCCCCTCGAACTCGGTGACCAGCGGCTGGAGCTCGGTGAACAGCTCCTTGCGCCGGGCCATGGGGAACGCCCCGATGACGCCGACGGACGCGAGCACCCCGCGCTCGTCGTACAGCCCGAGCAGCAACGAGCCGATCGTGTCCGGCCCGGACTTGTGCACCCGGTACCCGGCGACCACGCAGTCGCAGGTCCGCTCGTGCTTGATCTTGGTCATCACGCGCTTGTCCGGCTGGTAGGTCTGGTCGGCCCGCTTGGCGATCAGACCGTCCAGCCCCGCGCCCTCGAACTGCTCGAACCAGCGCCGCGCCTCGGCGACGTCCCGGGTGAGCGGGGTGATGTGGATCGGCGCCTTCGCCTCGGCCAACGCCTCCTCCAGCCGCGCCCGCCGGACCTCGAACGGCTCACCGGTCAGGTCCTCGTCCCCCAGCGCGAGCAGGTCGAACGCGACGAAGCTGGCGGGCGTCTGCTCGGACAGCAGCGTGACCCGGGACGCGGCCGGGTGGATGCGCTGCTGGAGGGCCTCGAAGTCCAGTGCGTTGCCCTCGACGTCCGCGACGATCACCTCGCCGTCGATCACCGCGCGCTCGGGGAAGTTCGCCCGCACCGCCTCGACGACCTCGGGGAAGTACCGGGTCATCGGCTTCTCGTTGCGGCTGCCGATCTCGACCTCGGCACCGTCCCGGAAGACGATCGAGCGGAAGCCGTCCCACTTGGGCTCGTACAGCTGTCCGGCGGGGATGTCCTTCACCGGCTTGGCCAGCATCGGCTTGACGGGCGGCATCACGGGCAGGTCCACGCGGGACAGTCTGCCCGGCGTGGCAAGGGTCGGCCTCAGCAGCCGCAGGAGTCGCGGTGCACGAACCGCGGGGGGAGACGGACCGTCCGGGGCGGCGCGTCCGGCTCGGCCATGCGGCGCAGGAGCAACCGCACCGCCTCCCGGCCGATCTCGGCGAACGGCTGCGCGACGACCGTGAGCCGCGGGGCGAACAGGTCCGCCCAGGGGAAGTCGTCGAAGCAGGCGAGGGCCATGTCGCCCGGCACGCTCACCCCGGCCTCGCGCAGGGCCTGCATCGCCCCGATGGTCATCGAGTTGTTCGCGGTGATCACCGCGGTGGGCGGGTGCTCCCGGGCGAGCAGGGCGTGCACGGCGACCCGCGCGGGCTCCTCGGCCGAGCGCCCGTCGACGAGCAGCTCGTCGGACAGGCCCGCCCGCGCCAGGCCGAGCCGGTACCCGGCGACGCGCTCGACGGTCGTCTGCAGCCCGGGCTGCCCGGCGACCAGCGCGATGCGGCGGTGACCGGCCCCGGCCACGTGCGCGACGAGTCCGGCGACGGCCTCGATGTTCTCGCTGCCGACCTGGTCCATCCGCTCGTCGATCAGCCGGTCGACCAGCACCGTCGGAATCCCCTGGGCGGTCAGGAAGCTCAGCGCCGCACCGGGTTCGGCCGACGGGGCGAACAGGACGCCGTCCACCCGGCGGGCGTGCAGGCGCCGGACGACGGTGTGCTCGTACTCCGGGTCCTCGTGCGGGTCGACGAGCAGCAGCGTGTAGCCGCGGCGCGCCGACTCCGCCTCGATCGCGTGGATCAGCTCGCCGAGGAACGGGTTGGAGATGGCGGGCAGCGCGAGGCCGATCGTCGTGGTGCGCGCGGTGGCGAGCGCCTGCGCGACCGTGTTGGGGGTGTAGTCGGCGGCCCGCACGGCGTCGAGCACCAGGTCCCGGGTCTGCGGGCGCACCGTGCGGGTGCCGTTGAGAACGTGGGAGACCGTGGCGATCGACACCCCGGCGAGCCGGGCCACATCGGCCATCGTCGCCACGGCCGCCTCCGTCCTGCCGGATGTCCGGCGCGCTGTCATGATCCCGGGACGAACTCACGACGAGTGAGTTGCGTCACCGACGACTAGCAAACCACAGGAGTTAAGCGGTTGCGCAAGCGCTTAACTTGGCCTTACCGTGCTAGGCGACGTGACATGGAACACGCCAACGCCGGGAACTCGTACGACGACACCCGAGGAGGAGGGCACCGTGGCCCCACCGCCGAGCAGGTCGCCCGACCGACCCCACCGCCGACTCCGCAGGATCGCCCGGTCGGGGCCCCTCGCCCTGCTGGCCGGGTTGGCCGTGACCCTCTCGGGTTGCGCCGGGGCGGGCGCCCTGGGCGGCGGCGGCGAAGGACAGCAGACGATCACGATCGCGATCGTCTCCAACCCGCAGATGAAGGACGCGATCGAGCTCTCGCCGCAGTTCGAGGCGGCGAACCCGGACATCCGGCTGAAGTTCGTCAGCCTGTCCGAGAACGAGGCCCGTGCGAAGATCACCGCCTCGGTGGCGACGAACAGCAGTGAGTTCGACGCGGTGATGATCTCCAACTACGAGACGCCGCAGTGGGCCGCGAACGGCTGGCTGACCGACCTGGACCCGCTGATGGCGCAGACGCCCGGCTACGACGAGAACGACTTCATCCCCGCCGTCCGCGGGGCGCTCTCCGGGCCGGACGGGCACATGTACGCGGTGCCGTTCTACGGCGAGTCCTCGTTCCTCATGTACCGCAAGGACCTGTTCGAGCAGGCCGGGATCGTCATGCCCGCCCAGCCGACCTGGCAGGACGTCGCGGCGGCGGCCCGGAAGCTGCACGACCCGGCGAACGGGATGTCCGGCATCTGCCTGCGCGGCAAGCCCGGCTGGGGCGAGGTGATGGCCCCGTTCGACACCGTGGCCAACACGTTCGGCGCCCGCTGGTTCGACCCGCAGTGGAACGCGCAGCTGACCTCGCCGGAGTTCAAGGCGGCCGCGAACTTCTACGTCGACCTGGTGCGCGACTACGGCACCCCGGGCGCGGCCACCAGCGGCTTCTCCGAGTGCGGCACGCAGTTCAGCCAGGGGAACGCGGCCATGTGGTACGACGCCACGGTCGCCGCGGGCATCGTCGAGAACCCGGAGGAGTCCCGCGTCTCGGGCAAGGTCGGGTACGCGCCCGCCCCGGTCGTGGAGAAGCAGGACGCGGGCTGGCTCTACACCTGGTCGCTGGCCATCCCGAAGACCTCCGAGGAGAAGGGCACCTCCGCGGCCGCGTGGAGGTTCCTGTCCTGGATGACCAGCAAGGAGTACGGCCCGATGGTCGGCAGGCAGCTCGGGTGGGAACACGTCCCGCCGGGCGCGCGCCAGTCGACCTACCAGATCCCGGAGTACGTCGAGGCCTCCAAGGCCTACGCCAAGCCGACGCTCGACGCGATCGAGGCCGCCGACCAGAAGAAGCCGACCGTCCAGCCGGTGCCCTACACGGGGATCCAGTTCCTCGCGATCCCCGAGTTCCAGGACCTGGGGACGCGGGTGAGCCAACAGCTCTCGGCGGCCGTCGCCGGGCAGCAGACCGCGGACGAGGCGCTGGAACAGGCCCAGGTCTACGCCGAGACCGTCGGCCAGTCCTACCAGAGGGAGGGACAGTGACCACGACCGTCGAGAGGCCGGCGGAGATCGTTCCCCGGCAACCCGCGAGTGCGGGTCGTGAGGGCTGGGTCCGACGGGCCCCGCTGCTCCCGGCGCTGATCTTCACGATCATCGTCACGCAGCTGCCCTTCATGTTCACCATCTACTACTCCCTGCAGAGCTGGAACCTCGTCCGGCCGGGCGGGCCCCAGTTCGTCGGGCTCGACAACTACGTCAAGGTCTTCACCGACAGCGCCTTCCGCGGCGTCGCGGTCAACACCGTGGTGCTCACCGCGGGCGCGGTGCTGATCTCGATGGTGCTGGGCCTCGCGTTCGCGCTGCTGCTGGACCGGCAGTTCCGCGGCCGCGGCTTCGTGCGGACGCTGCTGATCACGCCGTTCCTCATCACGCCGGTCGCGGCCGCGCTGCTGTGGAAGACGGTGCTGTTCGACCCGACCTACGGCCTGATCAACTTCGTGCTCTCGCCGTTCGGGGTGGGCCAGACGGACTGGATCTCGACCTTCCCGCTGACCTCGGTCATGGTCGCGCTGATCTGGCAGTGGACGCCGTTCATGATGCTGCTGACCCTCGCGGGCCTGCAGAGCCAGCCGCACGACGTGCTCGAGGCCGCCCGCGTGGACGGCGCAGGCAGCTTCGCGATCTTCCGCGAGGTCACCCTGCCGCACCTGCGCCGGTTCATCGAGCTGGGCATCGTGCTCGGCGCGATCTACCTGGTCAACACGTTCGACGCGATCTACATGATGACCCAGGGCGGCCCGGGCACCGCCAGCGCGAACCTGCCCTTCTACATCTACCAGCGCGCGTTCCTGGGCTTCGACGTCGGACAGTCCGCGGCGATGGGCGTGGTGGTCGTCATCGCCACGATCATCGTCTCCACGTTCGCCCTGCGGCTGATCTTCCGCAGCTTCCAGACCGAGGAGGGATGATGGCCGCACCGACCACGGAACGCCCGGCCTCCACGAGCGAGACCCGGGAGCTCGCGCCCGCGCACCGCGGCAACCGCGCCGGGCCCGCGCTGCTCACGGTCCTGACCTGGATCCTCGGGATCGGGTTCTTCTTCCCGATCCTGTGGATGGTCCTGTCGGCCTTCAAGAAGGAGACCGACGCCTACACCAGCCCGCCGACGCTGTTCTTCACGCCGACCCTGGAGCAGTTCCAGACGGTGTTCAGCTCGGGCATCGGGCCGTACCTGCTGAACTCGCTGTTCGCCACGGTCATGTCCACCGTGTTCGTGCTGCTGTTCGCGGTGCCCGCCGCCTACGCGGTGTCGCTGCGGCCGGTGAAGAAGACCCAGGACGTCCTGTTCTTCTTCATCTCGACGAAGATGCTGCCGGTCGTGGCGGCCATCGTGCCGATCTACGTCGTCGTCAACAACATCGGCATGCTGGACAACATCTGGACGCTCGTCGTCCTCTACACGGCGATGAACCTGCCCATCGCGGTGTGGATGATGCGGTCGTTCTTCCAGGAGGTCCCCAAGGAGCTCCTCGAGGCGGCGTCGATGGACGGGGCGTCGCTGTGGCGCTCCATGCGGGAGGTCGTGCTGCCGGTGGTCTCCCCCGGCATCGCCGCCACCTCGCTGATCTGCGTGATCTTCGCGTGGAACGAGTTCTTCTTCGCCGTCAACCTCACCGCCGCGACCGCCGCGACGGTGCCGGTGTTCCTCGTCGGGTTCATCACCTCCGAGGGGCTGTACTTCGCCAAGCTCTGCGCCGCGGCCACGATGTGTGCGCTGCCGGTCGTGATCGCGGGCTGGATCGCCCAGAACAAGCTCGTCCAGGGCCTCTCCTTCGGGGCCGTCAAGTGAAGGGGGCCCTTCGTGGCTGACGTCGTGTTCGACCATGCGTCCCGGGTGTACACCGTCGGGGCCAAGCCCGCTGTGAACCGGCTGGACCTCGAGATCGCCGAGGGCGAGTTCGTCGTCCTCGTCGGCCCGTCCGGGTCCGGCAAGTCCACCGCGCTGCGCATGCTCGCCGGCCTCGAGGAGATCGACGACGGCGAGATCAGGATCGGCGGCCGCAACATGGTCGGCGTGCCGTCGCGGGACCGGGACATCGCGATGGTGTTCCAGAACTACGCGCTGTACCCGAACAAGACCGTCGGGGACAACATGGCGTTCCCGCTGAAGATGCGGGGGGTGGACAAGGCGACCCAGCAGGAGAAGGTCAGGGCAGCCGCGGACATCCTCGGCCTGACCGATTACCTCGACCGCAAGCCCAAGGCGCTGTCCGGCGGGCAGCGCCAGCGCGTGGCGATGGGGCGGGCGATCGTGCGGGAGCCGCAGGTCTTCCTCATGGACGAGCCGCTGTCCAACCTCGACGCCAAGATGCGCGTGTCGACCCGCACCGAGATCGCCGCCATGCAGCGGCGGCTCGGGGTCACCACGGTCTACGTCACGCACGACCAGGTCGAGGCCATGACCATGGGCGACCGGGTGGCGCTGCTGGCGGACGGGAAGCTCCAGCAGTTCGCCACCCCCTCGGAGCTCTACGACAAGCCGGCGAACGCGTTCGTGGCCGGGTTCATCGGCTCGCCCGCGATGAACCTGTTCACTCTGCCGGTGTCCGCGGAGGGTGTCCGGATGGGCTCGTCGGAGCTGCGGCTGCCGCGCGAGGTGCTCTCGCGCATCGGCGGGCACGAGCGGGTCACCCTGGGCATCCGGCCGGAGCAGTGGGCGGTGGCCGACGGGGTGGGTGGACACGGCTCGTCGTCGGGGGTCAAGGCACAGGTGGACGTCGTCGAGGAGCTCGGCAGCGACGCCTACCTCTACGCCCACCTGGACGACGAGGCCCAGACCGCGGTCGTGGTCCGCACCGCGGGCCGGTCGGGGGCGCACCGGGGCGACCAGATCGTCCTGACCCCGACGAGCGAGGAGCTGCACCTGTTCGACGCGGACTCGGGCGACCGCCTGTAGCGGCGCTCACGAGGGCCTGTCGACCACCCCCAATCGGTGATCAACAGGCCCTCACGCGTGTCGGGTCGAGGTGAGACCCTGGAGTCAGGGCAGACCGCGGTGCAGGCTCAGGCCTCGCGGGCGGAGGCGGCGAGCTGGCCGCAGGCCGCGTCGATCTCCTGGCCGCGGGTGTCCCGGACGGTGCAGGAGACGCCTGCGGCCTCGACCCGGCGCACGAACTCGCGCTCGACGGGCTTGGGGCTCGCGTCCCACTCGCTGCCCGGGGTGGGGTTGAGCGGGATCAGGTTCACGTGCACCCGCTTGGTGCCGATCCGCTGCCGCAGGAGCTTGCCGAGCAGGTCGGCGCGCCACGGCTGGTCGTTGACGTCCCGGATCAGGGCGTACTCGATGCTGACCCGTCTGCCGGTCGTCGTGGCGTAGCGGCGGCCTGCGTCGAGGACCTCCGCGACCTTCCACCGGTTGTTGACGGGGACCAGGGTGTCGCGGAGCTCGTCGTCCGGGGTGTGCAGCGAGATCGCCAGCGTGACGGGCAGGCCCTCCGCGGCCAGCTTGTCGATGGCCGGGACCAGGCCCACCGTGGAGACGGTGATGCCCCGCGGGGAGATGCCGAAGCCGTTCGGCGCGGGTTCGGTGATGCGGCGCAGGGCCGCGACCACGCGCTTGTAGTTCGCCAGCGGCTCGCCCATGCCCATGAAGACGATGTTGGAGAGCCTGCGGGACTCCCCCAGCGCGCCGTCCTGCGCGGCCTTCGCGGCCTGGCGCACCTGGTCGACGATCTCGCCGGTCGAGAGGTTGCGCTGCAGCCCGCCCTGGCCGGTGGCGCAGAACGGACAGGCCATGCCGCAGCCGGCCTGGCTGGAGATGCAGACGGTGGCGCGGTCCGGATAGCCCATGAGGACCATCTCCGACAGCGTGCCGTCGTGGCCCTTCCAGAGGGTCTTGCGGGTCTGCCCCGCGTCGCAGACCTGCTCCTTGATGCTGGTCACCAGCGACGGGAGCAGGGTCTTCGCCAGTTCGCGGGCGGCGGCGGGTAGATCGGACATCTCCGCGACGTCCGCGGTCAGCCTGCCGAAGTAGTGCCGGGCCAGCTGGTCGGCGCGGAAGCCGGGCAGGCCGAGCTCGCCGACGGCCGCCTTGCGCTCGGCGGGATCGAGGTCGGCGAGATGGCGGGGCGGGGTGGCGCGCTTGGGTGCGTCGAAGACGAGCGGCAGGGGTGTGGACATCGCGTCGTCCAGGCTACCTGCCGACCCGCTCCCGCAGCTCACCGAGCACACCCGTGCGACGGGCGGCCGCCGCCCAGAGGACGACCGCGCCGCCGAGCCCGACGACCCCGTAGGGCACCGAGGTGCCCACGGTGTCCAGCGCGAGCAGCGCGCCCGCCGCGCCCAGCACGACCAACGCCCCGCCCGCGGCGAGGAACGAACGGTCCACCAGCACGGACGATAGCGCGATCAGCCCGGCCCCGATCACCGCCCCGCCGAGCGGCACGGTCAGCTCGCCCCAGCCGTTGCCGATCAGCGGCAGCCCGATCCCCAGCCCGACGAGCAGCACCGCGACGATCACGGCGATCCGGATCAGGCGCGTCCGCAGGTCCCGTGGCGGCCTCGCGCCGCGCCCGTGCCTGCGCCGGACGGTGGTGAACAGCCAGCCCGTGCCCAGCAGCCCGGCAGCCATGAGCAGCGTCCCGCCGCCCGTCCCGAGCCCGAGCGACCCGGCGACCCACGCCGCGCCGGCGAACAGGACCTCGAGCTGCGGCAGCGGGATCCCGGCGGGGGCACGCAGGGTACGGCTCATGGCTTCACGGTAGCGAGGTCGTCACCCGGTGGGGTGTGTGGGGCGCCCGGGCCGCACGTTTCGTGCGCTCGGGCCGCACGTGTGGGGCGCTCGGGCCGCACGTTTCGTGCGCTCAGGCCGCACGTTTCGTGCGCTCAACGCTGCATGATCGCCGAGAGTGTGGGCTCAGAGCGGTCACGCCAACTCTGGAAGCACGAAACGTGCGCATTGGACGCGCCTCAGCCGACCGGTTCGAGCTCCCGGACGTGCCCGACCTCGTGGCGGCCCTGCGGAACCTCGCGACGGGCGCGGGCCCACGCGGTGAGCAGGGCGACCGCGACCCCGCCCACCGCCCACGCGCCCGCGACCAGCAGTGGGCCCGTCGTCCCGGCCGCGTCGAAGTAGACGATCCGGCGCAGCGCGTCGACGCCCGCGCCGTTGGGCAGCCGGGACCCGATCTCGCTCCAGAACGCAGGCAGCACCCCTGCCTGGTACGCCCCGCCGGCGCTGGGGTTGCCGAGGATCACGAAGAGCAGGATGGTCACGCCGATCCCGACCACCCCCAGCAGCGCCGACAACGCCACGGTGACCGCCGCGGCGGCGAACGTGAGCAGGGTGCCGAGCCCCCAGAGCGCGAGGACGTGCCCGGTGAGCGCGCCGAGCACCGGCCCCGCGATCAGCGCGCCGCCCAGCCCGCCGAGGACGGCGAAGCCCAGGGCGACACCCAGTCGTCGAGCGGTCGTGCGCAGGTCCGGCCGGGCCGCATCGGTCAGGCCGAGCAGCGCAGCGAGCAGATATCCCCCGACGATCCAGCCGGTGACCAGGTAGAACCCGCTCAGCCCGCGCGCGTCTCCGTCCTGCGGGGCGACCAGGTCGGTCACGGTGAGCGTCCGCCCCTGACCCGCCTCGGCCCGTCCGACGACGGCCTCGACGGCGCTCGCCTCGGACGTCCCCGCCGCGCTCGCGACCAGCAGGGTGTCCCGCGTGCCGGTGGGGTCCACGATCAGCACGCCCGCCGTCTCGTCCGCCGCGAGCGCCGCCCGGGCCGACGACTCGTCCGCGCCGGTGACCGTGAGGGTCCCGTCCAGGCCTGCCGCCAGCCGGTCGACGACCGCCGCGGGCGCCACCACCTGCACCGGGATCTCGTGCGGGGCGGGGTCGTGGAAGGCTCCGACGTAGCTGAGCACGAAGCCGAGCTGCAGCCCCAGCACCGCGAGCACCAGGCCCAGGGTCCGGCCGATCCGTCCCACGACGTCCTCCTCGATGTACTCCTGTATCCGATGCATGACTGTATTCGATGCATTCATGTATCGTCACTGTTCAGGAGGTCACATGACGACCAGGCGGCGGGCTGAGACCCGGACACGACTGCTGGACGCGGCGGCGGCGGTGTTCGCCGAACGCGGGTTCGGCGCCACGAGCGTGGAACAGGTGTGCGAGGCGGCGGGCTACACGCGCGGCGCGTTCTACTCGAACTTCTCCACGCTGGACGAGCTGCTCCTCGCCCTGTTCGCCCGCAGGCACACCGAGGTGGTCGCGGGGCTGACGGCCGCGCTGGACCGGTTGACCGGGCCGACCCCCGTCGGCGACCTGGCCGATGTCGTGGACGACCTGGTGGCGGCCCACCTCGCCGACCGGCGGTGGCAGGTCCTGCAGACCGAGCTGGCCCTGCACGCCCTGCGCACCCCCGCCATCGCGCCTGCCGTCGCGACGCAACGCGCGGAGCTGCGCGGACGGGTGGGCGAGCTGATCGAGCACGCCGCGACACGCGCGGGGCGGCGCATCACGGTGCCGGCGGACGAGCTGGCCCGTGCGGTACTCGCGCTCGTCGAGGGCAGCAGGCTGCAGGCCTACCTGGACCCGGAGCCCGTCCGGACCGACCGGCTGCTGCTCACCGCGCTGCTGGAGCAGGTGACCGAAGCCGTGTGAGCGCCGCAGCAGTGCGTCAGGGGTGGAGCAGGCCGGTGGGTCGGCGGCGGGTGTGGAGACGGTATCCGACGGGGATGGTCAGGCCCGGGGTCGCGGCGATCGCGCGCTCGGCGGTGGCCGGGGCGAACTCGATCCGCAGGACCGCCTCCAGGGTGGCTCGCTCGGCGAACCGCCAGGTGGAGGTGATCCGCCGCTGGTCGAAGCCCTGCCGGGCGAAGAACCGTTCGACCCCGGCCGGGTCGTAGCGGGGCAGATCGGCACGCAGCCAGTCGCCGTAGGGCGGGACCGTGAAGTCCAGGTCGATGATCGCGAGGATCCCGCCGGGCCGCAGCACCCGGTCGGCCTCGGCGAGACCCGGCTCGCAGCCCGCACCGAAGAAGTAGGCGGTGCGGGCGTGCACGACGTCCGCCGAGCCGTCCGGCAGCGGCAGCGCCTCCGCTCCCCCGCGCCGGACGTCCAGCCCGCGGGCCCGCGCCCGAACGACCAGCGGCGGGTGCGGCTCCACGCCGACGACCGAGCGGGCCTGCTCGGCGAAGCGCGGGAGGTGGAACCCGTCCCCGCAGCCGACGTCGACGACGTCCAGCCCGGCCCACGGCGCCGCCTCGGCGAGCGCGGCCCAGAGCACGCCGTCCGCGTCCTGCGCGCGGTTCTCCTGCTCGTAGACCTCGGGCCAGTGCCAGATGTTGGGGCTCGGCAGCGCGGGCCCGGACTTCAGCTGCCCGCCGAAACCCGGGTACCTCACGGGAGGGGGACGAAGGCGCTGAGCAGCGCCCACGAGACGAACGCGGCGGGCAGCATGGAGTCCATGCGATCCATCAGCCCGCCGTGGCCGGGCAGCAGCGTGCCCATGTCCTTGAGACCCAGGTCCCGCTTGATCATCGACTCGGTGAGGTCGCCCAGGGTCGCGGTGACCACCAGGACGACGCCGAGGATCGCCCCGAGCCACCACCTGCCGTCGAGCAGGAGCAGCACCGACAGCGCACCGGCGACGCCGCCCGCGACCAGCGATCCACCGAAGCCCTCCCAGGACTTCTTCGGGCTGATCCGGGGGGCCATGGGGTGGCGGCCTGCGAGGACGCCCGCCGCGTACCCGCCGACGTCCGACGCGACGACGCAGATCATGAAGGTCAGGACCCGACCGACGCCGTCCTCCGGCATGACCAGCAGCACCGCGAAGGAGACGAAGAACGGCACGTAGGCGGCGGTGAACACGCCCGAGCCGACGTCCCGGACGAAGCCGTCCGCCGCGGTGGCCCCGCTCGTCCCGCTCGATCCGCCCATCCGCCAGAGCAGCGAGACCAGCACGGTGACGGCGAACGCGATGGCGGACCCCCGCAACCCGAACGGCCACGCCAGCCACACCATCGCCTGACCGCCCACCAGGAGCACCGGCAGCGGGATCTTGATCGACTGGTTGCTGCGGCGCAGCGCGCCGCCGAGCTCCCAGGTCCCGACGGCCGCGGCCGCGGCGAGCACGATCACGAACGCCTGCCGCTGGATCAGCAGCGACGCCAGGATGACCGCGCCCATGGACAACCCGACCGCGATCGCGGCGATCAGGTTGCGGCCCAGCCGGCCCTGCTGCGCGGGCGGGGCGGACGGCGTGCCGGGAAGCCCCGACCCGGGGAGGTCGGAGGTCACCGGGGGCTCGTCCTGCGGCCCGGAGGAACCGGCAGCGGGATCGGCGGTGGGTTCGGTGCCGTGGGAGGTGGTCATTCAGACCTCGAGGAGCTCGGCTTCCTTGTGCTTGACGAGCTCGTCCACCTGCGCGACGTACCTGTCGGTGGTGCCCTGCAGCTCCTTCTCGGCGCGGGTCACCTCGTCCTCGCCCGCCTCGCCCTCCTTGACGATGCGGTGCAGCTCGTCCATCGCCTTACGGCGCAGGCTGCGGATGGTGACGCGGGCGTCCTCGCCCTTGCTACGGGCGACCTTGACCATCTCGCGGCGCCGCTCCTCGGACAGCTGCGGGATGATGCAGCGGATGATCTGCCCGTCGTTGCTCGGGTTCAGGCCCAGGTCGGAGTCCCGGATGGCCTTCTCCATGGCCTTGAGCGACGCGGCGTCGTACGGCTTGATGACCGCCATCCGCGCCTCGGGGATGTTCACCGAGGCGAGCTGGTTGAGCGGGGTGTACGCGCCGTAGTACTCGACGACGACCTTCGAGAACATCGACGGGGTCGCCCGGCCGGTGCGCACGCTCGCCAGGTCGTCCTTGGCCACCTCGACGGCCTTCTCCATCTTCTCCTCGGCGTCGAAGAGGGTTTCGTCGATCACGGCTGCTCCCAGGCTCGTACTCAGTTCTCGGGCGTGCTGACCAGCGTGCCGATCCTCTCACCCCGCACCGCGCGGGCGATGTTGCCCTCGCTGAGCAGGTTGAACACGACGATCGGCATCTTGTTGTCCATGCAGAGGCTGAACGCGGTCGCGTCCGCGACCTTGAGCCCGCGTTCGAGCACCTCGCGGTGGGTGATCTCGTGGAACATCTCGGCCGACGGGTCCGTCTTCGGGTCGGCCGTGTAGACCCCGTCCACGCCCTTGGCCAGCAGCAGGGCCTCGCAGCCGATCTCCAGGGCGCGCTGGGCGCCCGCGGTGTCGGTGGAGAAGAACGGCATCCCGACACCCGCGCCGAAGATCACCACGCGGCCCTTCTCGAGATGCCGGATGGCGCGCCGCGGAATGTAGGCCTCGGCGACCTGGCCCATGGTGATCGCCGTCTGCACCCGCGTGTCCAGGTGGTGCTCGCGCTCCAGGAAGTCCTGCAGCGCGAGGCAGTTCATCACGGTGGCGAGCATGCCCATGTAGTCCGCGCGGGACCGGTCCATCCCGCGCTGCTGCAGCTCGCTGCCGCGGAAGAAGTTGCCGCCGCCGATCACGATCGCGATCTGCGCGCCGCTGGCGACGACCTCCGCGACCTGCCGCGAGACCGTCTCCACGACCTTGGGATCGACGCCGAGGCCGCCCCCGCCGAACATCTCGCCGCCGAGCTTGAGCAGCACGCGGCGAAAGCCCGTCCGGGGGCCCTTCTCGACGTCGATCCCGTGGTCGTCCATCAGGCCTGGCCGACCTCGAAGCGGACGAAGTCCTTGACGGTCAGCCCGGCCTCGTCGACCAGGGCCTTGACGGTCTTCTTCGAGTCGATCACCGACGCCTGCTCCAGGAGCACGACGTCTTTGTAGAAGCCGGTGATCCGACCCTCGACGATGCGGTCGAGGATCTTCTCCGGCTTGCCCTCCTCGCGCGCGGTCGCCTCGGCGATGCGCTTCTCGTTCTCCACGACCTCGGCCGGGACCTGGTCACGCGTGGTGAACTGCGGGCGGGCGGCGGCGATGTGCATCGCCACGTTGCGCGCGGCGTCGGCGTCCTCGCCCTCGTAGGCGACGAGCGCGCCGATGGCAGGCGGCAGGTCGTTCGACCGGCGGTGCAGGTAGATCGCGACCGGGCCGTCGACGTGGATGTAGCGCTTGAGCTCGAGCTTCTCGCCGATCCGGGCGCTGAGTGCCTGGATGGCGTCCGCCACGGTCCCGCCGTCCAGCGGGGCCTTGGCCAGCGCCTCGACGTCCGCGGGCTTCTGGTCCACGGCCACGCCGAGGATCTTGGTGGCGAGCCCGATGAAGTCGTCGCTCTTCGCGACGAAGTCCGTCTCGCAGTTCAGCTCGACCATGGTGCCGCCCTCGGCGACGACCAGGCCGTTCGACGTGGCGCGCTCGGCGCGCTTGCCCACGTCCTTGGCGCCCTTGATGCGGAGCAGCTCGACGGCCTTGTCCAGCTCGCCGTCGGACTCCTCGAGCGCCTTCTTGCAGTCCATCATCCCGGAGCCGGTGAGCTCACGGAGCCGCTTGACGTCGGCGGCGGTGTAGTTCGCCATCTCGGTGTCTTCTCGTCCTTCGCGGAAGTGGGACCGAACCGGCGGCCGGAGCGCGCGCTGCGCGCCCCGGCCGCCCGGGGTTCGGAGGGTCAGCCTGCGGTCTGCTGGGTGCCGTTGCTGGTGGTCGCAGGAGCGGCGGCCGCAGCCTCGGGAGCGGGCTCGGCGGCGGGTTCGGCCGCGGGCTCGGCGGCCGCGGTCGGCAGGCTCGCACCGTCCGACCCGCCGCCGGTCAGGAGCTCCTGCTCCCACTCGGCGAGCGGCTCGTCCGCCGGCTTCTCGCTGTCGTTCCGGTTGCCGCCGGAACGGGCCAGCAGGCCGTCCGCCGCCGCCTTCGCGATCACCTTGGTGAGCAGCGCGGCGGAGCGGATCGCGTCGTCGTTGCCCGGGATCGGGTAGTCGACCTCGTCCGGGTCGCAGTTGGTGTCCAGGATGGAGACGACCGGGATGTGCAGCTTCCGGGCCTCGCCGACGGCGATGTGCTCCTTCTTGGTGTCCACGATCCAGACCGCGCTCGGGACCTTCGACATGTCACGGATGCCGCCGAGGGTCTTCTCGAGCTTGTCCTTCTCGCGGGTGAGCATGAGGATCTCCTTCTTGGTGCGACCCTCGAAGCCCCCCGTCTGCTCCATCGCCTCGAGCTCCTTGAGGCGCTGCAGGCGCTTGTGCACGGTCTGGAAGTTGGTGAGCATGCCGCCCAGCCAGCGCTGGTTGACGTACGGCATGTTGACCCGGCCCGCCTCCTCGGCGATGGCCTCCTGGGCCTGCTTCTTCGTGCCGACGAACATGATCGTGCCGCCGTGCGCCACGGTCTCGCGGACGAACTCGTAGGCGCGGTCGATGTACGACAGCGTCTGCTGCAGGTCGATGATGTAGATGCCGTTGCGCTCGGTCAGGATGTAGCGCTTCATCTTCGGGTTCCAGCGCCTGGTCTGGTGCCCGAAGTGCACGCCGCTGTCGAGCAGCTGCTTCATGGTGACGACGGCCATGGCCGGTGTACACCTCTCCGTAGGGCGCGGGGGGCTCCCGCGCGGGCGGTTACTCGCGGGACCGCCGGTGGAGGCCCCGCCCTGGCGCCGCGTCGGCTCCCGGACCCGCTCCCCCGACGTGAGATCGTGGGATCGGGACCGCCCGGTCACCGTGGGCCCCGTTCGACACGAGGCACGCGAGCGCGCGAAGTCACCTCGATCGCTCGAGGTGCGGTGTCGAGTGTACGCCCGGCCCGTGGGACGGCTCACCCGGGATCACCCGCGTGACCGGTGGTTGTCCACCGTTTCGCGCGCCTGTGGACGGATCCGCCGCCCCCGCGCCGCACACCCCCGTCCGCGGGCACGCTCCCGGCATGAGGCGGTGGCGGGTGGGGCGCTCGACGGGAGTCCGGACGGTCGTCGCGGTGCTGGCCCTCACCGCCGAGCTCGGTGGGGTGGAGGCGGTCGCGGCGGCCCCGGCGGCTCCCGCGGCTCCGGCGGTCGAGTACGGGTGGCCGCTCGTGCCCGCGCCCGGCATCGCGCGTCGGTTCGAGGAGCCGCCCTTCCGCTACGGCCGCGGGCACCGCGGGGCGGACCTGGTCGGAGCACCCGGGCAGGCGGTCGTGGCGGCGCGGGGCGGGGAGGTGGTGTTCGTGGGGCCGGTGGCCGGGCGCGGCGTGGTGTCCGTGCTGCACGCCGACGGGCTGCGCACGACCTACGAGCCGGTCACCGCGACCGTCGCGCCCGGGACCCGGGTGCTCCGCGGCGACCCGATCGGCACGTTGGACCCGGGGCACCCGGGATGCCCGGCCGCAGCGTGCCTGCACTGGGGCGTACGCCGCGGCTCGGGATCGAGCTCGGACTACCTCGATCCGCTGGTCCTGCTGCGACCACGGTTCGTCCGGCTCCTCCCACTCCCGTGACCGCTACCCCGCGACGGTCTCGCGGAGCCTGCTGCGCAACCGCGTGACCAGCCGGGAGTGCAGCTGGCAGACCCGGGACTCGGTCACCCCGAGCAGCCTGCCGATCTCGGCGAGGGTGCGGTTCTCCAGGTAGTACAGCCGGACCACCTCCTGGTCCCGCTCGCCCAGGCCGCCCACCGCGACGACGAGCTCGCGCACGGTCTCGGCGTGCTCGGCGACCTCGGCCGGATCCGGGGCGGTGTCGTCCGGTACCAGCTCGGCCAGCGACACCGGGCCGGTCCAGCCCGTCTCCAGCGCCTCGACGCTCACGAGCTGGCGGTGCAGTAGCGATCCGCGCAGCTCGCGCAGACCCAGGCGGAGCTCCTCGGCCACCTCCCGGTCGCTGACGGTCCGGCCGCGGACGCTCTCCAGCCGTTCCCGGGTCCGCTCGATCTCGCGGTGCCGGGAGCGGGCGCTGCGCGGCACCCAGTCCTGGGCGCGCAGCTCGTCCAGCATGGCGCCGCGGATGCGCTGGGCGGCATAGCTCTCGAAACGCACCTCGCGCTCGGGATCGAACCGCTCGACGGCGTCGAGCAGACCGAACATGCCGACCTGCACCAGGTCGGACACGTCCACGTGGTTCGGCAGGCCGCCCGCGAGCTTGCCCGCGACCCCGCGGACCAGGCCGCGGTAGTGCACGACGAGCCGGTCCCGCCCGGACCGGGAGCGGGTGGTGAGGTAGTCCGCCCACAGCGTGGAGGTGATGTCCGCGGCGTCCGCGAGATCCGCCGGGTGGACGGGGGTTGCGCTCTCGGCGTCCGCGGGCGACGCGATCGGCACCTCCTGCGACGGATGGGACGACCCGCCACTCGGCGCACCGTCTGGCCCGATCGGGCGAACGACGACGGCCTCGGGCGTGTCGGCCCACCTCGCGAGGGCCGTCGGGGGGATGTCGGCGACCGCGGAGACCGCGGCGGGGGCGCACGTCGGCTCGTCCCACTCGGGCGCCACCCCGGACCCGACCGGGACCGAGCGCAGTGACACCCTGTTGTCGGGGACGACGGCCCCCGACGGGTCCTCCAACGCCCTGGCGAGGGCACGGGCAAGGGCCCCGGCTGATGCTACGGCCGAGGCCGCGACCTGCGAGGACTCGACGTCAGGAGCGTCATGCCCGGGGATGAGCCTGGTCATGGACCACCTTCAGACGGTCGACTGTCACGTGCGTGTAGAGCTGAGTGGTCGACAGCGTAGCGTGACCAAGCAACTCCTGTACGTGACGAAGGTCGGCGCCGCCGTTCAACAGATGGGTGGCCGCCGCGTGCCGCAGACCGTGCGGTCCGATGTCCGGCGCACCCGGGACGGCGGTCATCGCGCGGTGCACGACCGTGCGGGCGACCCGCGGGTCGATCCGACCGCCGCGCACCCCGAGGAACAGCGCGGGCGGGGTCTGCGGACCGACCAGTGCGGGCCTGCCGAGCCTGCGCCAGCGATCCAGCGCCCGGGCCGCGGGCACGCCGAACACCACGGTGCGCTCCCGGTCGCCCTTGCCGACCACGCGCAGGGTCCGACGGGAGTCGTCGACGTCCGCGAGATCCAGCCCGCAGGCCTCGGCCACCCGGATGCCCGTGGCGTACAGGACCTCCAGCAGCGCGAGGTCCCGCAACGCTTCGGGGTGCTCCTCGGCGGCCCCGGAGACGGCGGCGTCGAGGACGGCGGCGGCCTGGTCGGCGCGGACGACCTCGGGCAGCGCGGGCCGTCCCCGCGGTGAGCTGAGCCGGGCGCCGGGGTCGGTCCCCAGCACCCCGACGCGCACCGCCCAGGCCGTGAAGCTGCGCACGGCCGCGGCGCGCCGGGCGAGCGTGGTGCGGGCGGCACCTGCCGAGTGCGCTTCGGCGAGCCGTCGCCGCAGGTGCGCGAGATCGAGCTCGGCGGGCTCGCCCAGCCCGTCGAGCATCGACCGCAGGTCCGAGCGGTAGGCCCGGACGGTGTGGGGTGAGCGACCGCGCTCGAGGCTGAGGTGGCGCAGGAACCGTTCAAGCGGCTCGGCCAGCGCGGGAACGAGCCCGCCTCCTCCCCCCGCGTCCCCCTCCACCCCGGACCCCGCGTCGGAGGACCCCGGCGCGGCCGAAGGCCCCGACCCGTCGGGCCCCGACACGGGAGACCCGGACCGGGCAGGCCCCGACTCCGCAGGCCCCGACCCACCGACCGCTGTCCGGCCGGGCGGCGTCTCGGCGGGCTGCGGCGAGCGCGAGCGGTGGTCCGTGGCCATCCGCCGACCGTGCGGGCTCGCTCGGGCCCGGTCAACCCGCCACGCCGCCCGGTGCCCCACACGGTCCCCTGCACTCGCCGCGACCACACGGGCTCGAGCCGGGAGGTGCTGGGCCGATTCCACCCGAGTGACGGTCAGAGATCTCGACGCCCGGCCCAGTCCCACCCCGGCGGCAGCCGACGGTCCCCGCGCCCGGCCTCCCACCCGGGCGGCAGCCGGAGATCCGGCGCCCGGCGCGATCCGGCGGCCGGGGCGCGCCCGGACCGTCCGAGGCGGACACGGTCCTGGCCGCGGCACCCCTCACTCGGGCTCCTCCGGTCGACCCCGCTGCCACCGACCCTCCCGGTACTGCGCCAGCCCGCGGTGCTCGAGCTGGACGAGCGCGGCGCGGACCGTGTCCTGCTCCAGGCCCGCCTCCTCGGCCAACCAGCGGACGTCTCGCGCCGCGCGCGGTGGCAGCGCGTCGTGCACCCGGGTCTGGTCGGGGTCGAGCTCGTCCGTGGGCCGCCGGGGGCGGTCCGGCTCGCGGGCGAGCTCGATGCCCAGCCTGCCGGTGGCCTCCGCGATCTCCTCGGCTCGGGTGACCAGCAGCGCCCCGGCCCGGATCAGCTCGTGGCAGCCCGCCGACACGGCGGACCCGACCGGGCCGGGCACGGCCATGAGGACGGTGCCCAGCCTGAGGGCGTCGCTCGCCGTGCGCTGGGCCCCGCTGCGCCGGGCGGCCTCGACCACCACGGTGCCCGCGGACAGCGCCGCGATCAGCCGGTTCCGCACCAGGAAGCGGTGGCGGGCCGGGACGGCGCCCGGCGGGTACTCGGACACCACCAGGCCCTGCTCGGCGATCCGCCGGATCAGACCGGCGTGGGACCCCGGGTAAGCCCGGTCGATGCCGCACGCCAACACCGCCAACGTGGGTCCGCCCGCGGCGAGCGCCCCGCGGTGCGCGGCCCCGTCGATGCCCAGGGCCGCCCCCGACACCACGGTGAAACCGGAGACGCCCAGCCCGCCTGCCAGATCGGCCGCCGTGTGCGTGCCGTACCCGGTGGCCGCCCGGGCCCCGACCACGGCCACGGCCCGTTCGACCAGCCCGGCCAGCGGGCCCCGGCCGCGGACCCAGAGCGCCAGCGGCGGGACCAGGTCGTCGCTTCGGGCGAGAGCGAAGGCGGCGAACGGCCAGTGCGGCCACTCGGGGTCCTCGGGGCACACCAGCCGGGCGCCGCACGCGGCGGCCGCGTCCAGGTCCGCGTCCACCCGGTCCGCGGTGCGCCGAGCCGACGTCTCGCCGGACACCTCCCGCGAAACGTCCCCGCGGCGGATGGCGGCTGCGGCCTCGACCGGCCCGACCAGCTCGACTAACCGTCCGGTGTGCGCCGCGGGCGGCTCCGCGACCCGGAGCAGGTAGGCGCGTGCCCGCACGACCTCGTCGGCCAAGGCGGTTCCGCCCACCATCGACCCCGTCGCCGGCGGCTCCGCCGACACGGCGGCTCCGCGGGCCACCACCGGCGACGACACCGCCCGTGCGGACACCGCATTCCGCGACATCGCGGACTGCGACCCCCCGGGTCGCACCACCTCCGGCCGCACCGCCTCCGGTCGCACCACCTCCGACTGCACCACCTCCGACTGCACCACCTCCGACTGCAGCGGCGTCGACTGCAGCGGCGCCGACTGCATTGCAGGCTGCGTCGACCCCGGCACCACTGCGGCGGACGGCGGCCCTCCGGACCCCGGTCCCGGCCTCATGCCGCACCCCGTTCCCGGAAGTAGAGGGCGCTGTCGACCGTGTCACGGTCCGGCGAGGTCGCCCCGGCCAGGTCGGCGAGCGTCCACGCGACGCGCAGTGCCCGGTCCGCTCCGCGCGCCGAGAGGTCTCCGGTCCGCATCCGCTGTTCCAGTGGCCGCACCGCGGACCGCCCCAGGCCGGAGAGGCGGCGCAGGTCCGGGCCCGGGATCTCGGCGTTCGTGCGCCAGCCGTGAGCGGCCCAGCGCGCCGCGGCGGCCTCGCGGGCGGCGAGCACCCGGGCGCGCACGCGGGCCGTGTCCTCACCCCGCACGGCCGGGTCGCCGAGCTCGGTGATCGGGACCATCCGGGCCCGGATGTCCACCCGGTCCATGAGCGGGCCGGACAACCGCGCCCGGTAGCGCCTGCGGTCGACCGAGGTGCAGCAGCAATCCTGCTCCCGCGGTTTCGCGCAGGGGCACGGGTTCGCGGCGAGGATCAGCTGGAAGCGCGAGGGGTACCGCATCGCCCCGTCGGCGCGGGCCAGCCTGACCTCGCCCTCCTCCAGCGGGGTGCGGAGGGCGTCCAGCACGTGCCGGGGGAACTCGGTGCACTCGTCCAGGAACAGCACACCGCGGTGCGCCAGGGAGACCGCCCCCGGACGCGGGACGCCGCTGCCCCCGCCGACCAGGGCCGCCATCGACGCGGAGTGGTGCGGCGCCTCGAACGGCGCGATCCGGGACAGCGGGTCGGGCGGCAGCTCGCCCGCGACGGACCGGACGGTGGCCAGCTGCAGGGCCTCCTCCCGGTCCAGCTCGGGGAGCAGGCCCACGATCCGCCGCGCGAGCATCGTCTTGCCGGTGCCCGGCGGGCCGACCAGCAGGAGGTGGTGCCCGCCCGCGGCGGCCACCTCGAGCGCCCGCCGCGCGTCCACCTGGCCGACCACCTCGGCCAGCTCCGGGACCGCCTGCGGCGGGCTCGGCGGCACCTCACCGGGCGGGTCCAGCAGCCGGTCACCCGCGAGCCACCCCACGACCTGCTCCAGCGACCCCGCACCGAGGACCTCGATCTCCTCGACGAGTGCCGCTTCGGCCAGTGCCGCCGCCGGCACCACCACCCGGCGCAGCCCCGCCTTCCGGGCCGCCAGCACGCTGGGCAGGACGCCGCGGACCGGGCGGACCCGCCCGTCCAGCGCCAGCTCGCCGATGAGCACGGTGTCGGCCAGCGGGGCGGGGTCCACCACGCCGGCACCGGCCAGCACGCAGGCCGCGAGCGCGAGGTCGAACCGCGACCCGGACTTGCGCAGCGTGGCGGGTGAGAGGGCCAGCAGGATCCGCACCGCGGGCCACTCCCGCCCCGAGTTGACCACGGCCGACCGCATGCGGTGCACGGACTCCTGCAGCGCCGTATCCGCCAGCCCGACGATCTGCACGCCGGGGATCCCGCCCCCGACCTGGGCCTCGATCTCGACGGCCACGCCCTCGACCCCGTGGAGCGCGACCGACCATCCGCGCGCGAGGCCCATCAGAACGCGTCCTCGTAGTGTCGGAGTGTGATCTCGGCGCCGGGCCGCATCACGACCGCCACGACGTCGAACCGGATCTCGCACCAGTCGACGGCGTGGGCGGCCAGCCAGGCCCGGGTGACCTGCCGGATCCGCGACGCCTTGAGCGCCGTCACCGACTCCGCGGGCTCGCCGTACCGGGTGCCGGACCGGGTCTTGATCTCGCACACCACGAGCCGCGCCGGGTCCCGGCCGCGCTCGGTGGCGACGACGTCGATCTCCCCCGCCCGGCACCGCCAGTTGCGGTCCAGCACCACGAGGCCCTTGCGTGTGAGGTACTCGACCGCGACCGCCTCGCCGCGGCGGCCCAGCTCGTCCTTCGCTGCCATGCCGGCAACGATGACCGAGGGCCACGACCACCGGAGCGGAACGACGGAATCCGTCCACAGGTGCCGGAACCGGTGGACAACCCTGCTCGGAACGGCCCCGCGCGCCGGGATCCCGTCCGGCCCCCGTGCTAGGGCGCGGCAGGCCTCAGAACCGGTCGTTCTCCGGCAGCCGCAGGTCCGGCTTGTCCAGCTCCTCGATGTTCACGTCCTTGAACGTGACCACCCGGACGTTCTTCACGAACCGCGCCGGTCGGTACATGTCCCAGACCCACGCGTCGGACATCCGGACCTCGAAGTAGACCTCGCCGTCGCTGTTGCGCGGCGCGACGTCCACGGAGTTCGCCAGGTAGAACCGGCGCTCGGTCTCCACCACGTACGAGAACTGGGAGACGATGTCCCGGTACTCCTTGTAGAGCGTGAGCTCCATCTCGGTCTCGTACTTCTCGAGATCCTCGGCGCTCACGACAGCTCTCCCCCGGCATCGACCTCCACGTCGGGGATCCCGTCCGTGGCCGACCCATTCTGGACCACCCCGACCCGCCCCCCGACGCGGGCCACCGAGGCGACGTTCACGAACGAGAAACGGTGCTCCGGGCAGGGCCCGTGCTCGGCGAGCGCGGCCTCGTGGACCGGGGTGTTGTAGCCCTTGTGCTCGGCGAAGCGGTACTGCGGGAAACGGGCGTCGAGCTCGACCATCATCCGGTCCCTGGTCACCTTGGCCAGCACCGACGCCGCGGCGACGCACGCCGCCGTCAGGTCGCCCTTCGGCACGGCCAGCGAGGGCCTGCCGAAGCCGCGGACCGGGAAACCGTCGGTCAGCACGTACCCGGGCGGCGAGCCCAGGCCTGCGACCGCGCGGCGCATCCCCTCGATGTTCGCGATGTGCACGCCCCGCCGGTCCACCTCGGCCGGAGGGATCACCACGACCGCGAAGTCCTCGGCCCGCCGCAGGATGCGGTAGTAGAACTCCTCGCGCATCGCCGCGGTGAGCAGCTTGGAGTCGGTCAGGCCCTCCAGCCGCCGCGCATCCCCCGACCGGAGCACGCAGGCGGCCACGACGAGCGGGCCGGCGCAGGCGCCGCGGCCCGCCTCGTCCACGCCCGCGACCGGGCCGAGCCCGTGGCGCTGCAGCGTGCTCTGCAGCGTCCAGGTGCCTGCGGAGGCGCGCACGGTGGCCCGGGTGGGCTTCCACTCGGGCGGGAGGATCTGGGCGGGACGCCGACGGCGCGGCCGCCGCTGTGCCGGGGCGACCACCTAGCGACGGCGCCGGGTCGGCCGGGGGAGGAACTCCTCCTCCTGCTCGAGCATCCGCCGCCTGATCAGCGCGAACGGCAGCACACCGATCGCACCGAGGGCCACCGGCAGCCCGCCTTCGGCGAGCGCGGCGGCCGCTCCCTGCGGGTTGGTGTCGTCGATGAACCCGAAACGGCCGACCGGCAGCACCTTGAGCCGGGCCTTGCCGATCACGTTCTCCACCGGGATCGGGCCGTGCCCGTCGATCCGCGAGTCCGACGAGTTGTTGCGGCTGTCCCCCATCACCCACAGCTCACCCTGCGGCACCGTGATCGGGCCGAAGGGGATCTGCCGGGCCGGGCCTGCCTCGGGCAGGTAGTAGATGTAGGGCTCGTCCAGCGGCTGGTCGTTCACCAGGACGCGGTTGCGGGAGTCGCAGCACGCCACGGTCTGCCCGCCCACGGCGATGACCCGCTTGACGAAGTCCTTCTCGTCCGGCGGGGCGAGCCCGATCAGCGACAGGAACTGCTGGCTGATCTCGCCGAGGGTGCTGGTCGGCTCGGCGACCGTGAACTCGGTGTTCACCCACGAGTCCGGCCCGCGGAACACCACGACGTCCCCGGGCTGCGGGTCACCGAACCGGTAGGTGACCTTGTCGACGAGCACGCGGTCGTTGTTGCAGCCGGTGCAGCCGTGCAGCGTGGTCTCCATCGAGCCCGACGGGATCACGTACACCTTGGCGAGGAAGGCCTGGATCACGATCGTGAGGACCAGCGCGACCCCGATCAGGATCGGCAGCTCCTTCCAGAACGTGGAGCGGCGGCGCCTGCCGGACTTCGGCTTGCGGGTGCCCGGCGCGCGCTTCGGCACGTAGCTGGAGGCGGGGTTGGCGTCCGGCGAGGCCCCCGCCCGACGGCGGTGCCTCCCGGGAATGCCGTCCGGTCCCGTGGCCGTGGGGTCGACACGCAGCTGGGGATCGACCTCGCCCGCCGGGCGGGCGTCGGCCACCGGCTCGACGACGTCCGTGGGCCGGTCGTCCGGCGACGGCGCGCGGGGCGGCAGCCGGCGCGGACCCGAGCGGTCCGGGACCGGGGGTCGGACGGGACGGGCGACGGGTGGCGGCCCGAACCCCGGCGGCGGGCCGAGCGGCCTGCCCTGCGGCGGACCGGCGACGCCCTGTCCGTGGGTCGCGGCCCTGTCCCCGTCGAGCATCGGGCCGGGCCTGCCGTTCCGGGCCGGGCCACCCCCGTTGAGGGCGGCGCCGTGCGGACCGTTCAGAACAGGGCCGGGCCGACCGTTCCCCATCGCGCCCAGACGCTGCGGCGCGGAGGGCGGGTACTCACTCGGCCCGGGGAACGGCGCGCCGTTCGCCCCGGTGCCGGGGACCCGACCCTGCGGTCGCTCGCCCGTCACCGAACCCGCACCGTCCGCCGGGGTGCCGGCCGCGGGCCGGGAGCGACGGTCGTCGGGGAGCTCGGAGGACGCCACGGGATGAGGCTACGGCAGGGCCGTGTCACGAGGGGGTGACGGGCTCAGCTCGCGGTCGGGGTCTCGCGCTTCTCCTTGATCTTCGCGGCCTTGCCGCGCAGGTCACGGAGGTAGTAGAGCTTCGCGCGGCGCACGTCGCCCCGGGTGAAGACCTCGATCTTGTCGATGTTCGGGGTGTGTACCGGGAAGGTGCGCTCCACGCCGACACCGAAGGACACCTTGCGGACCGTGAAGGTCTCGCGGGCGCCCGAGCCCTGGCGGCGGATGACGACACCCTGGAACACCTGGACACGGGAGCGGCTGCCCTCGATGACCTTCACGTGCACCTTGAGCGTGTCACCCGGCCGGAAGGCGGGGATATCGGAGCGCAGGATCTGTGCGTCCAGGTCGTCCAGGGTGTTCATCGCTCGGGTCCGTCCTCGTCCTGATCATCGACTGCAAGCTCACGTGCCGGGGCGCCGGTCCTCGCACTCGGGGGGCGCCGACGCGCACGTCCGGCGCGCGGCAACTCGTCCATAGTGCCAGACCGGTTTCCGGAACCCTCATCCAGGGCGTCCAGCACGGCCCGGTCGGCGGCGTCCAGACTACTCGGCGGCAGGGCGGCGAGCAGATCCGGCCTGCGCGCCGCGGTGCGCTCCAGCGCCCGGTCACGGCGCCAGCGGTCGACGGCCGCGTGGTCGCCACTGCGCAGCACCGGCGGCACCGGCAGGTCCCGCCAGACCTCCGGCCGGGTGTAGGACGGCCCCTCGAGCAGCCCGTCGGAGAACGAGTCCTCCGCCGCCGAGCGCGGGTTGCCGAGCACTCCCGGCAGCAGCCGGACCACCGCCTCGACCATGACCAGCACCGCGACCTCGCCGCCCACCAGCACGTAGTCGCCGATGCTGACCTCGTCCACGGGCATCCGCTGCGCGTAGTGGTCGACCACCCGCTGGTCGATGCCCTCGTAGCGGCCGCACGCGAAGACCAGCCGCTCCTCACCCGCCCAGTCGTGGGCGGTGGCCTGGGTGAAGGGCCTGCCCGCCGGCGTCGGGACGACCAGCCGGGCCTGCGAGTCGCCGATCACGCCGTCCAGGGCCTCGCCCCACACCTGCGGCTTCATGACCATCCCCGGCCCGCCGCCGTACGGGGAGTCGTCCACCGCGCCGTGGACGTCGTGCGTCCAGGCCCGCAGGTCGTGGACGGCGACGTCGATCAGCCCCTTCTCGATCGCCCGACCCAGCAGCGCCTCGCGCAGCGGGGCGAGGTACCCGGGGAAAATCGTCACGACGTCGATCCGCACCGCGCGGATCCTGTCAGAGGCGGCCGGAGGCACCCGCGGTGGTCCTCCGACGGCCGGTGCCCGATCGAGGGTCAGCCGGGCTCGCCGAGATCCGCCACGGCCGCGCGCATCCCGTCGAGCGTGACGCCCTTCGCCGCGAGGATGTGGTGCGCCGCGCCGCCTTCTGCGTGGAGCAGTCCCAGCAGCACGTGCTCGCTGCGGATCTCCTTCTGCTTCAACCGCAGCGCCTCGCGCAGCGACAGCTCCAACGCCTTCTTCGAGGGGGCGTCGAAGGGGATGTGGCCGAACATCCGCCGCTGCTTGCCCGCCTGGGTGCGTTCCAGCGCCCCGGGGCCGAAGGTCTCCTCGGCGGCGCGCCGCACCTCGTCGAGGTCGATGCCGAGCGTGGCCAGCTTGCCCGCGTCCGGCGTGGACTCCGCCTCCGCCAGCCGCTCCACCTCCGCCTCCACGTCGTCGAGGGAGACCCCGGCCTCCCGCAGCAGCGCCACCGCCGCCGACTCCTGGTCCCGGTACAGGCTGACCAACAGGTTCTCGGTCCGGATCTTCGCCTGCCTGCGCTCCCGCGCGTCCTCCTGCGCCGCCACGACGACCGTGCGCGCCCCCACCGTGAACTTCTCGAACATCGCCGCTCCCCTCTAGTTCCCGAGCCGCCGGTACTTCTTGTGCACGGCCTGTTTGCTCACCTGCAGCACCCCCGCGATCTGGGCCCAGGACCAGCCCTGGGCGCGGGCGTTGCCCACCTGGAGCTCCTCCAGGGCCTCCTGCAGACCGCGCAGGGCCGCCACCGCGGCCAGCCCGACGTGCGGGTCCTTGCTGGACGCCGCCGCCGCCACCGATGTCGCATCCGCCATGACCGTCAACCTACGTTGACGATAGCGGGTCGTCAACCCACGTTGACGGACGGGGCGCGAAAAAGGGCCCCACCAGCGGTGGGGCCCTCTCTCAGACGTCCAGGTCGAGCAGTCCCTCAGGGGGTTCGAGCACCACCCGGCCGCCTGCCAGGTCGATCGTCGGGACGATCTCGGTGACGAAGGGGACGAGTGCGTCCGGCCTACCCTCGCGGGACACGGCCAGCAGGTCACCGCCCGGCCCGAGCACGACCTCCCGGACGATCCCGACGAGCGACCCGTCCGCCAGCTCGGCCCGCAGGCCCTCGAGCTGGTGGGGGTGGAACTCGTCCGGGTCCTCCGGCGGGGCCAGGTCGGCGGCCGGGACCAGCAGCTGCACGCCGCGCAGCCCCTCGGCCGCGGTCCGGTCCGGAGCCTCGGTGAAACGGACGAGCAGCCGCCCCGAGTGGGGACGGCTGCTCTCCACGGTCAGCGTGGTGTCCGGCGCGCCGCGCCTGCGGGCCCGCAGCACGGAGCCCGCCGCGAAGCGCTCCTCGGGCGAGTCCGTGCGGATCTCCACGGCGAGCTCGCCGCGCAGCCCGTGGACCTTCGCCACGATCCCCACCAGCACGTCCCCCGCAGGCGCAACGGCCTGCGGGGTCGGCGCGGCGGGTCGCCGCAAACCGGCCGACGACGCCCGCCGCGGAGCCCGACCGGGCCTGCCCGGCGACGCTCCAACGGCCCGACCCGAGGACGATCCCTCGGGCCGTCCCGACGACGACCTATCGGTCGGTGTCGACGACATCGACCCGCACGCCCCGACCGCCGATGCCGCCCATCACGGTGCGCAGCGCCGTCGCGGTGCGCCCGCCGCGGCCGATGACCTTACCGAGGTCCTCGGGGTGCACCCGGACCTCCAGCGTGCGGCCCCGCCGGTTGGTGACGAGCTCGACCCGCACCTCTTCCGGGTGGTCGACGATGCCCCGGACCAGGTGCTCCAGGGCGTCCGCCAGCACGCTCACGACTCGGTCGACTCAGCGGCGGTGTCGTCGGAGTCGGCCTTCTCGGCCTTCGGGGCCTTCTTCTTCGGGGTGGTCGCCTCGGTGGCGGGCTCCTCGCCCGCCGCCGCCAGCGCCGCGTTGAAGCGGGCCAGCTTGTCGACCTTCTCCGGCTGCGGCTTCAGGGTGCCCTCGGTGCCGGGCAGGCCCTTGAACTTCTGCCAGTCCCCGGTGATCTCGAGCAGGTGCTGCACCGGCTCGGTCGGCAGCGCGCCGACACCCAGCCAGTACTGCGCGCGCTCCGAGTCGATCTCGATGAGGCTCGGCTCGTTCTTGGGGTGGTACTTGCCGATGGTCTCGATCGCGCGCCCGTTGCGGCGGGTGCGCGAGTCGGCGACGACGACGCGGTAGTACGGCTGACGGATCTTGCCCAGACGCATCAGCTTGATCTTGACGGCCACGCTCTTCGGTGCTCCTCGCGGATCGTGTGTGCTGCTCGTGAGTCAGCGCAGGACCGCGTGGGGGTACGGCTCGCTCACTCGTGTTACTGGATCGGCCGCGGCGACGGTAGAGGGCCGGCCACGGACCTGACGCCCCATTCTGCCAGACCCGCTACACGCCGAGCGGGATCCCCCCGGTCAGCGCCAGCGCCAGGGCCAGCGCGGGGACCAGGTTGTTCACCTGGTGCGCCACGATACTGGCGGGCAGCCGCCCGGTGACGACCCGCGCGAGGCCGATCGGCAGCGCCACGACCAGCAACAACGGCGTGCGGGTCAGCTCCAGGTGGGCCACCGCGAACAGCACGGTGGTGATCGCGAACGCCACCCACCGGTTCGCGCCGTGCTTGGTCACCGCCCCCCAGAGCAGGCCGCGGTACACGATCTCCTCGCAGGCGGGTGCCACGAACGCGACGAGGACGAACACAAGCAGCGCGACGGGCCAGCCCACCTCCAGGCCGCTGAACGCCTGCCCGACGGCGGTCGTCGCGTTCTCCTCGCCCACGACCGCGACGAACACCAGCGACGCCGGGATGCTCAGGATCAGCCCGCCGAACCCGAACAGCAGACCGATCCCGACGTCCCGGGCCGTCCAGTGCAGGCCCAGGTCGATCCGCGGCCCGTTGCCCCGGACCCGCGTGATCAGCAGCGCGACGCCCGCGGCGAGCAGGGTCGGCACGGAGAGGCCGAGGATCACACCCGTGGCGGTGGGGCCGTCGGGCCCGACGAGCAGCCGGCCGATCGCGAACGAGACGGCGAGGAACAGCACCTCGACCAGGACGTACGACCAGATCCCCCACCGGTGCGGCAGCTCCCCCGCCACCAGCGGGCGGGGCGGACCGGGCTCACCTGGACCGGGCGGACACGAATCGAGCGGAGACGAATCGGGCGGTGACGAGTCGGGCAGGGCTCGACCGGCGACCGGTCGACCGGGCTCGCTCGGGCCGGGGACGACGGACCCGGCGGACGGCTCCCCTGTCGGGGTGGCGGTGCGCGGGTCGGGAGAGTCGGGCTGGCCCACACGGACGACGCTACCGGCGCCGTGCGGGGGCCGCCCCATCGCCCGCGGTCTCAGTAGGCGCGGCCGCCGAGCAGGACGAGCGCCGGGTCCCGCAGGATCGCCGGGTCGACACGCGGGTCCTCGCGGTACACCACCAGGTCGGCGGGTGCGCCCGGGTCCAGCAGCGGACGGCCGAGCCACACCCGCGCCGCCCAGCAGGCGGCACCGACGGCGTCCGGGTGCCCGGCCCGGTGCAGCGCCTCGACCTCCTCCGCGATCCGGCCGTGCCGGATCCCGCCGCCCGCGTCCGTGCCCGCGAAGACGGGCACCCCGGCGTCGAGCGCCTTGCCGACGGTGTCCCGCACGGTCCGGTGCAGGTCCCGCATGTGCTCGGCGTAGACGGGGTACCGGCTCGCGCCCGCGGCGATGTCCGGGAAGTTGTCGATGTTGATCAGTGTGGGGACCAGCGCGGTGCCCCGCGAGGCCATCTCGGCGATCAGCTCGTCCGTGAGGCCCGTGCCGTGTTCGATGCAGTCGATCCCGGCCTCGATCAGGCCGGGAAGGGCGTCCGTGCCGAAGACGTGCGCGGTCACGCGGGCGCCCGCGGCGTGCGCGGCGTCGATGGCGGCCTCGAGCACGTCGTCCGGCCAGAGCGGGGCCAGGTCCCCGACGCCCCGGTCGATCCAGTCCCCCACGAGCTTGACCCACCCGTCGCCCGCCGCGGCCTGCGCGGCGACGGCGTCCGGCAGCAGGGCGGGGTCGTCCAGGTCGATCGCCAGGCCGGGGATGTAGCGCTTGGGCCGGGCCAGGTGCCGCGCGGCCCGGATGATCTCCGGCAGGTCCGGGCGGCCGCGCAGCGCGGTCGTGTCCGTGGGCGAACCGCAGTCCCGCAGCAGCAGGGCGCCCGCCCCGCGCTCGGTGACCGCCTGCTCCTCGCACTCCTCCAGGGTCGCGGCCGATCCGCCGGTCGCGATGCCGACGTGGCAGTGCGCGTCCACCAGCCCTGGCAGGATGAACGGGGCGTCGACCGCGTCCGCCCCGGGTACGGGCGAGGCGCTGACCAGTCCGGCGTCGTCGACGTACAGGTCGCGGCCCCCGTCCGGCAGGACGGTGCCGCGCAGGTGCAGGGCCACCTACTTGCCCTTCTTGTCCCCGAAGTTCAGTTTGCTGATGTCGAAGTCCGCGGGCAGCCCGTCCAGGCCCGGGGGCATCTGTTGCAGGCTCGGCGGCATCTGCGACAGATCGGCACCGAACGGGTTCGCGGGGGCCCGGTTCGGCCGCCCGCCCTTCTTGGCCTGCTTGGCCTTGCGCTTGTTCTTGACCTGCTTGCGCGTGGCCGAGCGGCCCGCGCCGCCGAAGCCGAACTGACCCGCCATCGCCTTCATCTGCTTGCGGGCCTCGAAGAACCGGTTGACCAGGTCGTTCACGTCCGAGACGGTGACCCCGGAGCCGTTGGCGATGCGCAGTCTGCGCGACCCGTTGATGATCTTCGGGTCGGCGCGCTCCGCGGGCGTCATGCCGCGGATGATCGCCTGCAGCTTGTCCAGCTGCTTGTCGTCGACCTGGGCGAGCGCCTCCTTCATCTGCGCGGAGTTCGCGCCGGGGAGCATGCCCAGGATGTTGCCGATCGGGCCCATCTTGCGGATGGCGAGCATCTGCTCGAGGAAGTCCTCCAGCGACAGCTCGCCGGAGGAGATCTTCTGCGCGGCCTTCTGCGACTGCTCGGCGTCGAAGACGTGCTCGGCCTGCTCGATCAGGGTGAGCAGGTCCCCCATGCCCAGGATCCGCGACGCCATGCGGTCCGGGTGGAAGACGTCGAAGTCCTCGAGCTTCTCGCCGTTGGACGCGAAGAGGATCGGCTGGCCGGTGACCTCGCGGACCGACAGCGCCGCACCACCGCGGGCGTCCCCGTCCAGCTTGGTGAGGACCACGCCGCTGAACCCGACGCCGTCCCGGAACGCCTCGGCCGTGGCCACCGCGTCCTGACCGATCATCGCATCGACGACGAACAGGGTCTCGTTCGGCTGGACCGCCGCCTTGATGTCCGACGCCTGCCGCATCAGCTCCGCGTCCACACCGAGACGACCCGCGGTGTCGACGATGACGATGTCGTACTGCTTCTCGCGGGCGAACGCGATGCCGCGCCGCGCCACGTCGACCGGGTCGCCGACGCCGTTGCCGGGCTCGGGCGCGAACGTGGGCACCCCGGCCCGCTCGCCGACGATCTGCAGCTGGTTGACGGCGTTCGGACGCTGCAGGTCACAGGCCACGAGCAGCGGGGTGTGCCCCTGCCCGCCCAGGAACTTGGCGAGCTTGCCCGCGAGCGTGGTCTTGCCGGAACCCTGGAGGCCGGCGAGCATGATCACGCTCGGCGGCTCCTTGGCCAGCGCGAGCCGCCGCGTCTCGCCGCCGAGGATCCCGACGAGCTCCTCGTTGACGATCTTGACGACCTGCTGGGCCGGGTTCAGCGCCTGGCTGACCTCGACGCCCTTGGCCCGCTCCTTGATCCGGGTGATGAACGCGCGCACCACGGGCAGCGCGACGTCGGCCTCGAGCAGCGCGATGCGGATCTCGCGCGCCGTGGTGTCGATGTCGGCGTCGGACAGCCGGCCCTTGCCGCGCAGGTCACGCAGCGCTCCGGACAGGCGGTCGCTCAGGGTGTCGAACACGCAGGCGAGTCTACGGGCCGATCGCGGGGGTATGCAGGCGGTCCGGTGCGGCTCAGCGCCGCGGATCCGCCGACGCCGCGGACCGGGCGAGCGCGAGGCCCGCCGCGGCCTCGCGGCGCTCCAGCGCGGTCTCCCCGACCCAACCCTCGCCCAGGCCGTCCCCCCGGATCCTCGACGCCACGCCCTCGGCACGCGCCACGTGCCGGGCGAACGAGCCCCGCTCCACGACCCGGCCGCGTTCGGCCTGCCCCCGCAGCGCCTCCCCGGCGGGCGCCTCGATCCACAGCAGGTGCGGGGTGCGGCCGGTCAGCCGGGCGAGGACGACCACGGCCGAGCGCAGGCCGCGCCCGGTGGCGGGCAGGTGCACGACGACCGTCGGCGCCGCCCCGCACGCCGCCGCGACGACCGCGAGCCGGTGCAGCAGGTGGACCCACGGCCGCAGCCGCGGGTACGGCATCCCCGGGAACACCCGCCCGAGTACGGCCCGCTGAACCTCGGAGTCGAGGACCCGCACCCCGTCCCCCGGCGGAAGCCTGCGCAGCAGCGTGCTCTTCCCCGCCCCCGGCACCCCCGCGACCAGCAGCAACGCCCGACCGGGGACGTCGAGGCACACCGGGCCGCCGGGCACGGGGAGGGCGCGGCGGGGGGTGTCGCCGGGAGCGGGAAGTGCGCGGGTCATGGGCGGCCAACGTCCGATCGGTCCCGTTCGTTCCGTCCGCCCGGACGTTCACAGCGGGCCTCAGCGGGTGGGCACCGGGCGATCGCCCGCGGCCACCAGGACCGCCTGTTCGATGCGTGTGCGGTCGGGGCGGGGGATGTGGCCCTCGGGGCCGGAACCCGAGACGCCGAAGGAGTCGACGACCGAGGCGCCCAGGGTCTCCACGCGCGCCCAGCGGGTGTCGATCCCCTCCTTCTCCAGCGCGCCCGCCACCCGGTGCAGCAGCCCGATCCGGTTGCGGCCCCTCAGCTCGAGGACGACGGCGCCGGTCGCCTCGTCGTCGAACCACAGGACCCGTGGCGGAGCGGTCCGCTCGGCCACCTCCGAGGTCGGCGCGTAGTCGCGTTCCTTGCGCGCCAACGCCTCCCCCAGCTCCAGGGTCCCGTCGAGCACCCGGACCAGCTCGCTGCGCAGCAGCATCGGGTCCGGCAGGCCGCCGAAGCGCGGCGACACCGCGAAGCTGGCCACGGCCACCCCGCGGTCGACGTGCACCTCCGCGGCGTGGACGTCCAGCGAGTGCAGCGCCAGTACCCCGGCCGCGGCGGACAGTGCGCCCGGACGGTCCGGGACCACCGACACCACGGTCGCGAGGTCGTCCTCGGCGAGTAGCCGCAGCTGGGCGGTGCCGTCCGCGACCACCAACGCGACGAGCTCCTCCGCCGCCTTGGCCGCGGAGTCCGCGAGCTGCACCGGTCCCGGCGGCGGCTCGCCGATCATCTCCGCCCGCACCCGGGCGGTCAGGTCCCGGATCAGCGCGCGCTTCCACGGCGTCCACACCCCCGGGCCGGTGGCCAGGGAGTCCGCCTCGGCGAGCGCGTCGAGCAGGTCCAGCAGCAGCGGGCTGCCGCCGAGGGTGTCCGCGATCCGGCGCAGCGTGGACGGGTCGTCCAGGTCCCGGCGGGTGGCGGTGTGCGGCAGCAGCAGATGGTGGCGGACCATCGCGCCGAGGGTCTCGACGTCGTGCGGGCCGAAGCCGAGCCTGCGCCCGATCTGCAGCGCCAGCGACTCCCCGACCTCCGAGTGGTCCCCGCCGCGGCCCTTGCCGATGTCGTGCAGCAGCGCCCCGACCAGCAGCAGGTCCGGCCGCGAGACCCGGGTGGTCAGCTTCGCCGACTGCGCGCACGTCTCGACGAGGTGGCGGTCCACGGTCCAGACGTGCGCTCGGTCCCGCGGCGGGAGGTCCCGCACCGCGCCCCACTCGGGGAAGAGCCTGCCCCACAGACCGGTGCGGTCCAGCGCCTCGATCACGTCGACCATGCCCTCGCCGGTGCCGAGCAGCGACAGCAGCTCGCCCAGCGCGGCTCGCGGCCACGGTTCGCGCAGCTCGGGCGCGGTCTCGGCGAGCCGCGCCAGCGTGCCCGCGGCCACCGGCAGCCCGGTCCGCGCGGCCACCGCGGCGACCCGGAGGACCAGCGCGGGATCCCGGTTCGCGGTGGCGTCTCGCGCCAGCGAGACCTCCCCCGCGTGCTCGACGACACCGGAGTCCAGCGGCCTGCGCACCGGCGCCCGCCGCAGGGCGGACAGTCCGCGGCGCGGCAGCGCGGCCTTCGCGGCGCGCAACCCCACCTCCGCGGCGAACGCGACGGCGCGAGCGGCCCCGGAGATCGCCCTGGCGAGGTCGAACCGGTCCCCCAGCTCGAGGATCGTCGCGATCTCGTCCGCCTCCTGCGCGCGCAGCACGTCCCGCGCGCGGCCGGAGAGGCGGTGCAGCTCGGTGCGCACGTCCAGCAGCAGCATCCGCGCCTCGAGCACCTCACCCGACGGCCGGTCCACCAGCTGCGCGACGGCGAGATGGTCCAGCAGCTGGATGTCCCGCAGCCCGCCGTGCCCGGACTTGAGGTCCGGCTCGACCCGGTGCGCGACGTCCCCGACCTTGGCCCACCGGTCCCGCGCGGAGTCCGCGATCTCGTCGAAGCGGTTGCGCATGCCGGCCCGCCAGGCCTGGCGGACCGCCTGCGCGACCTTCTCCGACAGTGCCGGGTCGCCCGCGATGTGGCGCAGCTCCAGCAACCCGTAGGCGGCGCGCAGGTCCGTGGCCGCGACCTGGACGGCCTGCCCGGGGGTGCGCACCGAGTGGTCCAGGCCCACGCCCGCGTCCCACAGCGGGTACCAGAGCTGCTCGGCGAGCCGGTCGACGTCCTTGCGGCCGTCGTGCAGCAGCACGAGGTCCAGGTCCGAGTAGGGGCAGAGCTCGCGCCTGCCGAGCGCGCCGACGGCGACCAGTGCCGCGCGGTCGGTGATCCCGATCGCGGCGCAGCGCGAGGAGAGCCAGAAGTCGTGCAGGTCGACCAGCGCCGTCCGCAGTGCGTCCGGTGCGAGCCGACGTCGTCCGCCGTGCTGGTCGAGCAGGACCGCCTTCGCCCTGACCAGGTCGTCCGCGGACCCCGAGGCGGGCCCCGATCCCACCGCCGTCACCGACCCGCTCGACCGTCGGTGCAGTTCAGATGGCTCACAGCGCGTCCGGGCCCCGCTCCCCGGTCCGCACCCGCACGACGGTCTCCAACGGGACCACCCAGACCTTCCCGTCACCGATCTTCCCGGTCCGGGAGGCCTGCACGACGGTGTCGATCGTCTTCTCCAGCACCGCGTCGTCCACGACGATCTCGATCCGCACCTTCGGCACGAAGTCCACCTGGTAGTCCGCGCCGCGGTAGACCTCGGTGTGGCCGCGCTGACGGCCGTAGCCGGTCACCTCGCTGACCGTCATGCCTGCCACGTCGAGCCGCTCCAGTCCGGCCCGGACGTCGTCCAGGGCGAAGGGCTTAACGATCGCCGTCACGAGCATCATCGCGTATGTTCTCCGATCGATGGTGGGCGCGTCGCCCCGTCGCGAAGCGGGACGAACGGGAGGAATCCGGCATCCGGTGGGGAGACGCCGGAGGCCCGCCGTGCCGAGATCGACACGACGGGCCCCAGCGGCCTCACGACGGAGGGGACGTCAGATCGCGTCGGTCCCGCGCTCGCCGGTCCGGACCCGGACGACGGTCTCGACCGGGGAGACCCAGACCTTCCCGTCGCCGATCTTGCCGGTGCGCGCGGCCTCGACGACCGCGTCGACCACCTTGTCCGCGAGGGTGTCGTCCGCGACGACCTCCACCCGGACCTTGGGCACGAAGTCCACCGAGTACTCCGCGCCGCGGTAGACCTCGGTGTGACCCTTCTGCCTGCCGTAGCCCTGGACCTCGGAGACGGTCATTCCGAGGACCCCGATCTGCTCGAGGGCGCCCTTGACGTCCTCCAGCACGAACGGCTTGACGATCGCGGTGATGAGCTTCATGCGGGTCAGCCTTCCTTACCTGCGACGACCGACTGGGCACCCACCGTGGCGGCGTCGGGACGCGGGGTCCCCGCGTTGCCCGGCAGCCCGCGGTGGCTCGAGAAGTCGTAGCTCGTCTCGGCGTGCTCCGACTCGTCGATGCCCGTGGTCTCGTCCTCCTCGCTGAGCCGGATCCTCCCACCGAAGATCGCCTTGACGATCAGCGCGATGACGAAGGTCAGGATGCCCGAGTAGAACAGGACCGCGAGCGCACCGACGACCTGGCGCCAGAGCTGGTCGACGCCACCGCCGTAGAACAGGCCCGCGACCGCGGCCGGGGAGCCCGGGTCGGCCAGGAAGCCGACCAGGATGGTGCCGGCGAGACCACCGACGAGGTGGACGCCGACGACGTCGAGCGAGTCGTCGTAGCCGAAGCGGAACTTCAGGCCGACAGCCAGGGCGCAGAGGACACCACAGATCGCGCCGAGCAGGATCGCGCCCAACGGCGAGACCGAGGAACAGGACGGCGTGATGCCGACCAGACCCGCGACGATGCCGGAGGCGGCGCCGAGGCTGGTGGCCTTGCCGTCCCGGATGCGCTCGGTGACGAGCCAGCCGAGCATCGCGGCACAGGTCGCGACGATCGTGTTGATCATCGCGAAGGCGGCGGTGCCGTTGGCGCCCAGGGCCGAACCGGCGTTGAAGCCGAACCAGCCGAACCACAGGATGCCCGCGCCCAACATGACCAGGGTCAGGTTGTGCGGCCGCATGGGCTCACGCGGCCAGCCCTTGCGCTTGCCGACGACGATGGCCAGCGCGAGCGCCGCGACACCGGCGTTGATGTGGACCGCGGTACCACCGGCGAAGTCGATCGCCTTGAGCTGGTTGGCGATCCAGCCACCGGTCACGGTGTCGCTGTCGAAGGCGAACACCCAGTGCGCGACCGGGAAGTAGACGATGGTCGCCCAGAGGCCCGCGAAGAGCATCCACGCGCCGAACTTCATGCGGTCCGCGACGGCGCCCGAGATGAGGGCGACGGTGATGATGGCGAACGTGGCCTGGAAGCCCACGAACACCAGCGCCGGGATCGAGCCGGACAGCACGTAGGACGACTCGGCGACGTCGGCCGAGTACGTGCCCACGAACAGACCCTTCAGGCCCCAGGCCTCGAAGGGGTTGCCCAGCAGGCCGCCGCCGACGTCGTTCCCGAAGGCGATGGAGTAGCCGTAGAGCACCCACAGGACGCCGACGAGCCCCATCGAGGAGAGGCTCATCATCATCATGTTCAGGACGCTCTTGCTACGAACCATGCCCCCGTAGAAGAACGCAAGACCGGGCGTCATGAACAGCACCAACGCAGTGCTCGCGAGCATCCACGCGGTATCGCCGCTGTCGAAGCCTTCCACGGAACTCCCTCCCGTTCGTCACCGCACCGTCGGCGCGGCAGGTGCCGAGAGAATCCAAGCGGGATGTTTCCGGGAAGATGGCCCTATGTTTCAGCGCCGTGAACCCCGTTCCTCGGCGAGTTACATCCAGGTTTCGTAACCGTCCTGCGACCGACCGTGAGCACTCCGTGACCGGAAATGTGACCGTTTCGTGCTGTTCGCTGCCGCGTCACCGACCGTGGGTGATCATCCGAGGAGGGCGTCGACGAACGCTCCGGGCTCGAAGGGCGCCAGGTCGTCCGGCCCCTCACCGAGCCCGACGAGCTTCACGGGCACCCCGAGCTCGCGCTGCACGCGGAAGACGATGCCGCCCTTCGCCGTGCCGTCCAGCTTGGTCAGCGCGATCCCCGTGACCTTGACCACCTCGCCGAAGACCCGGGCCTGGATCATGCCGTTCTGACCGGTCGTCGCGTCCAGGACGAGGATGACCTCGTCCACCTCGGCCTGCTTCTCGACGACCCGCTTCACCTTGCCCAGCTCGTCCATCAGGCCGGTCTTGGTGTGCAGCCTGCCCGCGGTGTCCAGCAGCACGACGTCCGCGCCGTCCGCGGTCCCGCGCTTCACCGCGTCGAACGCGACGGCGGCCGGGTCGGCCCCCTCGGCACCCCGGACGACGACGGCGCCCGCCCGCTCCCCCCAGGTCTGCAGCTGCTCGGCGGCGGCCGCGCGGAAGGTGTCGGCGGCGCCGAGGACGACGTGCCTGCCCCCGGCGACGAGCACCCGGGCCAGCTTGCCGGTGGTGGTGGTCTTGCCCGTGCCGTTCACCCCGACGACGAGCAGCACCCCGGGCCGCCCGTCGTGCGGCAGTGCGCGGATCGAGCGGTCCATGTCGGTACGCAGGGCGTCGGTCAGGACCTGGCGGAGCAGGGCCTTCGCCTCGGCGGGGGTGCGGACCGCCTTGCGGGCCAGCTCGGTGCGCAGCGTTTCGACGATCTCGCCGGTCGTCTCGGGGCCGAGGTCCGCCTGCAGCAGCGTGGCCTCGACGTCCTCCCACGACTCCTCGTCCAGCTCACCGCCGCCCAACAGCCCGAGCAGGCTCTGCCCGAACGCCGAGCGGGATCGGGCGAGGTTGCCGCGCAGCCGCTCGATCCGCCCCTCGGCCGGGGCGATCTGCTCGGTGGGGGTGGGCGGCGCGGTGGTCGGGGGCGCGGTGGTCGGGGGCGCGGTGGTCGGGGGCGCGGTGGTCGGGGGCGCAGTGGTCGGGGGCGCGGTCGTGGTGTCCGCGGCCGGGGTGGCCGGGAGGCCGTCCGGCGGGGTGGCGGTGTCCGGCTCCCGGACCACCGCGATGCCCTCCGGGGGCGTGCGCGCCTCGGTGGCGGTGCCGCCCGTCGGCAGGCCGCGGGGCGGGGTGCGGACGTCGTCCGCAGTGCCGGTCAGCTCGTCCCCGGGCGGGCGGGTCCTGGTCGGCTCGTCGGTTCCGGTGACCTGCGTCGGGCCGGTCACGACGGTGCCGGACGCGGTCCCCGCGGCGGCCGGGGTCTCCAGGTCGGGGGACTCGGGAGTGGTGGTCTCCGGTGCGACGGACCGCGGGACGGCGGTCTCGGTGGCGGACTCGGTGGCGGCGGTCTCGGTGGCGGCGGTCTCAGTGGCGGCGGACTCGGTGGCGGCGGACTCGGTGGCGGCGGACTCGGTGGCGGCGGACTCGGTGGCGGCGGACTCGGGCGCGACGGTGGCGGCGGTGTCGCTCGCCGGTTCCGGGGTGGTGGGGCGCTCGGCCGTCGCCGTCTCGCCGCCCGCCGAGAAGTCGAAGGCGCCGGTGGGCTTGTACACGTTGCCCTGGCGGGGTTTCGGCTGCTCGGCGGCCTCGAGCTCCTCGGCCTCGCGCAGACTGATCTTCCGGCGGCGGCTGATGGTGAGGCCCGCGACCAGCGCGATCAGCACGATCACCGCGACCACTGCTACGAGGATCCAGAGGGTCTGCGTCGTCACACCCCCAGCCTTCCACGCCGCCGGGAGCGCCGCGCCGCGGGTTACGAGGCGGGGCGGAGGCGCTGGGAGATGACGGTGGTGATGCCATCTCCGCGCATGGAGACGCCGTAGAGCGCGTCGGCGACCTCCATCGTGGGCTTCTGGTGGGTGATCACGATCAGCTGCGAGGTCTCGCGCAGCTCCTCCATCAGCGAGATGAGCCTGCGGAGGTTCGCGTCGTCCAGGGCGGCCTCGATCTCGTCCAGCACGTAGAAGGGCGAGGGCCGGGCGCGGAAGATCGCGACCAGCAGCGCCATGGCGGTGAGCGAGCGCTCGCCGCCGGAGAGCAGCGACAGCCGCTTGACCTTCTTGCCCGGAGGTCGGGCCTCCACCTCGATGCCCGTCGTCAGCATGTCGTCCGGGTCGGTGAGCACGAGCCGTCCGTCGCCGCCCGGGAAGAGCGTGGCGAACACCGTCTCGAACTCCCGCGCGACGTCCGTGTACGCCTGCGTGAACACCTCGAGGATCTTGTCGTCCACCTCGCGGACGACGGTGAGCAGGTCACGGCGGGTGTTCTTGAGGTCCTCGAGCTGCGTGGAGAGGAACGTGTAGCGCTCCTCGAGCGCCGCGAACTCCTCCAGCGCCAGCGGGTTGACCTTGCCCAGCAGCGAGAGGTCCCGTTCGGCGCGCTTCGCCCGGCGCTCCTGGGTCGGCCGGTCGAACGGCATCGCGGGCGGCGCGACGACGTCCTCGCCGCGCTCCTTGGCCGCCTCGTACTCCGCCATCTCCGCGGGCGAGGGCGGCACCCCGACCGCGGGGCCGTACTCGGCGACCAGGTCGTCCACGCCGATCCCGAAGTCCCCCAGCGCCTTCTCGACGAGCTGCTCCAACCGCAGCCGCGACTGGGCGCGCGCGACCTCGTCCCGGTGGACGGCGTCGACGAGCTTGTCCAGCAGCCCGGACAGCCGACCGCTGGTCGCGCGCGCCTCGGTGAGCGCGGCCTCCCGGTCCGCCCGGGCGGCGGCGACCTCGTCCCGCTCGGCGGCGGCCGAGGCGAGCGAGACCTCCATGCGCTCCAGCGCCCTCGCCCCGGCGCCGGTCACCAGCTCGGCGACGGCGGCACCCCGCTCCCGTTCCCGGCGGGCCGCCTCGGCCCGTGCCCTCGCCTGCCGCTCCGACGCGGCCTGCCTGCGCAGGGAGTCCGCGCGCCCGGCGATCGCGCGCGCCCGCTCCTCCGCGGTGCGCAGCGCGAGCCTGCACTCGACCTCCTCGGACCGGGCGGCGGCGAGGTTGTCCGCGGCGGTGTCCCGGACCTCGGTGTCCGGCTCGTCGTCCACCGGCTCGCCCTCCGCCACGGACAGCTGCTGCTCGGCGGCCTCCAGGGCAAGCAGCGAGTCCGACCGCCGGGACTCGACGGCATCGCGCCGCTGCCGCAGCCGCTGCGCCTCCTGCTCGGCCGAACGGACGACCTGCTCCAGCCGCCCCAGCTGGCTGCCCGCCGCGGACCGCCGCTGCTCGGCGGTCCGCCGCGCGGCGGTCGCGGCCTCGACCTCCTGCTTGCGAGCCGCCTCCTCGGCCCGGGCCCCGTCGAGCGCGGGGCGCAGCCGGGCGAGCTCGGCGTCGGTGGCGTCCCGTGCGGCGACGGCCTCGTCGACGGCGGCCTGCACCTCCAGCGCGCCCCCGCCCCCACCCGACCCGCCACGGGCACGGTGCAGCTCGAGCACGTCCCCCTCGGCGGTGACGGCCACCAGCCCGGCCTCGGCGACCACCCGCGCGTCGTCCAGCGACCCGACCAGCACGACCCGCTCCAGCACCACCGCGACCGCCGCGGCCAGTCCGCCGGGCGCGCGCACGGCCTCGGCCGCCCAGCGCCCCGCGGGCGGGGCCGCGTCGGCGACGGGCAGCGCGACCCGCCCGCCCGCACCCACCGCGCCACCGGTGCCCGGCGTGCCACTCGCGTGCCCTGCTGTCGCACTCGCGGGCCGTGCTGTCGCACTCGCGGGCTGTCCTGTCGCACTCGTGGGCTGCTGGGTCGCACTCGCGGGGTCTCGGGGCGGGGTCGTGGGGGCGGGGGTGCCGACCAGGAGGGTCGCGGCGCCGTGGTCGCCTGCGCGCAGGTCGCGGAGGGCCTCGACGGCGGCGCCCGGCCCCGCGACCGCGACACCCTCGGCCAGCTCCCCGAGCACCGCGGCGATCGCGGTCCTCGCCTCCGGCGCGACCTCGATCAACTCGGCGACCGCGCCGAGCACGCCCGCCGACCCGGACTCCAGCAGCGCGCCGGTGCCGTCCTTGCGCGCCAACCCGACCGACAACGCGTCCACCCGGGCCCGCCAGTGCGCCCGCTGCTTCTCCAGCTCCCGCTCCTGTGCGACCAGCTCCCGCACCCGCGCCGCGGCCGACTCGTGGCCCTCCCCCGCCGACTCGACCCGCTCGGCCAGGTCGCCGGCGTCCGCCTCCGCGAGCACCCCGAGCTCCTCGCGCGCGGCCTCCAGCTCCTCGGCGGCCTCGCCGATCCGGGCCTCGGCCTCGCCGAGTGCCTCCGAGAGCCGCTCGATCTCCTCCGCCGTCGCCGCAGCCGAGGACCGCAGCGCCTCGGCCTTGCCCGCCAGGGTGGCCAGGCCCGTCCTCCGGTCGGCGATGGCCCGCACCGCCGCCAGGTGCGCCCGTTCGGCGGCCTGCAGGGTGCGCTCGTGCTCGGCGCGCTCCTCCAGCACCTCGGCCAGCCGCTGCCGGGCCTCCAGGACCCCCGCGACCAGCTCGTCCTCCTGCTCGGCGACCAGGTCCGCCTCGGCGTCCAGCTCGTCCGGGTCCCGGCCGGGCGGGCGCGCCTCGCCCGCGGAGGCGAGGTGTCGGGCACGCTCCTCGGCCAGCCGGACGGTGCCCCGCAGCCGCTCGGCCAGCGCGGACAGCGCGTACCAGGTGTCCTGCGCGGCCTGCAGGCGCGGCGCGTCCGCCGCGAGGGCCTCCTCCAGCTCGGACTGGACCGCGCGGGCCTCGTCCAGCTGTGCCGCCACCTCGGCCCGCCGTGCCCGGGCCTGCTGCTCGTCCGCCTCCTCGCGGGCGAGGGAGTCCCGCAGCGTGACGATGTCGTCCGCCGCGAGCCGGATGCGCGAGTCCCGCAGCTCGGACTGCACCTGCTGCGCCTTGCGCGCGATCTCCGCCTGGCGGCCCAGCGGCTTCAGCTGGCGCCGCAGCTCGGTGGTCAGGTCCGTGAGCCGGGTGAGGTTGGCCTGCATCGCGTCCAGCTTCCGCAGCGCCTTCTCCTTGCGCTTGCGGTGCTTGAGGACGCCCGCCGCCTCCTCGATGTAGGCGCGCCGCTCCTCGGGCTTGGACCGCAGGATCGTGTCGAGCTGGCCCTGCCCGACCACGACGTGCATCTCCCGGCCGATGCCGGAGTCCGACAGCAGCTCCTGGATGTCCAGCAGCCGACAGGAGCTGCCGTTGATCTCGTACTCGCCCGCCCCGTCCCGGAACATCCGCCGGGTGATCGAGACCTCGGAGTACTCGATGGGGAGCGCGCCGTCGGAGTTGTCGATGGTCAGCGTGACCTCGGCACGTCCGAGCGGCTGCCGCCCGGACGTGCCCGCGAAGATCACGTCCTCCATCTTCCCGCCACGCAGCGCCTTGGCGCCCTGCTCGCCGAGGACCCAGGAGATGGCGTCGACGACGTTGGACTTCCCGGACCCGTTCGGCCCGACGACGGCGGTGATCCCGGGTTCGAGGCGCAGCGTCGTGGCCGAGGCGAAGGACTTGAAGCCCTTCAGCGTCAGGCTCTTGAGATGCACGGGTCCCCCGGGTCGAGTGCGATCCGCGGAACTCTACCCGGCGGCGTTGAGCAGCCAGCGGACGCCGAACCGGTCCGTGACCTGGCCGAAGTGGTCTCCCCACATCTGCTTCTCGAAGGGGACGTCCACCACCCCGCCCTCCGCGAGCGCGGTGAACCAGCCCGCGATCTTGTCCGACTCGTCCCCCGAGATGCTCACCGACACGTTCCCGGTGCTCCCGGCGGGGTGGTCCGGGTCCCCGTCCGACGCCATGAGCACGAACCCGTCCTGGGTGGTGAGCTGCCCGTGCATGACGCCCTCGGGCGGCGGGACCGGCCCGGGCGAGCCCATGTCGCCGAAGGTCATGATCTCCAGCGAGCCGCCGAGCACGGACTGGTAGAACTCCAGCGCCGCGCGCGAGGTGGTGTCGAAGTGCAGGTAGGGGTTGAGCCGAACGGACATCTCGGGCCTCCACGGAGCCGTGTGTTGGATGTGGGACGCACCGTAGACCCGGGGACCGACGAGAACTCACCGCTCGGCGAAGTCCGTCCACTCCCCCGTCGGCGCGACCCACTGCTCGGCCACGGAGTCCACCCGGCCCGGGGCCCCGGCACCCCGCAGCAGCTCCAGCAGGGCCACGCACGCCGCCCGGTCGCCGACCGCGGCGACGGCCACCCGCCCGTCCGGCAGGTTCCGCGCCTCGCCGACCAGGCCCAACTCCAGCGCACGGGCCCGCGTCCACCAGCGGAACCCGACCCCCTGCACATGGCCGCTCACCCAGGCGTTGAGCCGAACGGTCGCCTCCTCGTTGCTCCTCATCGCTCGGCTACGTTACCGGACCGTGATCGGTCCGAACGCTCGCCGGCGAGCGCTCCCCCTCCTCGCCGCGCTCGCCGCCGGGGCGCTGCTCGCGGGGCTCGGGGTGCTCGCCGTCCTTCCCGCGAGCTGGTCGGTCGCACTCGCCGGGCAGAGCACCCCGGCGCAGACCGCGGACCCCGTCCCGATCCGCGTGGTCGCGCCGTCGCCCACGACGCGGTCACCCGCGCCGCGACCCGTTCCCGCCCCGGTCGCGGCGCCCGTCGCGGAGGCGGTCGCAGCCGTGCAGGCCCCGACCATCACCCCCACGTCCACCACGCGTCCGGCCCCGGCCCCGCCCACCACGGACATCCCGGTCGCGACGGGACCGGCGGCCCGGGTCGTCGCGCTGACGAACGTCGCCCGGGAGCGGGCGGGCTGTGACCCGCTGCAGCCCGACGACCGGGTCACCGCCGCCGCCCAGGCGCACAGCGCGGACATGGCGGCGCGGGGATACTTCGCCCACGACTCGCTGGACGGGCGGGACTTCAGCGACCGGCTGCGCGCGGCAGGCTACCCCGAGCCCGGCGCCGAGAACATCGCGATGGGCCAGGAGACCGCGGACGACGTCGTCGCCGCGTGGCTGGACTCCCCCGGCCACCGTCGCAACATCGAGGACTGCTCGCTGCGGACCATCGGGGTGGGCTACGACCCGGACGGGGCCTACTGGACCCAGGACTTCGGCCGGTAGGCGTCTACGCTGCGCACATGACGGTGGTCGACAACGCGGTGTACGTCGACGGGCGGCGCGCGCGGGAGCCGGAGTCGCTCGATCAGACCATCGAGACGTTGCGGCAGTGCGACGAGCAGCCGGACTCCTTCTGCTGGATCGGGATGCTGCGGCCGACCGAGTCGGACATCGCGGAGGTCGAGAAGGAGTTCGGCCTGCACGAGTTGGCCGTGGAGGACACCCTGCACGGCCACCAGCGCCCCAAGCTGGAGCGCTACGGCGACACCGACTTCGTGGTGCTGCGCCCGGCGCGGTACCTGGACGACAAGGAGGAGGTCGAGCTCGGGGAGATCCACCTGTTCCTCGGCCCGTCGTTCGTCGTCACGGTGCGGCATGCCGCGGAACCGGACCTCAGCGCCGTCCGGCAGCGTCTGGAGGGCGACCCTGAGCTGCTGTCCCACGGCCCGTTCGCGGTGTTCTACGGGGTGCTGGACAAGATCGTCGACGACTACGGGCCGGTGCTCGACGGCCTCCAGGACGACGTCGACCAGATCGAGTCCCAGGTCTGGGGCGGCGACCCTGCGGTCTCGCAGCGGATCTACGAGCTCTCCCGCGAGGTCATCGAGTTCCAGCGCGCCGTGGAGCCGCTGGCGGAGGTCTTCGAGGAGCTGCGGATGCGGCTGTCGAAGAAGAGCGACGAACCGGACCTCGAGCTGCACCGCCTCTTCCGGGACGTCAACGACCACGCCACCCGGGTCCGCGAGCGCACCCAGGGGCTGCGGGACCTGCTGGCGAACATCCTCACCGTGAACTCCACGCTCGTCGGGCAGCGGCAGAACGAGGAGATGACCCGGTTGACCGAGGCCGGGTTCGACCAGAACGAGCAGATGAAGAAGGTGTCGTCCTGGGCGGCGATCCTCTTCACGCCGACGCTGGTCGCGGGGATCTACGGGATGAACTTCGACCACATGCCCGAGCTGCACTGGGCCTGGGGCTACCCGTTCGCCGTGGGGCTGATGTTCGTGCTCGGCGGGGGGCTGTACCTGATCTTCAAAAGACGCGGCTGGCTCTAGGTCGAGGCCGGGGCTGACAGCGGGGACACGAGTACGAGCTGCGGTTCATGAACGGCTCCCGGACGATCGGGGTGCCGCAGCGGCGGCAGGCCCGGTCGCCCTGGCCGTAGACGTTCAGGGAGCGGTCGAAGTAGCCCGAGGCCCCGTTGACGTTGACGTAGAGCGCGTCGAAGCTCGTGCCGCCCTGGGCGAGCGCCTCGACCATCACCTCGGAGGCCGCCTCCAGCACGGCGACGCCCTGCCTGCGGGTCAGCTTCTCGGTGGGGCGCAGGCCGTGCAGCCGGGCACGCCAGAGCGCCTCGTCCGCGTAGATGTTGCCGATCCCGGAGACGATCGTCTGGTCCAGCAGCGCCCGCTTGAGCTCGGTGCGGCGCCGACGCATCCCGGCGACGGCGGCGTCGAGATCGAAGAGCGGGTCCATCGGGTCCCGGCCGATGTGCGCGACGGGCTCCGGGACCCCGTCGACGAGCGGGTGGATCGACAGGCCGCCGAACGTGCGCTGGTCGACGAACCGCAGCTCGGGACCCGCATCGGCGAAGGAGAAGCGGATCCGGAGGTGCTTCTCGACGGGACGCTCGGCGTCCGCGACGAGCATCTGCCCGGACATGCCGAGGTGGGCGATGACCGCCTCGTCCTCGCCGATCTCCAGCCAGAGGTACTTGCCTCGGCGGGAGACGGCCGTGATCGTGCGGCCCTTCAGCCGCGCGGCGAAGTCCTCGCCGCCCGCGGCGTGCCTGCGCACGGCCCGCGGGTGGTCGACGCGGACCTCGGTGATCGTGCGGTCCAGGACGTGCTCGGCGAGCCCGCGCCGGACGACCTCGACCTCGGGAAGCTCGGGCACTGCTCAGGCGCTCGACGCGGCGGACTTCTCGTCCGTGAGGGTGCGCCAGGCGAGCGCGGCGGCCTTCTGCTCGGCCTCCTTCTTCGTGCGCCCCTCCCCGGACCCCAGCTCCCGCCCGCCGACGACGGCCGTGGCGGTGAACGTCTTGAGGTGGTCCGGGCCCTCCTCCTCGATGCGGTACTCGGGCACACCGAGGTTCTCCGACGCCGTCAGCTCCTGGAGGCTGGTCTTCCAGTCCAGGCCGGCGCCGAGCAGCGGAGCGGTCTGCAACAGCCCCTCGAACAGCCGGTGCACCAGGCCCCGGGTCGTCTCCAACCCGTGCTGCAGGTAGACCGCGCCGATCAGGGCCTCGGTCGCGTCCGCCAGGATGCTGGCCTTCTCCCGACCGCCGGTGAGCTCCTCGCCGCGGCCCAGGGACACGTACACCCCGAGCCCGCCGTCCGACAGCGTCGCCGCCACCCCGGCCAGCGCGTGCATGTTCACCACGCTGGCGCGGAGCTTGGCGAGCTGCCCCTCCGGCAGGTCGGGGTGGTCGCGGTAGAGCCGCTCGGTGACGATCACGCCGAGCACCGAGTCACCCAGGAACTCCAGGCGCTCGTTGGTCGGCAGGCCCCCGTTCTCGTACGCGTACGAGCGGTGGGTCAGGGCGAGGGTGAGCAGCTCGGCGCCGATCTCGACGCCGAGTGCCTCCAGCAGCGGGGCCCGGTCGGTACGCGGCCCCGTGACGCTCTTCTCGCCCACCGATCGAGGATCAGGCGGGGCGGACGACCTGGCGGCCGTCGTACTGCCCGCAGACGGGGCACGCGATGTGCTGGAGCTTCGGCTCCCGGCAGGCGCGGTTGCTGCAGGCGACGAGGGACGGCGCGGTGGCCTTCCACTGCGCCCGGCGAGAGCGCGTGTTGGACCGCGACATCCGGCGCTTGGGTACGGCCACGGCGAATCTCCTAGCTCAGTTCAATGGGGTTTCTCAGGTCAGGCGCTCACGGAGAGCGGCCCACCGAGGATCCAGTGTCTCATGCCGGTGGTCGGGCCCGAGATCGGCCCGCCTCTCCCCGCATTCGGGGCACAGACCCGGGCAGTCCTCGCGGCACAGCGGGGCCAGCGGGAGGTCGAGTGCGATGGCGTCCCGGACGGTCTGCTCGAGGTCGACGTTGTCGTCGGTGACCCGCGGGATCTCGTCCGCGTCCGTGGTCTCCTCGGTGAGCGAGTCCGGGTAGGCGAAGAGCTCCTCGATGCGCTCGACGACGTCCTCGGACAGGTCGTCCAGGCAGCGCGAACACTCCCCGGCCAGGTGCGCCGAGGCCGTCCCGGAGACGTACACGCCCTCGCTCACGGACTCGAACCGCAGGTCGAGCGCGATGTCGCTGCCCGGGGGGACGGCGAGGATGCCGGGGATCCCGATGGCGGCGTCCGGGACGTCGGAACCGGGGGCCGGGATGGTGCGGGTGGCGGTCCGCATGATGCCGGGGCGGCGGCCCAGCTCGCGGGTGGAGAAGAGCCAGGGATTGGGCTGTGTGCTCATGTCGCGGTCGAGCTTACGCGCGCCGGGAACGCCTCCGCGACGGCGGCGGCCAGGGCCAGGAAGGCCTCCCGCGTGGCGGGGCGCAGCCGGGCCGGGTCGATCCGGCCGCCGGTGCCCAGGTGGGGGTCGTGCGGAATCTCGACGACGGCCCGGGTCCGGGTGCGGAAGTGCTCCTGCAGGGCCGCCGCGTCGATCTCGCGGCTGCCCCGCCCGACGAGCACCACGACCGCCTCGCGCACCAGCCGCTCGTGCCCGTGCGCGACCAGCCAGTCCAGCGTCTTGCTCGCCCGGCCCGCGCCGTCGACGGTCGGGGCGCCGACCACGACCAGGGAGTCGGCGACGTCGAGCGTCCCGGACATCGCGGAGTGGACCATGCCGGTGCCGGAGTCGGTGAGCATCACGCTGAAGAACCGGGCCAGCACGGCGTCGACGCGCAGGTACTCGTCCCGGGTGAAGGCCTCCCCCGCCGCCGGGTCCTGCTCGGAGGCGAGGACCTGCAGCCGCCCGGCGAGGCTCGTGTAGCGGGACACCGCCGTCCAGGAGTCGATGCGGTCCAGGTCGTCCAGCAGGTCGCGGACGGTGCGGTCGGTGTGGCCGGTCAGCCGGTCGGCGAGGGTGCCCGCGTCGGGGTTGGCGTCCAGGGCGAGGATCCGGTCGCCGCGGTGCTCGGCGAGCGCGAGCCCGAGGCAGGCGGTGACGGTGGTCTTCCCGACCCCGCCCTTGAGCGACGTGATGGCGACGCGGTGCGTCCCGGCGAGCCTGCTGCGGACCCGCGCGAGCCGGTCCTGCTCGGCGAGCTGCGCAGCACTGGGCCCGGGATCGACCCGTCCGAGCGTGACCACGTGCAGCCACCGCCGCCATCCGCGGTCGGGCACGGGCCCGCGGGCGCGCAGGAGCAGATCGGGCTCGAAGGGGGCGGGAGCAGGGCTGGGGTCCTCGGACACGGGCTCTCCAACGTGGTCGGCCGCGACGGGATCGCCGCCCAACCGGTGGCCGTAACGCTCCCACCAGGTCGTGGGATCCGGCTCGTCACGGGGCTCCATGCGCGAGGACCGTAGCCCGAATACACCGTTTCGCTACGTTGTTTGATCGAATAGTGATCTTCGAGTTCGCGCCCGGCCTCCCCGATCGCACGTTTCGTGCTGTCAGCGCGGCAAGATCACCAGTTGCGTGCGCGGAGCGCTGCGCGGACCGCGCTGACACCACGTCATCGACGATCTTGTGGCGTGTGCATGGGCCGTGGAACCGGGTGCGCCCGAGATCCGTCGGAGTGCGCATGGATCTCACCGCCCTCTCCGCACCCTTCAACGGCACCCTCATGCGCGCCGCGGGCGCCGTCACCGCGGCCGAGCTCCGCGGGCCCCGCCTCCGCAGGCTGTTCCCCGACACCTTCGTCCGAGCCGACGCGACCGTCGATCTCGCGCTGCGCGCCAGGGCCGCCGGTGTCTGGGCGGGTGGCGACGGCGTCGTCGCCGGGTGGGCCGCCGCGGAACTGCTCGGAGCCTCCTGCGGCCCGCTCGACGCCCCGGTCGACCTGATCCTGCCCGGCCCCCGCGGGCGGACCCGGACGCCCCCGGGCATCCGCCCCCGCCGGGTCCTCCTGCATCCCGACGAGGTGTTCCTGCGCGCGGGCGTGCCGGTCACCCTGCCCGCGCGCACCGCGTTCGACATCGCGCGGTGGGCGCCGACCCCGACCGAGCGGGTCGCGGGCGCCGAGGCCGTCGCCCATGCGTGCTCGCTCCGCGTCGCCGACATCCGAGCCGTCTGGCGGCGTCACCCGGGCGCCCACGGCACGGCCGGGCTCCCCGCGCTGCTCGACCTGGTGAACCCGCTCGTCGAGTCGCCGATGGAGACCCGCATCCGGATGGCGCTGGTCCTCGCAGGCCTCCCGATGCCGCGCGTGCAGCACTGGTCCGGCGGCCACCGCCTGGACATGGCCTACCCCGAGGTGCTGCTCGGCGTCGAGCACAACGGGAGCCACCATCGCGAGCCCGAGCAGGCGCGTCGCGACCTCGTCCGGGAGGCCGAGCTCACCCGAGCGGGATGGCGGCTGCTCCGCTACCCCGCCCGTACCGTGCTGGGCTCGCCGGAGGCCATCGCGGCCGAGGTCCGCTCGGTGTTGGCCGGCGTCGCGGGAGGCCGAGCTCTCCTGAGTTCATGATCGGCGTTTCCGTGCTCTCAGCGCTGTCCGCACCACGCTCGGAGCACGCAACCGACGATCTTCCCGCGCTGAGCGCACGAAACGTGCAAAGCCGGGGCGGTCAGTCGATCAGGTCCATCCCCGTGCCCGTGCGGCCGTGCATGGCGGGAGCGGGGGTGCCGTTCGGGGAGCCGCCCTTCCACAGCTGGCTCCGGCCCCGCGACACCGTGCGCAGGGCCTTGGTCAGGGTGTCCTCGAACTCCGCGAGCTTGGCGTCCACGTACCCGTCGCACTCCTGGCGCAGCCGGTCCGCCTCGCCCTCGGCGGCGTCGATCAGCCGCGCGGACTCGGCGTGGGCCGCGCGCACGATCTCGGTCTGCGAGACCAGCCGCGCCTGCTCCAGCTGCCCGTCCGCGACGTACCGGTCGTGCGCCGCCCGGCCCGCCTCCACGGTCCGTTCGGCGTCGTGTCGGGCGCGGGCGCTGAGCTCCTCGTACTCCTGACGCCCCTCGGCGATCATCTCGTCCGCCGCGTGCCGGGCCTCGGCGAGGGTCCGCTCGGCCTCCTCGCGGGCCTCGGCGACCAGGCGCTCGGCCTCGGCGCGGGCGTCCGCGAGCAGCTCGTCGGACTCGGTCGTCGCGGCCGAGCGGGTCTCCTCGGCCTCGCGGTCCGCCTCCCCGACGATCTCGTCCCGGCGGTCCAGGACGTCCTGCGCGTCGTCCAGCTCGCCGGGGATGGCCTCGCGGACGTCGTCGAGCAGGTCGAGCACGTCGCCGCGCGGGACCACGCAGTTGCTCGTCATGGGGACGCCGCGCGCCTCCTCCACGACGGTCACCAGCGCGTCGAGTGACTCGAAGACCCTGTACACGAGGCGGATCCTCTCACCGGGCCGGCCCGGTCGCCCGTATTCGGCCCGGCCAGGCGTGTCAAGTCCGCCACGCATGACCCACCGGGGGATCGGGTACCCCTCAGGCCCGCTCCGCGATCCGGTCCAGCAGCTGCCGGTGCACCGACGGCGTCAGCAGGTGCGCCACGTCGCCCCCGTAGGTCGCGACCTCCTTGACCAGCGAGCTGGACACGAAGCTGTACTCCGGGCTGGTCGACATGAACAGCGTGTCCACACCGGACAGCCGCTGGTTCATCTGCGCCATCTGCAGCTCGTAGTCGAAGTCCGTGACCGCGCGCAGGCCCTTCACGATCGCCTTGACGTCGTGGTCGCGGCAGTAGTCCACGAGCAGGCCGTGGAAGGAGTCCGTCCGGACGTTCGGCAGGTCGGCCGTGACCTCGTCGAGCATGGCGATGCGCTCCTCGACGGAGAACAGGCCCTGCTTCTTCTTGTTGATCAGCACGGCGACGACGACCTCGTCGAACAGGCCGGAGACCCGCCCGATCACGTCCAGGTGGCCCAGCGTCACGGGATCGAACGAACCGGGACAGACCGCGCGCCTCATCGCACCTCACCAGGCATGTCCGGACCGTAACAGCCGCCCACGTGCAGCACGGTGTCCCCGTAACGCCGCTCACGCACCCCCGTGAACCCTTCGGGCCACGGGAACGCGGCCCCGCGCTCGCGCTCCACGACCACCACCGCGTCGGGGGCGATCCAGCCGGAGAGCCGCCCGGTGTGCAGCCACCGCGCGATCGCCTCGTCCGGCTCGGCGTAGGGCGGGTCGACGAACACGAGGTCGTGCGCGTGCGCCGGCTCCGACTCCAGCACGGTGCCCGCCGGCCCGTACCGCACGTCCCCACCCAGCCCGACGGCGGCGACGTTCTTCCGCAGCACCGCCACCGCCCGCCTGTCCAGCTCGACGAACGTCGCGTGCGCGGCCCCGCGGGACAACGCCTCCAGCCCCAGCGCCCCGGACCCCGCACAGAGGTCCAGCACCACGGCCCCGTCCACACCGGGATCGTGGGTGAGCGACGAGAACAGCGCCTCCCGCACCCGGTCCGAGGTGGGCCGCGTCCCCTCCGCGGGCACGGTCAGCCGCCGCCCGCCTGCCGCCCCGGCGATGATGCGCGTCACCGGGGCAGCCTCTCATCCACGGGTCACTCGATCTCCAGGAGCAGGTCCCCGCCCTCGACCTGCTGGACCTTGCCGATGGCCAGCCGGGACACCGTGCCGCCGCGCTGCGCGGAGATCGACGCCTCCATCTTCATCGCCTCGATCGTCGCGACGGTCTGCCCCACGGAGACGGAGTCGCCCTCGTCGACCTGCAGCGTGACGACCCCGCCGAACGGCGCCGCGACGTGGTGGTCGTTGCCCCGGTCGGCCCGCTCGGCCGCCTTGACGTCGGTCTTCACCGACCGGTCGCGCACCGACACCGGTCGCAGCTGCCCGTTGAGCGTGGTCAGCACCGAGCGGTAGCCGCGCTCGTCGGCGTCCCCGATCGCCTCGAGCTCGATCAGCAGCGTGACACCCTGCTCCAGGGTCACGGTGTGCTCGAGGTCCTGCTCCAGGCCGTAGAAGAAGTCCTTCGACGACAGCACGCTGGTATCGCCGTAGGCCTCCCGGTGTGCGTCGTAGTCCTTCGTCGGGCCGGGGAACAACAGGCGGTTGAGCGTGCGGCGGGTGTCGTCCCGCAGGCCCCGACGGTCGTCGATGGACAGCTCCGGCTGCGCGGCCTCGGGCGAACGGCCCTCCAGCGCGCGGGTGCGGAACGGCTCCGGCCAGCCGCCGGGCGGGTCGCCCAGCTCGCCGCGCAGGAACCCGATCACCGAGTCCGGCACGTCGAACTTGCCAGGGTCCGACTCGAAGTCCGCGGCGGTCACCCCCGCACCGACCAGGTGCAGGGCCAGGTCCCCCACCACCTTCGACGACGGCGTGACCTTCACCAGGCGGCCGAGCATCCGGTCCGCCGCGGCGTAGCAGTCCTCGATCAGCTCGAACCGGTCCCCCAGCCCCAGCGCGATGGCCTGCTGTCGCAGGTTGGACAGCTGCCCACCGGGGATCTCGTGGTGATAGACCCGCCCGGTCGGCGAGGCCAGCCCGGACTCGAAGGGCGCGTAGACCTTCCGCACCGCCTCCCAGTACGGCTCCAGGTCCCCGACGGCCTGCAACGACAGCCCGGTCTCCCGCGGAGTGTGGTCCGTGGCCGCCACCAGCGCCGACAACGACGGCTGCGAGGTCGTCCCGGCCATCGACGCCACCGCGGCGTCCACCGCGTCCACCCCGGCGTCGATCGCCGCGATCAGCGTGGCCAGCTGCCCGCCCGCGGTGTCGTGGGTGTGCAGGTGGACGGGGAGGTCGAACCGCTCCCGCAGCGCCGTGACCAGCGTGCGCGCCGCGGGCGGACGCAGCAGCCCGGCCATGTCCTTGATCGCCAGCACGTGCGCGCCCGCGTCGACGATCTGCTCGGCCAACCGCAGGTAGTAGTCCAGGGTGTAGAGCCGCTCGGCCGGGTCGGACAGGTCGGCGGTGTAGCAGAGCGCCACCTCCGCGACCGCCGTCCCGGTCTCCCGCACCGCGTCGATGGCCGGGCGCATCTGCGCGACGTCGTTGAGCGCGTCGAAGATCCGGAACACGTCCATGCCGGTCTTCGCCGCCTCGGCGACGAACGCGTCCGTCACCTCGGTCGGGTACGGCGTGTAGCCGACGGTGTTGCGGCCGCGCAGCAGCATCTGCGTGCAGATGTTCGGCACCGCCTCCTTCAACGCCGCCAGCCGCTCCCACGGGTCCTCGGCCAGGAACCGCAGCGCCACGTCGTAGGTCGCGCCACCCCAGCACTCCAGGCTGAGCAGCTCCGGCGCGGTCCGTGCCACGTACGGCGCCACCGCCAACAGGTCCCGCGTGCGGATCCGGGTCGCCAGCAGCGACTGGTGGGCGTCGCGGAAGGTGGTGTCGGTGACGGCGACGGCGGTCTGCGCCCGCAGCCGTCGGGCGAACTCCTCGGGCCCGACCTCGCGCAGCAGCTGCGCCGACCCGGCGGGCGCCTCGGCGTTCAGGTCCACCGACGGCAGCTTCTCGACGGGCTCGACGACCGCCGGGCGCGGACCGTTCGGCTTGTTCACCGTGGTCTCGGCCAGGTACGCCAGCACCCGCGACCCGCGGTCCGCCGAGGGCCGCGCCCTGAGCAGCTCCGGGCGCTCCTCGATGAAGCTGGTGGTGATGTTGCCTGCGGCGAAGTCCGGGTCGTCCAGCACCGCGGCCAGGAACGGCAGGTTCGTGGAGACCCCGCGGATCCGGAACTCGGCGATCGCGCGGCGGGCGCGGCGCACGGCGTTGGGGAAGTCGTGGCCGTGGCAGGTCAGCTTGACCAGCATCGAGTCGAAGTGCGCGGAGACCTCGGCGCCGGTGTGCACGGTGCCGCCGTCCAGCCGCACGCCCGGGCCGCCCGGGGAGCGGTAGGCGCCGATCACGCCGGTGTCCGGGCGGAAGCCGTTGGCCGGGTCCTCGGTGGTCACCCGGCACTGCAGCGCCGCGCCGGAGATCGTCACCTCGTCCTGGGTGAGGTGCAGCTCCGGCAGCGTGAGGCCGGAGGCGATGCGCAGCTGCGCGATGACCAGGTCCCGGTCCGTGACCTGCTCGGTCACGGTGTGCTCGACCTGGATGCGCGGGTTCATCTCGATGAAGACGTGGTTGCCGCTCTCGTCCACGAGGAACTCGACGGTGCCCGCGTTGACGTACCCGATCGCCCGCGCGAACTTCACGGCGTCGTCGCAGATCTGCGCGCGCAGCGCGGGGTCCAGGTTCGGCGCGGGCGCGATCTCGACGACCTTCTGGTGCCGCCGCTGCACCGAGCAGTCCCGCTCGTAGAGGTGCGAGACGTTGCCCTCGGCGTCCGCGAGGATCTGCACCTCGATGTGCCGCGGGTTCACCACGGCCTGCTCGAGGAAGACGGTCCCGTCGCCGAAGGCGGACTCGGCCTCGCGGGAGGCCGCCTCGATCGCATCACGCAGCTCGGCCGGGTCCTGGACCCGGCGCATCCCGCGCCCGCCGCCACCGGCCACCGCCTTGACGAACACCGGGAACCCGATGCCCTCCGCCGCCGCGACCAGCTCGTCCACGTCCGACGACGGCTCCGACGACGCCAGCACCGGCACCCCGGCCTCCCGCGCGGCCGCGACCGCCCGGGACTTGTTGCCGGTCAGGTGCAGCACGCTCGCGGGCGGCCCGACGAAGGTGATCCCCGCCTCCGCGCACGCCGCGGCCAGGTCCGGGTTCTCCGACATGAAGCCGTAGCCGGGATAGACGGCGTCCGCCCCGGCCTTCCTCGCCGCTTCGATGATCTCCTCGACCGACAGGTACGCGCGCACCGGATGGCCGCGCTCGCCGATCAGGTAGGACTCGTCCGCCTTCGCGCGGTGCAGCGAGTTGCGGTCCTCGTACGGGAACACCGCCACCGTGGAGACACCCAGCTCGAAGGCGGCCCGGAACGCCCGGATCGCGATCTCACCACGGTTGGCCACCAGGACTTTCTCGAACATCCGGCTCCTCGTTCCGTCGGACGTTGACGCAGGCCCCCGGATCAGGGACCCCGGCAGCCTGACACGGGGCCCGCAGCCCGTCGACTCTTGATTCACCAGATGAGACCACCGGTGTCACACGGGCGTCCTCTGAGGTTCCGCTGAGACGGTCGGGGTCCCGCCGTGCGGCCGACCGGGGCATCTCGGATCGAGGTCGGTGCGCCCGTCCCCCGGGTGGGGTACCAAGGAGGGATGACACGGCGTCCGCATCACCCGGGCGGCTTCGGGCCTGGGAACGGCTTCGGCTGGGAGTCCCCGGGAGAGCGGACGGCCCGGCGCGTCCGGCGGGCCGCCGGGCGGCGCCACCCGGGCCACCCGCGCTCCCCGCACCACGGCTACCGGCCCGGGGTGGCCGTCCCCTCGCCGTGGATCGCCCTGCCACTCATCGTGTTGCTGATCGGGTTGCTGGGCAGCGCCGCGGCGGCCACGGCGTTCATGGCGGTGTCGTTCTCCCCGCTGTTCCTGCTGGCCGTCATCGCGATCACCGCGCACCGCTCCGGCAGACGACGCGTGATCGCCCCGCCACCCGCGCCCGTCGCCGCCCCGCCGCCCCCGCCCGCCTGGAACGCCGCGCGCGAGCGGTTCGACCGGCTCCGCGAGGAGTACACGGCCTACGAGTGCGACGCGATGGCCGTGCTGCGCCTGCCCGCCCTGGCGGACGTGTCGGTCCCCAGCACGGGCCGGTTCGTCGAGGCGTTCGCCGAGGCCCAGGCGCTGGACACCGACACCCGTCCGGCCGACCGCGCACACGCCCAGGCTTTCGTCGCCGCGGTGGACCGTGCGGTGCGGGCGTGGGAGGCGGCACGAGACGCCGCCGAGCGGATCCGCCACTCCACCCTCACCCAGCCGGAGCGCACCGCGGTCGAGCGGGCCATCAAGCTGCTCACCACGGCCCGGGACTCGGACAACGACGCCGAGCGCCACGCCGCCTACGCCCTCGCCCGCTCCGAGCTGGCGAAGCTGGAGAAGGCCGGCGTGGTCCACCTCCCCCGCCAGGCCACGATCGCCCTGGAGAACGACGGTCGAGGCCACCTGAGCGCCTGAGCGGTCACAGCGTGGGGGGCAGGCCCAGCCAGGGCTTGTCGGCCGCGGCGAACCCGGTGATCGCGGCGATCCTCCCATCGACGATGTCCAGGACGTCGACGGCGAACAGCCGGTACACCGGGTCCGCCGGTGTGCGCAGGTACTCCACGACCGCGGGCATGCGGTTGACGGTCGCGACGACACAGCGCCAGTCGTCGTAGCCGGGCCCGCCGAACCCGCCCTCCACCCAGGAGTCCAGCGCGGCCCGCCCGCCGACCACGACGCCGGGGTCCGGAGGCATCGCGAAGCGCAGGTCCTCGCGCATGAGCGACAGCAACCCGTCGAGGTCGTTGCGCTCGTGCGCCTCCACCCACGCCTTCACCGTGGCCCGCTCGTCGTCCGACAGCTCCCGGGTGGCGGGGGTGCGCCAGTCGAGCCGTCGCTCGGGTAGCCGCTCGCGCATCGTCACGCGCGCCCGCTGCAGGGCACTGGTCACGGAGGCGACGGTCAGCTCGAGCGCGTCGGCGGTCGCGGCAGCGGGCCAGCCGAGGACGTCGCGCAGGATCAGCGCCGCCCGCTGGCGCGGCGGCAGGTGCTGCACGGCGACGATGAAGGCCAGCTCGATCGTCTCCCGGGCCACCGCCGACTCGTGCGGGTCCTCGGGGAGCATCCGGTCCGGGTAGGGCTGCAGGTAGCGCACCTCCGAGCCGCCACCCGGCAGCTCGGCGGGCACGGGCGTGCGGTGGTTGCGCTTGTCCAGGAAGTCGAGGCAGGCGTTCGTCGCGATCCGGTGGAGCCAGGTCCGCAGCGCGGCCCGGCCGTCGAACGACTCCCGCCCGTTCCACGCCCGCAGGAACGTCTCCTGGGTCAGGTCCTGTGCGTCCTCGTAGTTCGCGAGCATCCGGTAGCAGTGCACCTGCACCGCACGCCGATGGCGCTCGGTCAGCAGGGCGAACCCCGCGGTGTCACCCGCGCGGGCCGCCACGATGAACGTGTCCTCGTCGGTGCGCTGCGGGCCGGCGTCGGTCATGTCGCTTCCTTCCGGTCAAGGGGGCTACCAGAACCGACGACGCGGTGGAGGATTTCTGATCGGTGGCGCCGGGCGCTCGGGTCAGACCTTGTCGAGGTAGGCCGCGGCCGACTCGTCTCCGATCGTCTCCGTGACGAGGGCGCGGAGGCCGGGGTGGTTCTTCAGGCCCGGGTCGCTCGCCACCACGCGGGCGGCGGCGAGGCGGGTCTCCGCGATCACCTGCTCGTGCCGGAGCAGGGACAGCAGCTTGAGGCCGGAACGGGTGCCGGACTGCGTGGAGCCCAGGATGTCCCCCTCGCGCCGCAGCTCCAGGTCCAGCCGGGCGAGCTCGAAGCCGTCCGTGGTGGAGGCGATCGCGTCCAGCCGCTCGCGGGCCGTCGTGCCCGGCGGCATGTCCGTGACCAGCAGACACACCCCGGGCGCCGACCCGCGGCCGACGCGGCCGCGCAGCTGGTGGAGCTGTGAGAGGCCGAACCGGTCCGCGTCCATGATGATCATGCCGGTGGCGTTCGGCACGTCCACGCCGACCTCGATCACGGTCGTGGCCATGAGCACGTCCGTCTCGCCCGCGTCGAAGGCCCGCATCCGGGCCTCCTTCTCGTCCGCGGGGAGCTTGCCGTGCAGGATCCCGATCCGCAGCCCGGCGAGCGGTCCCTCGGCGAGCTGCGGGGCGACGTCCTCCACCGCCAGCGGCGGGCGGCGCTCCTCCTCGTCCGCCCCCGCGTCCTCATCCGGCTCCTCCTCGGTGTCCTTCTTCCTGGACACCGCGTACTCCCCGCCCACCCGCGGGAACACGACGTAGCACTGGTGCCCGCCGGCGACCTCCTCGCGGATCCGCGCCCACACCCGGTCCAGCCAGGAGGGCTTCTCCCCCGCCGGGACCACCGTCGTCCTGATCGGCGAGCGGCCCGTGGGCAGCTCGGTGAGCGCCGAGACCTCGAGGTCGCCGTAGACCGTCATCGCGACGGTCCGCGGGATCGGCGTGGCGGTCATGACCAGCAGGTGCGGGGTCCGCTCGCCGCGGCCGCGCAGCGCGTCCCGCTGCTCCACGCCGAAGCGGTGCTGTTCGTCCACGACCACGAGCCCCAGCTCGGCGAACCCGACCGTGTCCTCGATGATCGCGTGCGTCCCGACGACGATCCCCGCGGCCCCGGACTGGATGTCCAGCAGCGCCTTCCGCCGCTCCGCGGTGCTCATCGAGCCCGTGAGCAGCGTGACCTGCGTGGCGTTGTCGGCGGAGCCGAGCTCACCGCCCGCCCCGAGCGGACCGAGCATCGCCCGCAGCGACCGCGCGTGCTGCGTGGCCAGGACCTCGGTGGGCGCCAGCATGGCCGCCTGCCGGCCGGAGTCGACGACCTGCAGCATCGCCCGCAGCGCCACGATCGTCTTGCCCGCGCCGACGTCCCCCTGCACGAGCCGGTTCATCGGCAGCGGCCGCCCGAGGTCCGCCGAGATCTCCTTGCCCACCGCGACCTGACCCGCGGTCAGGGTGAAGGGCAGCCGGGCGTCGAACGCCTCCAGCAGGCCGCCCGCCAGCCGGGGCGACGGCGCGGCGGGCCGCCGCATCGCCCGCTCCCGCTGCAGCGACAACGCCAGCTGCACCCCGAACGCCTCGTCCCACACCAGCCGTGCCTTGGCCGCGTGCCGCTCCCCCTCGGACTGCGGCACGTGGATCCGGCGCAGCGCCGAGCCCAGCGACGACAGCCCGTGCTCCTCGCGCAGGGCGAGCGGCAGCGGGTCGGTGGGATCGTCCAGCAGCGTGAGCACCTGCCGCACGCTGCGCCCGATCGCGCTCGAGGGGACCCCCTTCGTGGCCGGGTAGATCGAGATGAAGGGCCGGTCCGCGGAGTCCTCCTCGAGCTCCTCGAACTCGGGATGGGTGAGCTGGAGCTGCGAGACCCGCCCGCGCCGGTAGACCGACACGGTCCCGGAGAACATCAGCGTGGCGCCGACCTTCACGATCCCCTGGACCTTGTAGGCGTTGAAGAAGGTGCAGGCCAGCTCGGCGCCCTTGGCGTCCCGGATCACCGCGTTCATCAGCGACCCGCGCCGGTTCTGCATCTTCCGCGTGGTCGCCGACGCCACGGTGGCGATCACCGTGACGTGGTCCCCCACCGCGAGCCCCGCGATGTCCGAGAGCTTCCCGCGCTCGACGTACCGGCGCGGATAGTGCCGCACCAGGTCCCCGACGGTGTGCAGCTCCAGCTTCCCGCCGAGCGCCTTCGCCGACGCGGCGCCGATGACGTCCACCAGGCGCGTGTCCAGATCGACCTTCACTCGACCCCCAACACCAGCGGGAAGTCCACCTGCCCGCCCCGGTAGACCACGACGTCCACCGCCGGGTGGGTGCGCCGCAGGTCCGCGGCCAGGTGCTCGCCCAGCTCGTCCGCGGCGTCCGCCCCCAGCAACGCGGTCACCAGCTCACCCCCCGCCGTCAGCATGCGGTGAGCCAACCACAGGGCACCGACACTCAGGTCGGGGGCGATCAGCACGACCTCCCCCTCGCTCATCCCGAGCACCTCGCCCGGCGCGCAGCGGCCGACGTAGGTCAGCGCCTCCTGCTCGGCCACCACCAACCCCCCGGTCCGGGTGCCCGCCGCGGCCTCGGCCATCGCGACGACGTCGTCCGCCGGGTTGCGGTCCAGGTCGTGCACGGCCAGCGCCGCCAGCCCCTGCGGCACGCTGGTCGACGGCACGACGACCACCTCCCGCCCCGCGTCCCGGGCCTCGGCCGCGACCCGGCCCGCGAGGTTGGACAGCGTCGCGTCGCAGACCAGCAGCGAGACGTGCGCGGCCCCGGTCTCCTCCACCGCCGCCAGCAGCCGCCGCCCGGTGACGGCGTGTCCCGGCCGGGTCTCCAGCACGTCCGCGCCCGCGTTGCGCGCCAGCGCCGCGGCCTCCGCGCCCGCCACGACCAGCAGCACCGCGCGGTGCCTGCGGAACTGCTGCGCCACGAACCGCATCACCGTGATCCGGTGCGGCCGCCCGGCCTCGATGCCCGCCTCGACCGCCGCGCCGACGTCCGAGCAGTGCACGTGGACGTTCCAGGTGCCGGTGCCGTCCCCGACGACGACCACGGAGTCCCCGAGCTCGGTGAGCCGCTCGCGCAGCGCGTCGACCGCCTCGTCGGAGGTGGTGTCCAGCAGGTACATGACCTCGCTGTCGTAGTCCGGCGACCCGGACTCGCGGGCGGTGGTCAGCGCGTCCGACGGGCGCACCGCGGGTCGGACGGGGCCGCGTGCGGGCGCCGTGCCGGTCACCGCCTCGACCAGGGCGTCGAGCACCACGGCGATGCCCAGTCCGCCCGCGTCGACCACCCCGGCCCTGCTGAGCTCGGCGAGCTGCCCGGTGGTGGCCGCGACGGCGGCGTGGGCGGCCGCGGCGACCTCCGCGGGCTCGGTGCCCGCCTCCGCCGCGGCGGCCAGCACGCTCAGGATCGTGCCCTCCCGCGGGACGGCGACGGCCGCGGTCGCCAGCTTCGTGGCCCGACGCAGCGCCCCGTCGAGCCCCTCACCCGCCGCCGCCGCGTCCGCGACGCCCCGCAGGAGCTGCGACAACAGCGTCCCGGAGTTCCCCCGCGCCCCCCGCAGCGCCCCGCGGGCCAATGCGGCCGCGGTGTCTCGACCGGGCCCGCCGCCCGGGGCCAGCGCCGCGACGGCCGCCTCCATCGTGAGCAGCATGTTGGTCCCGGTGTCCGCGTCCGGGACCGGGAAGACGTTGAGGCCGTCGATCTCGCCCGCCCGCTCACGCAGCCGCGCGACGGCGGTCTCGGCCCACCGCCGGAGCAGGGCGGCGTCGAGCTCGGGGGGCACGCACGCAAGCCTAATCGCGTCGGTTACCCTGGTCCCACGTGCCCGGCCTCTGCTGGGCCCACCTCCCATCGTCTACCCCGAGGAGTGTCCGACGTGGCTGCCGTCTGCGACGTCTGCGGCAAGGGTCCGGGCTTCGGCATGTCCGTCTCGCACTCGCACCGCCGTACCAACCGCCGCTGGAACCCGAACATCCAGACCGTTCGGGCCGTGAACTCCGGCGGGAACAAGGTGCGCAAGAACGTGTGCACCTCCTGCCTGAAGGCCGGCAAGGTCGCGCGCGCCTGAGCGCTCGCACCTCTCGCGGGGCGGTTCCCTCACGGGGCCGCCCCGTTCCGCTGTCCGAGGACCCGCACTCCCGACGCCGCCGGACCCGAGGCGGGTCAGGCGCTGAACCACTCCTTGAGCCCCTTGCGGGCATAGCGGATGGACAGCGTGCCCATCCCCGCGCTCCCGGTGACGACCAGGTGCGGGCCGGAGCCCGTGGGGCTGTGCGGCACCTTCGTCGACACGGTGCCCCACGAGGTCCGCACCCCGTCGACGTCCGCGGACGCGCCGGGCGGCAGTACGAGCGTGACCGAGCCCATCCCGGTGGAGACGTCCACGGACATCTCCGGCGGGACCCGGGTCTCGGTGAGGTCCAGGTGGATCGAGCCCATCGACGTCGTCAGGCGCAGCTGGGCGGGGACCGGCCAGTCCCCCGTGCGCTTGATCGAGCCGACCTCGGTGGTGAGGTGCGCCGACTCCTTGCGGGCGGGCGGCGTGACCGGACCCGGCGCGATGCTCGCGCCCGGCAGGTCCGCCAGGGGCGGCTCGAGCTCGGCGAACGTCTTCGCGGCGTAGACCACCCCGAGACGCTCCTCCAGCTCGCTCAGCGTGATCCGACCCTCGCCCATCGCGGTGTGCAGCCGCTGCGCGGCGGCCTCGCGGTCGGCGTCTGAGATGCGCAGGTTGCCCCCGTCCACGAGACCAGCCTAGTCGCCTCGAGCCCTGCCCTGAGATGGTCAGCCGCGGACCACCGAGCACCTGCGGACCCTCGCCCGGTCCGGGCTGGTCACGGTCGTACCCCTCGGCGCGCGCCGTGTGTACGAGGTGGAGGCGCCACCCCTGGCCGAGTTCGGGGCGCGGGTGCGGGGTCTGGTCGAGGCGCCCCGTGGTCGGCGTCGCGGTGCCGAGGAGCAGAACTCAGGGAAGCCGCCAGTCCACCGGCTCCCCACCGATCTCCTCGAGCAGATCGTTGGCTCGCGAGAACGGTCGGGAGCCGAAGAACCCACGGTCGGCGGACATCGGACTGGGGTGGGCGGACTCGATGAGCGGCACGTCCACCAGGAGCGGGGCGAGGTTGCGGGCGTCTCGCCCCCACAGGATCGCGACCAACGGCTCCGCGTCCCGCTCGACCAGCGCGCGGATGGCCTGCTCGGTCACCGCCTCCCAGCCCTTGTCCCGGTGCGACCCGGGCGACCCCGGCTCCACGGTGAGACACCTGTTGAGCAGCAGCACGCCCTGCTTGGTCCACGGCGTGAGGTCGCCGGTGGAGGGTGTGGGGAAGCCGAGGTCCTCGGTGTACTCGCGGTAGATGTTCGCCAGCGAGCGCGGTACCGGACGGGTCTCCGGCGACACCGAGAAGGACAGCCCGACGGCGTGGCCCGGCGTGGGGTACGGGTCCTGGCCCATGATCAGGACCCGGACCTCGTCGAACGGCTGCTGGAAGGCGCGCAGCACGTTCGCCCCGGAGGGCAGGTAGCGGCGCCCGGCGGCGATCTCCGCCCGCAGGAACTCGCCCATCTGCGAGACGACCGGCGCGACGGGCTCCAGCGCCTGCGCCCACCCCGCCTCGACGACCTCGGTCAGCGGCTTGGCGGCCATCAGACGTCCAGCCTGCGCAGGCCCGCGCGGAAGACCTTGCCGCGCTCCACGTAGGACTTCACCGCGTACTCGTACCGCCCCGGGTCCACCTCGAAGCCCTCGCGGACCCGGGCGGGCACCCCGAGCGCCATCCGATAGGCGGGGACCACGGCGTTCGGCGAGACGACCGCGCCCGCCGCGACGACCGCGCCCTCGCCGATCGTGGACCCGTTGAGCACCACCGAGCCGGACGAGATGAGCGCCCGGTCCGCGATGTCCGCGGCCTCGATGTGCACGTTGTGGCCCACGGTCACCTCGTCGCCGATCAGCGTGGGCACGTCCCGCGTGGTGTGGATGATCGTGCCGTCCTGGATGCTCGACCGCTCCCCCACGACGATGTGTCCGTCGTCCCCGCGGAGCACCGCGGTGGGCCACACCGTGGACTCCGCGCCGATCCGCACGTCCCCGATGACGACGGCGTCCGGATGCACGTAGGCCGTGGGATGGATGTCCGGTTCGAGATCTCCGAGCGCGTACACAGGCACCTCGGCAGACTACTTTCGGTGCCCGGGCGCCGTTCCGCCGGAGTCACCGCGCTCGGCGTCCATGCGCGCGGTCAGCTCGTCCACCACCAACAGGTCCCGGTCGAGGGTGCCCGTGCGGTAGGCCGAGCGCGCCACGATCTGCGAGATCACCGGGGCGGTGACGGCCTGGAACAGGATGACCAGCACCAGCGTGGCGGCGTTCTCGAACTCCAGCCGCACGGCGGTGCCGATCAGGATGAGCAGCAGCCCGAGGGTCTGCGGCTTGGTCGCCGCCTGCAGCCGGGCGGGCAGGTCCGGCAGCCGCAGCAGCCCGAGCGCGCCGAGCAGGCAGGAGAGCGCGCCGAGCAGCAGGAACACACTCGAGACGACGTCACGAAGCATCAGCGGTGTCGCTCCCATCGCTCCACGAGCCGGGCCGCGGTGGCGGACCCGACGAACCCGACGAGCGCCACGGCCGCGATCAGCGGCACCGTGGACCCGTCCCGGTAGATGGCGATGTAGACCGCCGACGCGGCCACGATCAGCACCACGAACACGTCCAGCGCGGCGATCCGGTCCAGCGTGCCGGGGCCCGTGAGCAGGCGCGCCACCGTCAGCAGCGCCGCGGCGCTGAGCATGCCCAGGACCAGTGCGAACACGATCGTCATGCCGCCTCCTCCCGCACCCCGACCGCGGCGATCACGATCTCCTGCAGCCTGCGCATCTGCCCGCGGACCTGCTCGGCGTCCGCCGCGCTGCGCAGGCCGAGCGCGTACACGTACAACAGGCGGCCCGGCCGGTCGATCTGCAGCACGAAGCTCCCGGGAGTCAGCGCCGCCGCGCCCGCGATCACGGTGATGATCCGTTCGGAGTCCGTGAGCAGCGGGACCGCGACGATCCCGGCCCGCGAGCGGGGCCCGTAGCGCAGCGTCTCGACGGAGACCTGCCAGCCGGAGCGGACGAGGTCCATGAGCAGGAACCCGACCAGCTGCAGCAGGGGCCGGGGCCGCAGCGGCAGCCGCGCCGCCAGCGGCAGTGGGAACAACGCCGTCACGACCGCCGCGGTGAGCACCCCGCCGACGACGATCGTGGGCGAGACCCGCCCCCACAGCAGGACCCACACGATGGTGAGCCACAGGATCTGCGGCCAGCGCCTGACCAGCGTCATCCGAGCACCGCCTCGAGGTAGGGCACCCGAGCGATGAGGTCCGAGCCCGCCCGCTCGGTGACCGCGGACAGCGGGCCCGCCGCCGCGGCGATGGTGATGCTCACCGCGATCAGCGAGGCGGTGGCCCAGTACATCGGCTGGGAGGTCTTCGCCGTGCCGACGACGAGCTCGTCCGTGGGGTCGGCGTCCGGCAGCGGCTCCTTCTCCGCGCCCCAGAACACCCGCAGCCACACCCGCACGACCGCCCACAGCGTGAGCAGGCTGGCGAGCACCACGAACCCGGCGACGACGGCCGTGCCGACCGTCCCCCCGGCGCCCGCCTGCAGCAGCGCCAGCTTGGCCACGAACCCGGAGGTCGGCGGGATGCCTGCCAGGGTGAGCGCCGGGACCGCGAACAGGATCGCCAGGACCGGTGAGCGCTTGGCCAGCCCACCCATCTGGTCGATCGACACCGTGCCGGTCCGCCGCGTGATCAGGCCGCTGACCAGGAACAACGTGGCCTGCACCGTGATGTGGTGCACGACGTAGAGCGCGGTGCCCGCCACCCCGTGCGGGTCGTGGACGGCGAGCCCGAAGAGCATGAACCCGATGTGGCTGACCAGCAGGAAGGAGAGCAGCCGGTTGAGGTCGTTCTGCGCCAGCGCCCCCAGCGCGCCGACGACCATGGTGAGCACCGCCAGCACCAGCAGGACCGCGCTGGGCCCGTCCCCCGGGAACACCAGGGTCTGGGTGCGCAGCAGCGCGTAGATCCCGACCTTGGTCAGCAGGCCCGCGAACAGGGCCGTGACCGGCGCGGGAGCGTTCGGGTAGCTGTCCGGCAGCCAGAAGTGCAGCGGCACCATGGCCGCCTTGATCCCGAAGGTGACGATCACGAGCATCGACAGCAGGGTCCGCAGCCCCGGCGGCAGCGCCGCGACCCTGCCCGCGAGATCGGCCAGGTTGACGGTGCCCGTCGAGGCGTAGACCAGCGCGATCGTGGTGAGGAACAGCAACGACGACGTGAGCGAGATGATCACGTACGTCATCCCGGAACGGATCCGGGAGGCGTTGGTGCGTCTCGTGATCAGCACGTACGAGGCCGCGAGCATGATCTCGAACGCCACGAACAGGCTGAACAGGTCGCCGGTCAGGTAGGCCAGCGACACCCCCGTCGACAGCAGCAGGAAGATCGGGTGGAACGTGGTGCTGGCCGTGTCCCGGCCGTAGTCGGAGATCCGCTGGTCGATGGCGTAGACCAGCACCGCGAGCGTGACCACGGTGGAGATCAGCAGCAGCAGGGCGGACAGCCGGTCCGCCACCAGCACGATCCCGACCGGCGCGGGCCAGCCCCCCAGCTCGACGACGACCGGTCCGGTCCGGTCCGCCGCCACCAGGAGCACCGCGGCCACCGCCGACACCGCGGTGAGCACCACGATGCCGATCAGCCGCTGCACGCGCGCCGACCGCGCGAAGATCACGGTCAGTGCGGCGCCGAGGATCGGCAGCAGCACCGGGAGCGTGACGAGGGTGCTCATCGCGCGCTCTCCGCGGCCTCGGCGGGCTCGTTGGACGCCGCGGCGGAGCCCGGGTCCTCGCCGTCGTCCGCGCCCTCGGTGTCCTCCTCCATCGAGCCGTCCGGCCGCTCGGCCTCCGCGATGCGGCGGTCCTCGAGGTCGTCCTGCACCTCGTCGTGGCCGGTCAGCACCCAGCTGCGGTAGCCCAGGGCGAGCAGGTACGTGGTGAGCGCGAAGGTGATCACGATCGCGGTGAGCGCGAGCGCCTGGGGCAGCGGGTCGGCGAACTCCTCGGGCAGCGCGGTGCCCAGCACGGGCGCCCGCGCGGGCGGGCCGCCCGCCAGCTGCAGCAGCAGGTTGGCGCCGTGGCCGAGGACCACGATGCCGATCAGGATGCGCATCAGCGAGCGCTGCAGGAGCAGGTAGAAGCCGACGGAGTAGAGCACGGCCAGGACCACCGCCATGGCGATGTTGATCGTGGTCACGGCGCGGCCCCCTCGGCATCGCCGGCATCGGCGGCATCGGCGGCGTCCCGCTCGATCCCGCTCCCGAGCGACCGCAGCAGGTCCAGCACCACGCCGATGATCAGCAGGTACACCCCGACGTCCAGCAGCAGGCTGGACACCACCTCGACGCCGAGGAAGGACACCTTCGCGCTGGTCAGCACCGGCTGCCCGAACGCGACGGGGGCGAACGCCGACACCATCGCCAGCAGCAGTCCGGTGCCCATCAGCGTGGGCGGGCGCAGCCGCAGCCGCGAGCCGATCTCGGCCCCCTCGGAGCCGCCGCCTGCGATGTAGCGCAGCACGAACGCCAGCCCGGCGGTGAGCCCGCCGGAGAACCCGCCGCCGGGGGCGTAGTGCCCCACGATCAGCAGGTACACCGAGAACACCAGCACGGTCGGGAAGAGGAACCGGGTCGCGGCCTCGAGGAGCAGGGTGCGGTTGGTGCGCACCGGGCACCGGCCGGGCAGGGTCCACTCGCCCTCGGGGGCGTCCCACTGCTCGAAGGGGATCTTCTCGGGGGTCGCGGTCACCGCAGCATCTCCTCCTCCGCCTCGGGGCTGCCGCCGCCGGCGCGGTCCCGGCGGTCGAACCGGGTGGCGAGCACCAGGCTCGCCGTGCCCGCGGCCGCGATCAGCAGCACGGTGATCTCGCCGACGGTGTCCAGCGCCCGGAAGTCGACGAGGATCGCGGCGATCACGTTGTCCGCACCGGCCTCCGGGGACCGCGCGACGAACTCCGCACTGACGGCGGGCGGTGCCTGCCGGGCTCCGGACAGCACCACGCCCGCGACCGCCACGAAGGTCCCGGCGACGCCCGCGAGCACGGCCTTGCGCAGCTCGATCCCGCGGCGGGGGCGCGGATCGGACTCGAAGTGCGCGGGCAGCCTGCGCAGCACGAACACGAAGGCGACCATCGTCAGCGTCTCGACCAGGAACTGGGCCAGCGCGAGGTCCGGCCCGCCGTCCACCACGAACAACCCGCCGATGGAGTACCCGATGGCCCCGACCAGCAACACCGCGGTGAACCGGCGCCGGACGCGGGTGAGCGCGAAGGCCGAGGCCACGATCACCAGCCCCAGCGGCAGCTGCATGAGCGAGCCGAAGGCGGGCACCGTCGCAGGCAGCGTCCCGCCCGTGACCAGCGCGATCCCGGGCAGCACCAGCACCGTGAGCAGCAGCACCGCGAGGTAGACCGGCAGCGAGCCCGCCTGCACACGACCGGTCACCCACACCGCGAACCGCTCGATGCCGCCGATGGTGCGCTCGTAGCCGCGCTGGGCGGACAGCGGGTGGTGCAGCCGCTCGTGCAGGGCGGTGACCCGGGCGCGCTGGGCGTGCAGCCCGAACCCGACGAGCAGCGCGACCGCGGAGAACAGCAGCGGCAGCGACAGCCCGTGCCACAGGGCGAGGTGGTAGTCCGCCTCGACCGCGTCCGCGGCCCGGTAGACCGCGGCGTAGTCCTGGGCCAGGGCGTCCACCAGCGGCGGGACGCAGCCGAGCACCAGCCCGGACAGCGCGGCGATCCAGGTCGGGGCCAGCAGGCCGGGGGCCGCGGGCGTCGGCTCGGTCTGCTCGACGCCCGGCTTGGTGGCGAACGCGCCCCACAGGAACCGGGCGGAGTACGCGACGGTGAGGGTCGAGCCGACGAGCAGGCCGATCGCGAGGGTCCAGTTCCCGTCGTGCACGAACGCCTCGAAGGCCGCCTCCTTGCCCAGGAAGCCGAGCAGCAGCGGGATCCCCGCCATGGACGCGGCCGCGAGCGTGGCCGCGACGGCCAGCCCCGGGAGCCTGCGCCCGAGCCCGGACAGGGCACCGACCTCGCGGGTCCCGGTGACCTTGTCGACGATCCCGACCACCATGAACAGCGGCGCCTTGAACAGCCCGTGGGCCAGCAGCATGGTGAGCGCGGCGATCTCGCCGATCCGGTCGCCGGAGCCGAACAGCACCATCAGGAATCCCAGCTGCGAGACGGTCCCGAAGGCCAGGAGCCGTTTCAGGTCCGTCTCGTGCAGCGCGCGCCAGCCGCCGACGAGCATCGTGACCAGCCCCAGGACGGCGATCGGCAGCCACCAGTAGCCGCGGTCCGCGAACGCGGGCGAGAGCCGCCCGACCAGCACCACTCCGGCCTTCACCATCGACGCCGCATGCAGGTACGCGCTCACCGGCGTGGGTGCGGCCATCGCGCCGGGCAGCCAGGGATGGAAGGGGAACTGCGCGGACTTCGTGAGCGCACCGACCAGGACCAGCACGATCCCGGTCGCCGCGAGCCCGCCCGCGGGCGGTGCGGCCACGAGCGCGGAGATCCGGTAGGTCCCCGCGGTCTCGCCCACGATCACGATGCCGAGCAGCATCGCGAGCCCGCCCATCACCGTGACCAGCAGCGCCTGCACCGCCGCGCGCCGGTTGGCCCGGTGCAGACCCCCCTGCCCGACCAGCAGGAACGACGCGATCGACGTCAGCTCCCAGAACAGGTAGAGGGTGAGCAGGTCGTCCGCCAGGACGAGGCCGAGCATCGCGCCGGCGAAGGCGAGCAGCAGCGCCGCGTTCCGCGGGGCGTCTCGGCTGTCCCTGCCGAAGTACCAGGCGCTGTAGGCCAGGATCAACGCCCCGAGCCCGCCGACCAGCACGATCATGACGACGCCGAGCGCGTCCAGCCGGAAGCCGAACTCCAGGTCCAGCGCGCTCGCCCACACATGGGTCTCCGACAGCCCCGGACCGAGCGCGACGCCGAGGTTCGCCAGCCCCCACACGAGCGTGGCGGCGGGCAGGACCGCGGCGGCCCCGAAGGCGGCCCGCCGGCTGCGCCGCGACACCAGCGGTAGCAGGGCTGCCACCACCAGATGGGCGACGACCAGCGCGAGCACAGCACCTCCGTGGCGTGGTGACCGGCGGCGCGCATGCTGCGGGGAGCGGCCCGGCGCGGCGGTCGGGTCGTAACGGTTTCTCGGGGTCGGCGCGAGAGCGCCGCACACCACCCTACCGGCCGCCGAGCGAGGTCATGAAATGATCGTGAAGTAGCAGCGGCTGCCGGGTTCGCCGCGGGTCGCCGGGTTCGCCGTCGCGCGCCCGCCAGCCGCGGAGGCGACCGGACGGCCGTCGACGTACCCGACGAGGAACAGCCCCGCGGGCGGGTCGAACTGTCGGGGGTCGACGGGGGTCTCGTCCGGGCCGCCGTAGCGGACCACCATCTCCTGCTGGATCGCGGCGATCATGGTCTGGGCGTCGGGGTGGTCGAACGGGACGACCTGCAGGATCACGCCGCGACCGTACGACGCGCTCCGGCCACGACCAGGGTGGCCAGACAGAGCGCGGCCAGCCCCGCGACCAGCAGGATCAGCATCGGGTACCCGACGAGCGGGGCCAGCGGGGCCAGCACGACCGGCAGCAGGAAGCCGACGTAGGTCAGCGAGTAGTACACGGCCGTGAGCCCGGCGAGCTGCTCCGGCCGGGCGATCCGCTGGACCTCGATCAGCCCCGACACCAGCGCGATCCCGAACCCGGCGCCGAGGACCGCCGCGGCGGCCACCGCCACCACCAGCGAGCCGCTCACCGCGGTCGCGGCGGCCACCAGCGCGCCGACCGTGATCAGCGCCAGGCCCAGCCTGCCCCCGGCGAGGGGGTTGCGGGAGTCGAGCCTGCGGGCGGCGGACTGGATGCCGACCCCCGCGGACAGCGTGACGGCGGTGAGCAGGGTGGCGAAGACCAGCCCGAACCCCGCGGTCCGCGCGGCCCCGAGCGCCGCCGGCTGCACCGCGAACGACAGTGCGGGACCGGCGAACACCCACGGCGCCAGGGGCAGCACGAGCCCGCGGAACCGGGGGTGGGCCACTGCGGGCACCCGCAGGTCGGCGAGCCACCCGCGCGACCCGACGCGGGCCTGCAGCGTCTCCGGCGCCCTGGCGACCAGCACGATCACCGGGACGGTGAGCAGGATGTGCGCCACATAGGGCAGCTCCATCGGCAGCGGCGCCCACTGCGCGAGCACCCCGCCGATCGCCGGACCCACCCCGAACCCCGCGGACAGCGACAGCGCGGCACGTCGGGCACCCGCGGCGGGATCGGACCCCGGGTCGTGGGGGGCCTGGGAGAGCTCCTTCACCCACGTCGACCCGACGGCCATGGCGACGCCCGTGACCAGCCCGAACAGGAACCGTCCGGTGAACAGCAGGGACTCGGAGAACGCGCCGAGCGCCAGCACCGCGCTCGCGGGGACCGACGCGGCCACCGCGGGCAGCAGGAGCGCGCGGCGGCCGTAGCGGTCCGAGAGCGGCCCGCCCACGAGCAGCCCGGGCACGAGCCCGGCGACGTAGACGCCGAAGAAGGCGGCCACGACCGTCGGCGAGTAGTGGCCCTGCTCGCGGTACATGACCATGAGCGGGCTGAACTGGTTGGCGCCGTAGCCGATCGCGAACAGCACCGCCGCGACCCGCGCCCAGGACTTCACGTGCACTCCGGAATTCTGCGTCGGCGAGCCTTCGACCGGGGCCGAAGGATCAGGCCTTCGCCTTCTGCCGCCAGGTCGTCAGGACGCGCTCGGTGTAGCCGTTCGGCTCGGACCGCCCGGTGAAGACGAGCTCGAGCGCGGCCTGGAAGCTCTCGCTGCCCTCGAGGTCCTTCGCCATGGGCGGGTAGCCCGCCTCCCCCGCGTTCTGCTCGTCGACCAGGGTGGCCAGCCGGGCGAAGGTCTCCCGGACGGTCGCCTCGTCGATGACGCCGTGGTGCAGCCAGTTGGCCAGCAGCTGCGCGGAGATCCGCAGCGTGGCGCGGTCCTCCATCAGCCCGACGCCCTCCAGGTCCGGGACCGTGGAGCAGCCGATGCCCAGCCCCACCCAGCGGACGACGTAGCCCAGGATCGACTGCGCGCTCGTCTCCAGCTCGTGGGTGATCTGCTCGGGCGTGAGCTGCTCGGCGAGCAGCGGCAGCGCGAGCAGGTCCGCCCGGTCCGCGGGCGTGCGCGAGGCCAGCTCGGCCTGGACGGCGTGGACGTCCGTGCGGAGGTAGTGCAGCGCGTGCAGGGTGGCCGCGGTGGGAGAGGGCACCCAGGCGCAGTTGGCGCCCTGCTTCGGCTGCGTGCCCTTCTGCTCCAGCATGTCCGCCATCGCCGCGGGCTTGGCCCACATCCCCTTGCCGATCTGGGCGGTGTGCGCGAACCCGGAGGCGAGCGCGACATCGACGTTGCGGTCCTCGTAGGTGGTCAGCCAGGTCGTGGTCTTCATGTCGCCCTTGCGGACCACCGGACCCGCGAGGAAGCAGGTGTGGATCTCGTCCCCGGTGCGGTCCAGGAAGCCGGTGTTCACGAAGATCACCCGGTCCGCCGCGGCCGCGATCGCGGAGGCGAGGTTCACGCTGGTGCGCTTCTCCTCGTCCATGATCCCGATCTTGAGGGTCCGCGCGGGCAGGCCGAGCTTCTCCTCCACCGCCGCGAACAGCTCGACGGTCAGTGCCACCTCGTCCGGCCCGTGCTGCTTGGGCTTGACGATGTACATCGACCCGGTGCGCGAGTTCGACCACGCACCCTTCCCCTGCAGGTCGTACTGTGCGGCGGCCGCGGTGACCAGCGCGTCCAGCACGCCCTCGGCGATCTCCGCACCGTCGACCAGGACGGCGTTGGTGGTCATGTGGTGCCCGACGTTGCGGACCAGGAGCAGCGACCGCCCGGGCAGGGTCAGCGGCGCCCCGTCCGCCCCGGTGTACTCGCGGTCCCCCGCGACCCTCCGCGTGACGGTCCTGCCGCCCTTCTGGAACTCGGCGACCAGCTCACCGGTCATCAGACCCAGCCAGGTGCGGTAGGCGGCGGCCTTGTCCTCGCCGTCAACGGTGGCGACCGAGTCCTCCAGGTCGACGATCGCGGTGACCGCGGACTCCAGCACCACGTCCGAGACGCCCGCGTGGTGCTGCTTCCCGACCGTGGTCGACGGGTCGAGGGTCAGCTCGACGTGCAACCCGTTGCGCCGCAACAGGATCGCAGTCTCGGTGAACCCGGCGTACTGGCCGGAGTCGGCGAGGCCGGACTCCCCCGCGCCGGTGTAGGCGACGAAGCCCTTCGCGTCCCCGGTGTAGCGCGTGACGTCCGCGTGTGAGCCCTGCGCCAGCGGGAACAGCTCGTCCAGCAGCTCGTCCGCGGCCGCGATGACCTGGGCGCCGCGCTCCTCGTCGTAGCCCTTGGCGAGCTCCCTACCGGAAACGCTGTCCCGGGGGAGCGCGTCCGTGCCGTAGAAGGCGTCGTACAGCGAGCCCCAGCGGGCGTTCGCGGCGTTGAGCGCGTAGCGCGGCACGGTGGCGGGCACGACGAGCTGCGGGCCGGGGATCTCCGCGATCTCGGCGTCGACGTTCTCCGTGGTGATCGACACGGGCTCGTCGGCGGGCAGGAGGTAGCCGAGCTCGGTCAGCAGCGCGGCGTACTCCTCCGCGGTGCCTGCGCCGTGGGTGGAGTGCCAGGTGTCCAGCTGCTCCTGCAGCGCGTCCCGACGGGCGAGCAGCTCGCCGATCCGCGGGGCGAACCGCGCCTGGAGGTCCTCCAGCGCCGACCAGAACGCCTCGGGCGTGAGGTCCAGCCCGGCGAGCAGCTCCCCTTCGACGAACTCCTCAAGGTGGGGGTCGACCTGCAGGGCCATCGGGATTCCTCTCGTTGCGACTGGTCTCTTTTCTACCAGATGGAGTCGCTTTTCCGCATCATGGAATGTATCGTCATCTCCCGTGACCACCGACATACCCCGTTCCGGAGGTGTCCAGTCCCTCGCGCGGGCCTTCGGGGTGCTGGAGTCGCTGGCCGAGCTGGGCGGCGAGGCCGGGCTCTCCGAGATCGCCTCGGCCACGGGACTGGCGCCCGGGACCAGCCACCGACTCGTCCGCACGCTGGTCGACCTCGGGTACCTGCGGCAGCTGCCGTCGCGGCGGTACACGCTGGGGCCCAAGCTCGTCGGGCTCGGGGAGACCGCGGCGCGCCAGTTCGGGCGGTGGGCGCAGCCGGTCCTCACGGAGCTGGTCGCACAGATCGGCGAGACGGCCAACCTCGCGGTGCTGGACGGCGACCAGGCCGTCTACGTCGCCCAGGTCCCGTCCCCGCACTCCGTCCGGATGTTCACCGAGATCGGCCGCCGGGTGCCGGTGCACTGCACGGGGGTGGGCAAGGCCCTGCTCTCCGCGCTGCCCGCCGCGGAGTCGGCCGCGATCGTCGCGCGCACGGGCCTGCCCGCGGTCACCCCCACCACGATCACCGATCCCGCCGCGTTCGCCGCCGAGCTGGAGGCGGGCCGGGCCCGCGGCTACGTGCTGGACGAGGGCGAGCAGGAGACCGGCGTCCGCTGCGTCGCGGGCCCCGTCGTCGGGCCGGGCTCGGCGGCGGTGTCGGTCTCCGGCCCGTCCTCGCGGATGGACGACTCCACGGTCGCCCGGATCGCCCCCCTCGTCGTCGCGGCGGGCAGGCGCCTCGGAGCCCTGCTGGCCACGGCCTGACGCCTCCGTCCCGACCGTGGTTCCAGCGTTGAGACAGCCGGCGCGCCCGTCCCGTCCTACGCTCATCCCGTTCCCACCACGAGGAGGTCACCGATGCCTCTCGATCCCGTCGCCCGGGCCGCGATCACCGCGGCCCTGGCTCCCGACGAGGTCGTCGACGATCCGGTCCGCACCCGCGCCTACGAGTGCGACGGCCTGACCGGCTACCGCGTCCGCCCCGAGATCGTGCTCCTCCCACGGGACGCGGCCGGGGTCGCGCGGGCGGTGAAGGCCTGCCACCGCAACGGGGTGCCGTTCGTCGCGCGCGGGGCGGGCACCGGGCTGTCCGGCGGGGCGCTGCCCGTGGCGGACGGTGTCGTGATCTCGCTGTCCCGGCTCAAGTCGATCCGGGAGGTGGACGTCGAGAACCGGCGCGCGGTCGTCGAGCCGGGGGTGACGAACCTGGAGATCACCGCGGCCGTCGCGCAGCACGGGCTCTACTACGCGCCGGACCCCAGCTCCCAGCAGGTCTGCACCATCGGCGGGAACGTGGCGGAGAACTCCGGCGGCGCGCACTGCCTGAAGTACGGGTTCACCACCAACCACGTGTGGTCCCTCGACGTGGTCCTGCCGGACGGGTCGGAGGTCACCCTGGGCGGGGACACCGGCGAGCAGCAGGGCCCGGACCTGCGCGGGGTGGTCCTCGGCTCGGAGGGCACGCTCGGGATCGTCACGTCGGTGACCGTGCGGCTGCTGCGCACCCCGGAGACCGTCCGGACGCTGCTGGCGGACTTCCCGTCCATCGCGAAGGCGGGCGAGGTGGTCAGCGACATCGTGGCGGCCGGGATCGTGCCCGCGGCCGTCGAGATGATGGACACGCTCGCCATCGAGGCCGCCGAGGAGGCCGTGCACGCCGGGTACACCGTCGGCACGCCCGCGGCGCTGGTCGTGGAGCTGGACGGCCCGATCGAGCAGTGCGACAGCGAGTTCGCGCAGGTGAAGGAGATCTGCGACCGGCACGGCTGCACCCGGCTGCACATCGCGGGCTCGGCGGAGGAGCGGGCGGCGATCTGGCGGGGCCGCAAGGCGGCATTCGCCGCGGTGGGCCGGATCTCGCCGGACTACTTCGTGCAGGACGGCGTGGTCCCGCGGACCCGGCTGGCCGAGGTGCTGCAGCGCATCGCGGACATGGGAGACGAGGCCGGGCTGCGCGTCGCCAACGTCTTCCACGCCGGGGACGGCAACCTGCACCCGCTGGTGCTCTACAGCGCGGCGGCGGGTGAGACCGAGCGCGCCGAGGAGCTGTCCGGCGCGATCGCCGAGCTGTGCGTCGAGTTGGGCGGGTCGCTGTCCGGCGAGCACGGCATCGGCACGGACAAGGCGTGCTCGATGCCGAAGATGTTCGGCGAGGAGGACCTCGCCGTCATGGGACGGGTGCGGGAGGCGTTCGACCCGACCGGGATCTGCAACCCGGGCAAGGTCCTGCCCACGCCGCGGCTGTGCGGGGAGCGGCCCGGGAAGTACCGGGCGCACCCCCTGGAGGAGGCGGGAGTGATCGAGCGGCTATGAGGACCGCACTGAAGCCGACGTCGCCGGCCGAGGCGCGCGAGGCGATACTGGACACCGCGGGCCCCGTCGCGATCGTCGGGGCCGGGACGGCCGCGGACTGGGCCGGACGGCTCGGACCGGTCGCGTCCGAGCTCCACACCACCGGGCTGCGCGGCGTGATCACCCACAACCCCGGCGACATGACGGTCTCGGTGCGGGCCGGGACCCCCCTGCGGGAGCTGCAGTCCGAGCTGGCCGAGCACGGCCAGCACGTCTCGTTCGACGCGGCCAGGGTCGGCGAGGGCGCGACCGTCGGCGGGCTCGTCGCCACGGCCGACGCGGGACCGTCCGCGCTGGTCCACGGCTCGCTGCGGGATCTCGTCATCGGGACCACCACCCTGCTGTCCGACGGCTCGATGGTCCGGTCCGGTGGGCACGTCATCAAGAACGTGGCCGGGTTCGACGTCTCGAAGCTGGTCCACGGCTCCTACGGCACCCTCGGCGTGCTGTGCGAGGTCGTGCTGCGGCTGCACCCGATCCCCGCGGCCGTCGGGACGGTCGTGGTCGAGTGCCCGCTGGCCGAGGCCGCCCGGTTGGCGGGCACTCTGTTCGAGTCGCAGCTGGAACCGACGGCGGTGGAGTGGCTGTCCAGCGGACGGCTGCTCGTCCGGATCGACTCCACCGACGAGGCGCTGCCCACGCGGCTGGACCGACTCACGGCCCTCGTCGGCGGCACCGTGGCCGACGCCGACCCGTGGGCCGAGCACGCGGAGCTGACCCGCGGGCGGTCCGGCGAGGCCGTCCTGCGGATCGGGGTGCGGCCGAGCCTGCTGCCCGGCCTGCTGGACCGGCTCCCCGTCGGCACCGTCACCGCGGGCCTCGGCACCGGGGTGGCCACCGTGTCGGTGCCGGTCGGCTCGGTCGGCGAGGCCCACGAGGCCGTGCACGCCGTCGGCGGGACCAGCGTGCTGCGCACCCGGCCCGTCTCCGGGCTCGACGCCCCCGCCTGGGGTCCGCCGCCCAGCGCGGTGGCCGTGCTCCGCGCCGTCACGCAGCAGTTCGACCCGGACCGCAGGCTCGGTCCCGGCCGCTTCGACCCCTGGGAGATCTGAGTGAGCACGACCCCCGCAGGCTCCGCGGACACCAACCTGCCGCGGACGGGCCCCAGCGCGTTCGACGACCACCACCCGCCCCAGCGCGAGCTGCTGGACGACTGCGTCCACTGCGGCTTCTGCCTGCCCACCTGCCCCACCTACCAGCTGTGGGGCGAGGAGATGGACTCCCCGCGCGGCCGGATCTACCTGATGGACCTGGCCGAGAAGGGCGAGATCGGGCTCGAGGGCCCGCTCCACGAGCACATCGACGCCTGTCTGGGCTGCATGGCCTGCGTGACGGCGTGCCCCTCGGGCGTGCAGTACGACAAGCTGCTCGAGTCCGTGCGACCCCAGCTGGAGCGGCACGTCGAACGGTCCACCCCGGACCGGCTGTTCCGCGAGGCGATCTTCGCGCTGTTCCCCTACAGGCGGCGGCTGCGCGCGGCCGCGCTGCCCGGGGCGCTCTACCAGAAGCTCGCCACGGTGCCCGCGATCCGCAGGCTCGCGGCGAAGCTGCCCGGCCGCCTCGCGGCGATGGAGTCGCTGCTGCCGCCGGTCACCGTGCGCGAGGCGTTCGCGCGGCTGCCCGAGCACACCGCCGCCGTCGGCGAGCGCCGCGGCCGGGTCGCGCTGCTGTCCGGCTGCGTGCAGGACGTGTTCTTCCACCGCGTCAACGAGGCCACCGTGCGGGTGCTCACGGCGGAGGGGTTCGACGTCGTCGTGCCCCGTGACCAGCAGTGTTGCGGCGCGCTGGAGCTGCACGCGGGCCGCGAGGACCCGGCGCTCGCGCGGGCGCGGCGGACCATCGCGACCTTCGAGGGACTCGGTGTCGACCACGTCGTCGCGAACGTCGCGGGGTGCGGATCGTCCATGAAGGACTACGGCCACCTGCTCGCCGACGACCCCGCGTGGGCCGCCCGGGCGAAGGCCTTCTCCGACTCGGTCCGAGACGTCTCCGAGGTGCTCGCCGAGGCCGGGCCCGTCGCGCCCCGGTCGCCGGTCCGCAGGCGCGTGGCCTACCACGACGCCTGCCACCTCGGGCACGCCCAGGGTGTCCGGGAGCAGCCGCGGGCCGTGCTGCGCAGCATCCCCGAGCTGGAGCTCGTCGACATCCCCGAGGCCGCGCTGTGCTGCGGCTCCGCGGGCATCTACAACATGATCAACCCGGAGGCGGCGGACGAGCTGGGGGCCCGCAAGGCGGAGAACGTGCGCTCGGTGGCCCCGGAGATCGTGGTGACCGCCAACCCCGGCTGCCTGCTGCAGATCGGCAAGCACCTCGGCCGGGACCTCCCGCTGCTGCACCCGGTCCAGCTCCTCGACGCGAGCATCCGCAACGTGGACGTGCCCCGGAACTAGACGCCCGTGCGCGGACGGCGGTCAGGGCCACCGACCGCGCACGGGGCTACGGTCCCGGGGCATGATGCGCACGCTCACGACCGAACTGGTCGAGCAGCTCACCTTCCACTGGGAGGGGCTGGTGCGGCCGAAGCTGGCCGGGCTCACGGACGAGGAGTACCTCTGGGAGCCCGCGCCGGGCTGGTCGATCCGCCCGGCCGGGTCGCCGGAGGCGAGCCCCTTCGGCACGGGTGACTTCCGGATCGACTTCGCCTTCCCCGAGCCCGATCCGCCGCCGGTCACGACGATCGCGTGGCGGATGGCGCACGTGATCGTCGGCGTGTTGGGCGCGCGGACGGCCTCGCACTTCGGCGGCCCGCCCTCCTCCTACGAGTCCCACGAGTACGCGGGCACGGCCGCGGCGGGCCTGGCACAGCTGGAGGACGCGTACGCGGGGTGGATCGAGGGCGTCGCCGGGCTGGACGACGAGGCGCTGGCCCGCCCGGTCGGGCCCGCCGAGGGGCCGTACGCCGAGTACCCGATGACCACCCTGGTGCTGCACATCCACCGCGAGGTCATCCACCACTGCGCGGAGATGCTCCTGCTGCGCGATCTCCACCGGAACTCCAACGAAAGTCGGCGCGTTATGTGAGAGTCAGCTCTCGGTACCGCCGATCGGGGAGGCCGAATGACCGAGACCTCAGCGCCCACCACAGCGCCCACCTCAGCGCCCCTCACGCTGGACGATCTGCCACTGCACATGCGCCGGGACCGTTTCGCTCCCGCGCCCGAGCTCGCCGCGGTCCGCGAGGGCCCGGCCGTCACCAGGGTGCGGGGCACCTTCGGGCACGAGATGTGGCTGGTCACCCGGCACGAGGACGTCCGGGAGGTACTGGGGGACGCCGCGCGGTTCAGCAACGCGGGCCAGACGGTGTTCGTCGGCCGGGACCGGCGCAGCCCGGAGGAGATCGCGCGCATGCGGGCGGGCAACCTCCTGCTGCTCGATCCGCCGGAGCACACTCGGCTGCGCCGCATGCTCATGCCGGAGTTCACCGGCAGGCGGATGCAGCGCCTGGAGCCGCGGGTCCACGAGATCGTGACCGAGCACCTGGACGCGATGGAGCGCACGGGTCCGCCCGCGGACCTCGTCGCCGACTTCGCCCTGCCCGTGCCGTCGCTGGTCATCTGCGAGCTGCTGGGCGTGCCGTTCGAGGACCGCGCGGACTTCCAGGCCCGCACCGCCTCACTGCTGGACGTCTCGCGCCCGGTCGAGGAGCGGATGCGCATGCAGCAGGCCTCTCGCCGGTACATGGCGGAGCTGGTCGCGCGGGAGCAGGCCGATCCCGGGGACGCGCTGCTGGGCATGCTCGTCCGGGAGCACGGGGACGAGCTCACCACGGACGAGCTGGTCGGCATCGCCGGGCTGCTGCTCGTCGCCGGGCACGAGACCACGTCGAACATGCTCGGCCTGGGCACCCTCGCGCTGCTCCAGCACCCGGAGCAGCTCGCCCGCGTCCGCGAGGACCCCGACGCGGTGGTGCCCGCGGTCGAGGAGCTGCTGCGGTGGCTGTCGATCGTGCACTCCGGCGTGGTCAAGACCGTCACGGAGGACACCGAGATCGCGGGCACCCCGCTCGCGGCGGGAGACCTGGTCGCGCTGTCGCTGCCCGCCGCCAACCGGGACCCGCGGGCACACGAGGCGGGCGACCGGTTGGACGTCGCGCACGGGGCGCCGGGGCACCTGGCCTTCGGCCACGGCGTGCACCACTGTCTCGGCGCTCCGCTGGCGCGGATGGAGATGCGGATCGCGTTCCCGGCACTGCTGCAGCGGTTCCCGGACCTGCGGGTGGCCTCGACCGAGGAGCGGTTCCGCTCGTTCACCGTGGTGTACGGCATGGAGACCCTGCCCGTGACCTGGGGAGCAGAAGTATGAGCGAGCTGCGGGCGGACCGCGGGACGTGCATCGGCGCAGGGATGTGCGTGATGACGGCCGCGGAGGTGTTCGACCAGGACGACGAGGGGATCGTCGTGCTGGTCACCGAGGATCCGGAGGTGGACGAGGCGGTGCGGCAGGCCGTCGCGCTCTGCCCGTCGGGCGCACTGTCGATCACCGACGGCTGACCGGTTCGCCCGATAGGGTGCGATCCGTGCACACCCGGCCCGGGCCCCCGCGCCGGGCGGACGCCCGGCGCAACGCCGAGCGGATCGTCCGGGTGGCCATCGACGCGCTCGGCGAGGGCGGCGGCCCGGTGCGGCTGGAGGAGCTGGCCGACCGGGCCGGAGTCGCCGAGGCCACTCTGTACCGGCTCTTCGGTGGCCGCCGCGGGTTGATGACCGAGGTGTTGGCCACCTTCGTCACCGAGCAGATCGAGCCGCTGGTGGGCCCGCCCGGTCCCGATCCGACGGCGGAGCTGGCCACGGCGTTGGCGGCCACCGTGGAGGTACTGGCCGAGCACCGCGCCCTGGTGCGGGCGGCCCGCGAGGCGGGTCCGCTGGGCGTCGGGCCGGTCCAGGGCTTCCTCGGGCGGCTGGCCGCGGTGCTGGCGGCCGCCCAGGAGGCGGGCGGCGTCCGGCCGGATGCCACGGTGCGCGACCTCGGCGCGGTCCTGATCATGGCGCTGGCGGCGGTGCACGAGGGCGACCCCGCGGGCGCGGACCGTCGCCGCGCGCTGGCCCTGCTGCTGGCGGGCCTGCGCCCGGGCGGCCCGCCGCTGCCGCCGCCTGCACCCGGGAATCTGCTCGCCTGAGCCCGGGTGCGCCTGCGAGGGTGCGGGCGTGAAGCGCACGATCGACGAGTTCGAGATCGACGACGACCCCGCCCGGGTGGACCGCGCGGCCGCCTGGGCCTGGCTGTCCACCCAGGCCTACTGGGGCCGCTGGCGACACCGTGAGCACCTGGAACGCCAGTTCGACGCCGCCTGGCGCGTGGTCGGGCTCTACCGCGGTGACCGCTTGCTCGGTTCGGCCCGCGCGGTGTCCGACGGCGTGTCCTTCGCCTACCTGGCGGACGTCTGGGTGGACGAGTCGGTGCGCGGCCACGGTCTCGGCGTCGCGCTGGTGGAGCACATGCTCGCGGGCGGCCCCGGCATGCGCTGGGTGCTGCACACGAAGGACGCCGAGGGCCTCTACCAGCGGTTCGGCTTCCGCCCCGCGGACGCGACCGTGTGGGAGACCGACGCCGATCCGGAGCGCCTGCTCGCGGGGAGATGAGTTCCGGGGCCGACCCCGGTCTCCCCCTCCGACCGGCTCGGCACGCGACGCCGAGCCCCCACGGAGGGACCCCCGCCATGACCGCCACGACCGTCTCCACCACCCGTTCCCCCGCCCGCATCGCGCTGTGTGCGCTGCAGGTCGTGCTGGGTCTGTTCCTCGCCGTCGGCTCCGGGCTGCCGAAGCTGTTCGGCGAGGCGAGCGCGGTGCAGATCTTCGACCAGGTCGGGGCGGGCCAGTGGCTGCGCTACGCGATCGGGCTGTGCGAGGTGGCGGGCGGAATCGGGCTGCTGGTCCCGCTCGTGGCCGGGCTCGCGGCGACCTGCTTCGTGGCTCTGCTGATCGGCGCGACGGTCGTGCAGGTCACCGTGGTGCACGCGTACTGGTACACCCCCGTGATCATCGGCCTGCTGATGGCCGTCGTCGCGTGGGCCCGCCGCACGGAGATCACCGCCGTGTTCCGCCGCCGTCGCCGACCGTGATCCAGCCGTGGGGAGCGGGACGGTCGCCGATCGACCGCCCCGCTCCCCGATTGTGGATCACCGGGGGTGCGCGCTCAGGCGATCCAGTCCGGGATGCCGCGGTCCGTCCCGTCCGGGAGCAGGGCTCGACCGTCGCCCGCCCCGGTGACCAGCGCGGTCACCCCGGCGGGGCCCGCGACGATCCGCCGCGTGACGCCGGCGGGGAGCACCACCGTGTCCCCCGCCGCCAGCGCCTCGAACGGCTCGACGGTCATCGTCCCCTCCACGACGGTCCACACCTGCTCGCGGTCCATCACGTGCTCCGGGCCCACCTGCCCGGCCCGCATCCGGACCTGCCACAGGGACTGCCCCGCGCCGCCGAGGCTCGGGGAGGCGAGGGTGGTCATCACGGCGTTCGGGGTCTCGTGGGTGCGCTGCTCGGCGCGGCGGACGACGGTCACGGCGATCTCCGGTACGTTCGACAATATGGTTGTCGAAATAGTGAACCCGGTTGTCGACTGATGTCAACCGCTCTGCCCCTGCTGCTGCTGGCGGGCTTCCAGACGTTGGTCGACCGGCTCCACGAGCGGCTCGCCGAGCAGGGCCATCCGCAGGCCCGCCCGATGCACGGGTTCGCCCTGCAGGCGATCGGGCCCGGCACCACCGCGGCGGACCTCGGTCGCGCCCTCGGGGTGAGCAAGCAGGCCGCCGCCAAGACGGTCGCGGGCCTCGAGGCGGCGGGCTACGTGGAGCGGGCGGCGGACCCCGCGGACGCGCGCCGCGTCGTCGTGCGCCCCACGGCCCCGGGCCGCGAGATGCTCGCCCGCTCCGCCGCGATCTTCGCCGAGCTCCGCGGGGAGTGGGCCGCGGAGCTCGGCGAGGAGACGGTACGGACCGTCGAGGAGGCCCTGACCAGGGTTGCGGGCAGGCCCCGCCTCGACGCCCCGTCCTGGTTCAGTCGCTGACGGTCTCGCGACCCACGAACGCCACGGCCACCGCGCCCACCGCCGCGACCAGCGCGAACGCGTAGAAGCCCCACGGGTACGCGATCCCGGCGCCGAGCAGCGCACCCCCGACGAGCGGGCCGCAGATCGCGCCGAGCCGCCCGATCCCCGAGGCCCCGCCCAGTGCCGTCGCCCGGACGGCGGCCGGGTACCGGCGGCTGACGAAGGCGTAGACGAGCACCTGCGAGCTGAACACGAACACCCCGGCGAGCAGCACCGACACGTACACCCCGATCCCCGGCAGCCGGATGGACAGCAGCGCCAGGAACACCGCCGCCGCGGCGAACCACGCGATCACCGCCGTGCGCACCCCGATCCGGTCGGCCACCCGACCGGCCAGCAGCAGCCCGAGCACGGCGCCGACGTTGAGCGTGAGCAGCAGCGCGAGCGCGGCGCCGAGCTCGTAGCCCGCGGACCGCATGATCTCCGGAAGCCAGGTGTTCAGCCCGTAGACCAGTAGCAGCCCCATGAAGGAGCTGACCCAGAAGGCGATCGTCGCGCGCAGGTAGCCCCGCGAGAACAGCGTCGAGACGGGGTTGCGGCCGGCGACCCGCTCGGCCGGGACGGACTCGGGCAGCCGCGCCCGGACCAGCGGCACCAGCGCGAGGGCGGGCAGCGCGCCGATGACGAACATCGCCCGCCAGCCCCAGGTGGGGATCACCAGGATGCCGAGCAGCGCGGTCAGCACGGCGCCCACGTGGTAGCCGGTCATCAGCGTGGTCGTCGCGGCGCCGCCACGCCCGTCCCCGGCGAACTCGTTGACCATCGCGATCGCGACCGGCAGCACCCCGCCGAGGCCGAGACCCGCCAGGAACCGCAGCGCCCCGAACCACACGGGGCCGGGCGCGAACGCGCAGAGCAGGGTGAGCACGGAGAAGGACAGGACCGTCCAGATCATCATCCGCCGCCTGCCGAACCGGTCGGTCAGCGGACCGACCGTCAGCGCCCCCACCATCACCCCGAGCAGACCGACGACCGAGATCAGCGAGGCCGTCCCCGGGGTCAGCCCCCACGCCGGGTCACGCAGCAGCGACGGCAGCACCACGCCGAGCACCACCAGGTCGAAGCCCTCCAACGCCACCGCGGACCAGCAGAGCGGGGCGACCCACCCCGCCCGTGTCCCGGTGGTAGCCCCCGACGTCGCTGTCATGGCACACCCTCCTCGGTGTCCGGATCGCCGGAGTATGAGGGTGTGCGCGCGGTCTGTCAGCGCGGCTTCCGACCCGCGGAAACACGTCCGGGATTGAGACACCGCGCGGGGCCGGTTGATGGGAGGCTCGGCCCACCGACCCCGGACCGGCCGGGGTACGAGCACGCGCAGGGAGCAGTCGTGATCCTCATCGTCCTCAAGGCGTCGATCAAGCCGGAAAAGCGCGAGGAGTGGCTCAAGGGCATCACCGAGTACACGGCCGCGGTGCGGTCCGAGCCCGGCAACGTCTCGTTCGACTTCTACGAGAACGCGCAGGACTCGAACGAGTTCGTCATCGTCGAGACGTTCGCCGACGGAGACGCGGGCAGCGCGCACGTGCAGACCGAGCACGCGCAGAACTTCTTCCCGTGGATGGGTGGCGTCGTCAGCCGCAGGCCCTCCATCAACTACCAGGACCTGGACGGGGACGCCTGGAACGAGATGGCCGAGGTCGAGCCGCGCTAGCGGCCACGCGGCCGTGCTCCGGGACCAGCCGGGGCACGGCCCGCACGGCCACCACCATCCCGACGACCTCGACCAGCGTCTGCGCCACGACCACCGCCGCGGCCCCCTCCGGCAGCGTGAGCGCGATCGGCAGCACCACCAGCGAGTTGCGGGTGGCCCCGGTGAACGCCACCGCCCTTGCGTCCGCGGTGCCGAGCCGGAACAGCCGGGCCACGAGCGCCCCCGCCGGCATCATGACCAGCAGGAAGACCACGGAGAACGGGACCGTGCCCAGCACCGTCGTCGTGAGGGCCGGGACCTGCGAGGCGACGACGACCACGAGCGTCGCCACCATCAGCGGCACCATCGCGGTCCCGATCGCCGCGCGGACCCGCTCCCCGACCAGTGCCTGGGTCAGCCACGCCGCGGCCAACGGCAGCACGATCAGCAACCCCAGGGCCTGGAGGAACGGCCCGGGATCCATCCCGGCGGACGCGCCGCCCAGCACCAGCAGGAACACCGGCAGCAGCGCCATCTGCGCGAGCAGCAGGAGCGGGGTGAGCGCCAGCAGCCGCCCGGCGCTGCCGCCGGCGAGCCCGGTGAACACCACGACGTAGTCGACGCAGGGTGCGAGGAGGACGAGCAGGACGCCCAGCCGCACCGCCGCGTCGGCGGGCAGCAGGGGTGTCATCGCCGCCACCACGAGCGGCACCACGGCGAAGTTCACCACCAGCACCGCGGCCACGAACCGTCCGGACCGCACGGCGCCGACCAGCTCCCGGGCCGGGACCTGCAGGAACGTCACGTACAGCAGCGCCCCGAGGACCGGGTTCACCGCGGGGGCCACCGCGCTCCCGGTCGCGGGCGCGACCAGCCCGAGCAGCACCCCGACCCCGATGGCCGCGACGTAGATCGGGACCTGGTGTCGTTCCAGGCCCGCGGCGACCGCGCTCAGGCCGGTGTCCCGGGCGAGACGACCTCGGTCGCCACCGCGGCCGTCAGGCCGGTGACCTCGACGGCCCGCGCGGCCGCCGAACCCGCCGCCACCACCAACGACACCCGGGACTGCGCCGCGGCCTCGGCGAGCAGCGCGATCCCGGCGCTCGCGAGGTAACCCACTCCGGTGAGGTCCACGACGACCGCCGCCCCACGCACCTCCGCCAGCGCCGCGGCGACCTCCGCGCGGGCGGCGAGGTCGAGGTCCCCGGTCAGGGCCAGCTCCCAGCCCCCGGTCCGCGCCGTGCGACGCACGGAGATCGGCCGGGGGTCCGGCGCGTCGCGCGGCGCACGGCCCTGCACCGGAGGCGGCTCGGTCGCCGCGGGCGCGGGCACCCGGAACCGCACCCGCGTCCCGTTCGGCGCGCGGTCGATGTGCAGGTCCCGCCCCAGCTCGCGCAGCACCCGCAGGCCGTGCCCGCGGAAGCCCCGGTCCGCTGGGACGGGCCGCCACCGCCCCTCGTCCCGGACCGTGACCTGCACGCCGCCGGTCCGGTCCCGGGACAGGGCGACGTCGAACTCCGCCGCCCGCCCCGGCGGGTACGCGTGCTCGACGGCGTTGGCCGCAGCCTCCCCGAGGGCCAGCTGCAGGTCGTCGACGGTCTCCGCCGCCAGGCCCGCCGCGGCCGCCCAGTGTCGCACCCGGCGGCGCATCGCCCCGAGGCTCGGCGGCACCGCAGGCAGCCGCGCGACCAGCGGCTCGGGGACGGCGCGCACCACCACCAGGGCCACGTCGTCCGCCGGGCCCTGCTCGCCCAGCGAGCCGCTGACCAGCGCGGACGCCAACTCCTCCGGCGGCAGGTCGGCCGCGGCCCCGGCGAGCCGGACCAGCCTGCTCAGCCCGACGTCGAGGACCTCGCCGCGCCGCTCGACGAGCCCGTCGGTGTAGAGGACCAGCGACCCTCCCGGGGGGAGCACGCCGTGGGAGTCCCGGTACGGCTCGCGGGGGCGCAGCCCGAGCACCGCACCCGCGGGTCCGGCCAGCAGGCGCGCGCTGCCGTCCTGCTCGGCGAGCACCGCGGGCGGATGCCCGGCGGTCGCCCAGGTCAGCGCCCCGTCCCGCAGGTCGAGGACCAGGCAGGCACAGGAGCTGCCGCCCGCGTCGGCGACCCGGACGGCGAAGCGGTCCAGGCGCTCGAGCGCCGCCGCCGGGCCGTGCCCGTCGAGCAGGTAGGCCGCGACGGCGCTGCGCAGCTGGCCCATGACGGCCGCGGCGGCGGGTCCGTGCCCCACCACGTCCCCGACGACGAGCGCGACCCGCGCGCCGTCGTCCAGCGGCAGCAGGTCGTACCAGTCCCCGCCGGGCTGCGCGTGCTCGGCGGAGGGCATGTAGCGCGCGGCCGCGGCGAGGCGTTCCAGCTCCGGCAGCGCACGCGGTAGCAGGCTGCGTTGCAGGGTCTCCGCGATCTCGCGCTCGGCGGCCAGCAGCCGCTCGCGTTCGGCCTCCACGCGGAGCCGTTCGGTGATGTCCCGTCCGATGGAGAACGGCCGCCCGTCCGGCTCCTGGCGCATGCTGAGCTCGACCGGCACGGTGCCGCCCGCGCGGGTCCGCAGGTGCCAGACCTCGGTGACCGGCTCGCCCGTCGCGAGCCGGGCCTGCAGATCGGCGAGCCGGTCCAGGTCCTCGGGCCGGGCGACGTCCAGCAGGGTCAGCTCGCGGTGCTGCGCGAGGGTGTGGCCGAGCAGGGCGCAGGCCGCCGGGTTGGCGTCGACGTAGCGGCCCTCGGCGTCCGCGATCCAGATCGCGTCCGTGGTCCGCTCGGCCACCGAGCGGTAGCGCGCCTCGCTGTCCCGGGCGGAGGCCCGGGCGTGCACCCGCGCCAGCGACTCCCAGCACCGCACGACGACGGCGTCGAGGATCGCGACGTCGTCCGCGGTCCAGTGCCGCGGGGTGGCGTGGTGCACGGCCATCGCGGCCACGAACCGGCCCTCCTTGTGCAGCGGCGTGCAGATCACGGCTGCGATGCCGGTGCGGTGGTAGATCGCGCGCTGCTCGGGGAGAACTCGCGGGTCGGTCTCGGCGTCGTCGAGGACGTACGGCTCACCGGCGCGCATGCAGCGCAGTGTGTTGGCGCTGAAGTCCGACATCGCCATCCGGCCGACCAGCGGCGGCAGCCCCCGGGTGTAGCTGCCGGTCATCGTGAAGTGGTCCTCGTCCGCCTCCGCCTCGGCGTAGGCGCTCCGGTCGACCCGCAGGTGCTCGCCGAGCATGCGGGCGGCGACCCGCATGATCTCCTCGGGCTCGTCGATCGACTGCAGGGCGCGTTCGAGGTCGGCGACGAAGCCGTAGTGCTCGGACCGCTCCGTCCCCACCGCGCCGCCCGAGCGGGTCTCGGGGGAGGGATCCGGGCCGGCGCGCACGACTGGATGGTATCGACGCGGGACGCCGGTCACCGGGCCGAACCCGCGGGCCCGGGTCGGCGGCGCCCACCGGACCGCCTCTCGGGAGGAGATCACGCGCCGTCACCGAACGGCGAGCCTCCGTGACCGTCTCGTGTCCGACACCCCAGACATGATCACCTTCCGTGCCCGCGTGAACCGAATCGTCGTTACGGATCTTCACCACTTCAGAGCGTTTCGAAATGCCGAATACCCCATCGGGTGATTAGCGGCCGAGCGTCGAACCGAAGAGGGATCCCATTCGATTATCTGAGTGCGATGGGCACACGCCCTCGGCGAAAAGATCCCCTGAAGTGGAGTACTCCAATGGGTCGCAACGCGTTCGACAGCGTCACCTCCGTGTTCAAGCGCAAGTCCTCCGAGGAGTCGGGCTCGCGCCTGGCGTTCGAGTACGAGACCTACGAGAAGTCCAAGGAGGAGGAGTACCGCTCCTTCGAGGGCAAGCGTCGCGGCGGCCGTCACTGAGCTAGGCCGAGCTTCTCCGGCGACCCCGCCCCGCCCGCACCACCGGCCGGGCGGGGTCGCCGCTCGTCCGGGCCCTGCACAGGGCGATGACCAGCACTGACAGCAGTCTCGGAGGCGATGCAGTGACAGCCCCATCCGGCGGGACCCCCGCACTGCCGGTCCGCACGGTCCTCGCGCACTTCCGGCCGTACACCCGGCCGTACCGCGGACGGCTCGCCGTCTGCCTGGCGTTCATCGCGGTCGGCCCGATGGTCGACGCCGCCAACCTGTGTCTGTTCAAGGTCCTCGTCGACGACGTGCTGACCCCCCGCGATTTCGGCGCGTTCGGCACTGTTGTCACATTGTTCGTCGGCATCATGGTGCTCGGCGGAATACTCTCGTTCGCTGACGATTATCTGTGCACGTGGGTGGGCGAACGATTCGTCCTCGACCTGCGTGATCGGCTCTTCGCGCACATGCACCGCATGTCTCCGGGATTCTTCGAACGGCGTCCGGTCGGCGATCTGCTCTCCCGACTCTCCGGTGACGTCAACGCGATCGAGTCACTCGTCGTGTCCGGCCTGATGCAGCTGGTGTCCTACGGGGTCCGGCTGCTGGTCTACGGCGGTCTGCTGTTCTTCCTCAACTGGCAGCTCGCGCTCGTCTCGTTGGTCAGCGTGCCGCTGTTCGCGCTCGCCTCCCGGTACTTCGGCAAGCGTCTCAAGGCCGTCGCCCGCGAGACCAGCAAGCGCGGCGGACGGATCGGCGCGGTCGCCGAGGAGAGCCTCGGCAACGCCGCGCTCGTGCACGCCTACAACCGTCAGCCTGCCGAGACCCGCCGCTTCCGCACCGAGAACCTCGGGTCGTTCGCGGCGTCGATGGCCGCCGCCCGGCTGCGCGCGATCTTCAGCCCGCTGATCGACCTGTTCGAGATCGGCGCCGTCCTCGTGGTGGCCGCGTTCGCCGTCTGGCAGATGTCGCAGGACGCCCTGTCCCTCGGCGGGCTGCTGGTGTTCCTCGGCTACCTCTCGCAGATGTACTCGCCGATCAAGGGGCTCGCCGGGCTCAGCAACACCGTCTTCGCCGCGAGCGCGGGCGCCGAGCGGATCATCGAGATCCTGCGCGAGGAGCCCTCGGTCGCCGCACACCCGCACCCGGTCCCGCTCGAGCGGGCGCACGGCGCGATCCGGCTCGACGACGTGCGCTTCACCTACCCCGGCGCCGAGCGTCCGGCCCTGGACGGGATCAGCCTGGACGCCCCGCCCGGAGGGACCGTCGCCGTCGTCGGGCCGAGTGGGGCGGGCAAGACCACGCTGACCAAGCTGCTGCTGCGCTTCTACGACCCGGAGGCGGGCCGGGTCGCCCTCGACGGCGTGGACCTGCGCGAGCTCGACCTCGTCCGGGTCCGCGAGAACATCGCCGCGGTGCTGCAGGAGACGCTCGTCTTCGACGGCAGCGTGCGGGACAACATCCTCTGGGGCCGCCCCGACGCGACCGAGCCCGAGATGATCGCGGCCGCGCGGGCCGCGGACGCCCACGACTTCGTGACCGCGCTCCCCCAGGGCTACGACACCCCCGTCGGGCAGCGCGGCAGGCTGCTCTCCGGCGGCCAGCGCCAGCGCCTGGCCATCGCCAGGGCCATGATCCGCGACGCGCCCGTGCTGCTGCTCGACGAGCCGACCACCGGCCTCGACGCCCACTCCACCGAGCAGGTCATGGGGCCGATGCGGCGGCTGATGTCCGGGCGCACCACCATCGTGATCAGCCACAACCTGCTCACCGTGACCGACGCCGACCGGATCCTCTACCTCGAGGAGGGCCGGATCCTGGGCGCGGGCACCCACACCGAGCTGCTCACCGACTGCCCCGGCTACGCCCACCTCTACCGGCTGCACCATTCCGCGAACGGCACCCGCCGACCGGTCCCGACGCCCCATGTCCGGGGCGCGGTGTGGGCGGATCTGGACCGCGAGCGCGCCCGCGCCCGCTACCCCGTCGGCCACCCGCTGGGCCCGCCCCCGCAGCCCTTCCCCCGCCGCCGCAACCGCGTCCCCGCCGGACCGCTCTTCCGCGCCAACGGCCGCTGACCCCTCCTTCTTCGCACAAACGGCACTCTTGTGCGCTAGGTCCGCACAAAAGTGCCGTTCGTGCGAAAAGGGGGGCGGGTCAGGTCCCGGTCGCCTCGGCCTTCGCCCGGACCTTGTTGACGAGCTCGACGAGCTGCTCGTCCTCCTTCAGCGCCTTGCGGGCCCGCGGGGGCAGGGCCTGCAGCCTGCTCTCCTCGGCCCGCAGCAGGTCGGCGAGCCGCGCCTGCTCGGTCGGGTCCTCGCAGGCCAGGTACTCCTTGGCCCGCCGCCGCACGGTGGCGGAGGCATTGACCGCCTTGCCCTTCGGGCTCAGCAGGGACGCGATCACCGTGATCACCAGGACGCCGAGGATCACGCTCAGCGAGACCGGCGTGCTGATCTCGACGACGTTGACGTGCTCGCCGTCGTTGATGAAGGGCACGTTGTTCTCGTGCAGGGCGTGCAGGATCAGCTTCACGCCGATGAAGGCCAGGATCGCCGCGAGCCCGTAGGAGAGGTAGACCAGCCGGTCCAGCAGGCCGTCGATGAGGAAGTAGAGCTGGCGCAGGCCGAGCAGCGAGAACGCCGTGGCGGTGAAGACGACGAACGTGTTCTGGGTGAGCCCGAAGATCGCCGGGATGGAGTCCAGTGCGAAGAGGATGTCCGTGCCGCCGATGGCGACCATGACGAGCAGCATCGGGGTCATGACCCGCTTGCCGTTCTCGACCGTGAAGAGCTTGTCCCCGTCGTAGTGCTCCGACGTGCGCAGGAACCGCCGCGCGAGCCGGATGACGAAGTTGTCCGCCTCCTCGTCGTTCTCGCCCTTGAGCAGGTTCCCGGCCGTGATCAGCAGGATCAGCCCGAAGAGGTAGAACACCCAGGCGAACGAGTTGATCAGCGCGGCGCCCACGAAGATGAACGCCGTCCGGGCGATCAGCGAGAAGACGATCCCGAACAGCAGCACCTTCTGCTGGTCGGCGCGCGGCACCGAGAAGCTGCCCATGATGATCAGGAAGACGAACAGGTTGTCCACCGAGAGCGCCTTCTCGGTGATGTAGCCCGCGAAGTACTCGGTGCCCATCGTGGCGCCGCCGAGGAACCAGACGCCGACCCCGAACAGCAGCGCGATGCCGACGTAGAGCGCGGACCAGATCCCGGCCTCGCGCAGCGTGGGGATGTGCGCCTTGCGGACGTGGAAGAAGAAGTCGAACACCAGCAGGGCGATGATCCCGAGGACGGTCGCCCCCCAGGCCAGAGCGGGTACGTCCACGCGCGATCTCCCGGGGTCCGGTGCGGCTGTCCCCCGCAGCATAGGGACGAACCGGGCATCGGCGCCGGGTCACACCGGAATGTCACCGACGCACACATGAACCGAGTGACGTGGGGGTAACCGTCCGCTGTGCCCACCACGCTGCGCGCCGCACCGGCCGTGCTCACGACCTCGTTCCGGGATGCGGGCTGCCTCCCCGGCCTGCGCGCCTGGATCCGTGAGCACGTGACGGGTGACGAACTGCGCGGCGACGTCGAGCTCGTCTGCACCGAGCTCGTCACCAACGCGGTCGAACACGCCCGTGGTCCCCGGTCGGTGGTGGTCGTCGTGCAGCCCGGCGGCGCGCGGATCGAGGTCACCGACGGCAGCCCCACGACCGCACCGGTGCCCGGCCGCTCCCGGTTCGGCGGCGAGATGCGCGGGCGCGGGCTCACCCTGGTCGCGGCGCTGAGCCGGTGGGAGGTCCGCCGAGTGGGGCGACGGAAGACCGTGACGGCCCTGCTTCCCGCGTGACTTTGTGAGGACATAAGCTCGCCGGGTGATGGACCGGCGGCTGGCGTTGCTCGTCGCGGGCGCCTTCTTCATGGAGATCCTCGACGGGACCGTGATCGCTCCCGCGGCGCCGCACATCGCCGCCGACCTGGGCGTCTCCCCCGTCGACGTGAACGTGGCGGTCACCGCGTACGTGCTCACGGTCGCGGTGCTCGTGCCGGTCAGCGGGTGGCTCGCGGACCGGGCCGGGCCGCGGCGGGTGTTCGCGGCGGCCCTGGTGGTGTTCACGCTGGCCTCGGTCGGCTGTGCGCTCGCGCCGACCCTGCCCGTCCTGGTGGGCACCAGGGTGCTGCAGGGTGTGGGCGGCGCGATGATGGTCCCCGTCGGACGGCTGGTTGTGCTGCGGACGACGGACCGTGCCGATCTGGTCCGGGCGATCGCCTATCTGACCTGGCCCGCCCTGCTGGCCCCGGTGCTCGCGCCCGCGATCGGCGGGCTGCTGGCCCAGTACGCGTCCTGGCGGTGGATCTTCCTGGTCAACGTGCCGCTCGGCGCAGCGGCGCTGGCGGCCGCGCGGGTGCTGGTCCCCCGGCTGCCCGCGCACGACCCCGGGCCACTGGACCGCTGGGGGTTCCTGCTCGGCGCCTCGGGGATCGCCGCCCTGGTCGGCGGGCTGGAGCTACTCGGTGCGCAGGCGCCCCGGTGGAGCGTCGTGGCAGTGCTCCTGGTGGCGGCGGTGGTGCTGCTCGGCACGGCGGTCCGACACCTGCTGCGCACCCGGCGGCCGCTGGTCGACCTGCGGGTGCTCACCGTCCACACCCTGCGGGTCACGGCGAGCGCCGGGTCGCTGTTCCGCGCCGTGATCAGCGCCGTCCCGTTCCTGCTGCCGCTGCTGTTCCAGCTCGGCTTCGGGTGGTCCGCCGCGCAGGCCGGGCTGGTCGTGATCGCGCTGTTCGTGGGCAACGTGGGGATCAAGCCCGCGACGACGCCCCTGATGCGCCGTTTCGGGGCGCGCACGGTGATGCTCGCCGCGCTCGCGGCCTCGATCGCGATGCTCGCCGCGATCGCGTTCCTGCGCGCGGACACCCCGCTGTGGCTGGTCCTGGCCGTGCTCGTGGCCAGCGGGATCGGCCGCTCGGTCGGCTTCACCACCTACAACAGCATCGCCTTCGCCGACGTCGAGCCCGCCCGGATGACGCCCGCGAACACCCTGGTCTCCACCCTGCAGGAGATCAGCGCGGGGCTCGGGGTGGCGGTCGGGGCGCTGCTCGTGCGACTCGGCGACACGATCACCCCCGCCGCACCCTTCCGCCTCGCCTTCCTCGCCCTCGCCGCCCTCCTGACACCGGCGGTGCTCGTCGCCGTCCGACTGCCGCGGAACGCGGCGGCAGAGGTCACCGGCCACCACCCCTGACCCGCGAGCCGGACATCCCCGATCCGCGAGTCCCCCACTTCCCGACGCCCGAGACGGACTCCGTCCAGTGGCCGCTGCGGGCCGCGTTCCGTCACGCCGCCTCGAGGTCTGGTCCAGACTGGGCACCGTGGCCGAGCGAGTCCTGTCCCGCGACCAGCAGCTACGCGCGCTGCTCGCCCGGCAGCTGTTGCTGGAGCGGGCCGACCTGGACCCGGTCCGCGCCGTCGAACGGGTGGGTGGGCTGCAGACGCAGTACTCGCCGTCGGGCTACGTCGGTCTGTGGTCGCGGACGGCGGGTCTGCGCCGCACGGACCTGACCGACGCGCTGACCTCGCGGCGCGTCGTCCAGGGCTGGATGATGCGCTGCACGATCCACATGGTCTCCGCGGCGGACTGGGCGCCGCTGACCGAGGCCGTCCGCGAGCCGCGGCGGACGTGGTTCCTGCGGACGGTGCCCGAGGCGCGCTCGCTCGACATGCCCGCCGTCGCCGACCGGGTGCGCGGCTACCTGGCCGACGGCCCGCTCAAGCAGGCCGAGATCGTCGCCCGGCTCGCTGCCGACGGCCTGCCCAAGGCGGCCTGGACGGGCGTGCAGCTGTGGCTCGACCTGGTCCGGGTGCCGCCCGCGGGGACCTGGGGCAGCCCGCGCGCCCACGTCTACGAGCTCGCCGAGCGGTGGCTGGGCCGCCGCGCGGCCCCGGTGGCCGGTCGGGAGCTGCTGGTGCGACGCTACCTGCGCGGCTTCGGCCCGGCCACGCCCGCGGACGTCGCCCGCTACGCGGGCTGGACGATCACCGAGACGAAGGAGGCCCTCGCCGGGATCACCCTGCGGGAGTTCCGCGGCGAGGAGGGCGAGCGCCTGGTCGACCTGCCCCGTGCGCCGCTGCCGCCTGCCGACGCACCCGTCCCCGTCCGGTTCCTCGGTGCGTGGGACGCCGTGCTGCTCCTCGGCCACGCGAGCCGCACCGGGATCCTGCCCGCCGAGCACCGCGACAAGGTCTTCCACGTCCGGATGCCCCAGTCCACGCCGACCTTCCTGGTCGACGGCCGCGTGGCGGGCACCTGGCGGTTCGTCGACGGCGAGGTCCGGCCCGTGCCGTTCGCCCCGCTCGCCGATCCCGAGGCCGTGGCCGCCGAGGCCGCCCGGCTCACCGACTTCCACTCTTGACCCTGACACGGTGTCAAGGTCTTCGCTGAGCACATGACCACGACGGAGAACATCCAGCAGGCGCTGCGGGGGCTGGTGAGCGACGACGCGTCGGTGCGACTGCGCGCCGCGCTCGCGATGGGCACGTCCCCGGACCCCGGGTTCGTCGAGACGCTGGTGGCGCGCTGCGCGGTCGAGCCGGACTTCCCTGTGCGCGAGATGCTCACCTGGGCCCTGCTGCGCCAGTCGCCGACGCTCACGGTCCCGTTGCTGGTGGCCGAGCTCCGGTCGCCGATCGCCCGGGCCCGCAGCCAGGCGTTGCACACCCTGTCCAAGATCGGGGACCGGTCCGCCTGGCCCGCGATCACCCGGGAGCTGCTCACCGACTCGGACGACGAGGTGGCCCGCACCGCCTGGCGGGCCGCGGTCGCGTTGGCGCCCGAGGGTGCGGAGCCCGCGCTGGCCGCCGTCCTCGCGACCCAGCTCGGGCGCGGCGGGCGCGAAGTGCGGCTGAGCCTGAGCCGCGCCATGATCGCGCTGGGCGAGGCGGTCGTGCCGGTCCTGGACGCCGCCCGTCGGCACTCCGACCCCGAGGTGCGCGCCCACCTCGGCGCCACCGAGCGGCTGCGGGCGGACCCGGAGGCAGGGTTCGACCTCGCGGTCGAGGAGGCGAAGCGCGTCGTGGCGTTGGGCCCTTCGTGAGGAGGCGGGAGAGGATCGGCTCGTGTTGATCGGTGAGGTCGCGCGGCGGTCGGGGGTCAGTGCCCGCATGCTCCGCCACTACGAGTCGCTGGGTCTGGTCCGTCCCACGGGGCGGTCCGGGTCCGGCTACCGGGAGTACTCCGGCGAGGACATTCGGCGGATCTTCCACGTGGAGAGCCTGCGGTCGCTGGGCCTGTCGCTGAAGGAGGTGGGCCGGGCGCTGGACGATCCCGACTTCCGGCCCGCGGACCTGGTCGCCGACCTCGTCCGGCACACCGAGGAGCGGCTCGCCGCCGAGACGGAGCTGCTCACCCGGCTGCGGCGGATCGGTGCCGCCGATCCCGCGGACTGGGAGGAGGTGCTGGGGATCGTCGGGCTGGTCCAGGCGCTGGGCTCGGAGAGCGCGGGACGGCGGCAGCGGGCGGCACTGTCGTCGACGGACACCGTCCCGGTGGAGGCACTGGTCGAGGCGGTGCTCGCCGAGGCGGACCCGAACGTCGCCGGCGCGCTGAGCTGGGCGTTGGCGGGTGCCGGTGGGGGCGTCGCACACCTGCTGGCCGAGGGCCTGGACTCGCCGCGGGTCGGGGTGCGCAGGCGAGCGGTCCGCGCGCTCGTCGAGCTGCCCGGTGAGGAGACCACCGCGCTGCTGCGGCGCGCCCTCACGGACCCGGACGTCGTCGTGCGCAGGCACGCCGCCCTCGCCCTCGGTGTCCGAGGGATCGCAGGCGCGGAGCCGACACTCGTCGGCATGATCGTCGACGAGGCCAACGACGTGGACGCGGCGGATGCGCTGAGCGTGCTGGCAGGCGACCCCGAGTCCGCGGACCGCATCGCGGGCCTGCTCGTCGAGCGCCTGACCGCTGCGGACCCGTCCGCCCGGCGCAGGCTGACCCAGGCGCTCACCGACATCCCGGGGCCGCGGGCGGCGCAGGCGCTGGCCGACCTCGCCCGGGACGCGGACCGGGCCGTCGCGCTCACCGCGACCTACATCCTCGGCATCCGCACCGTGGACTGAGCTCGCCCGGGCAGCATCCGTCGGTCGGATCTGTCCATGCCCGTCCGGTTCCGGTTGACTACGGCCTCATGCCGGACCGACGGTGGTGGCACCTCGCGGAACCGCGACACGGGTCGCTGCCCCTGCTGTTGTTGCTGCTCACCTTCGTGACGGGCGTGATCGACGCGGTCAGCCTGCTCGCGCTGGGCCGGATCTTCGTCGCCAACATGACGGGGAACGTCGTCGTGACCGGGTTCGCGCTCGCAGGGGTGCCCGAGTTCTCGCTGCTCACGTCGTTCGTGGCGCTCGGGGGGTTCCTCGTCGGGGCCGCCGCCGGCGGGTTCCTGGTCGACCGCCTCACCACCCGCGGTCCCCTGTTGCGCGCCGCGGTCGGGGTCGAGTGGGTCCTCCTGGCCTGCTGTCTCACCCTCGTGGTGCTCTCTCCCCCGACGACCGACTCGGGCCCCACCGTCGCGGCCGTGGCCCTGGCCGCCCTCGCGATGGGTGTGCAGAACGCCGTCGCGCGCCGCATCGCCGTCCCGGACCTCAACACCAGCGTGATCTCGATGAGCATGACGGGCCTCGCCGCCGACCACCGGCACTCCACCCGCGTGGCGGCCGTCCGCCGGCTGTGCGCGGTGACCACCCTGCTGCTCGGTGCGACGGTGGGCGCGGTGATCGTGCGGACCGCGGGCCCCGCCGCCGCCCTGGGCCTCATCCTCGCGCTGCTCGCCGCCGTGGGCCTCGGTGCGCACCTCCTGCTGCGCCGCGGTCCGGACTGGGAGGAGTGAGCCCGCGCTTCGGGTGACCGCCGGAGTCGCGGCCGGTGGTTCCTGAGATGGGCGTGTCGGCGGACCGACGGTCTCCGCCGACGCCGCGCGACCGCCGCGCCGCGGTGCTCACATCCCGCGGTACGCGGCCATCGCGCCGGCGAGGAGGTCGCCCAGGCCGAGCTTCTCCTCAGGGACGGCGGCCGCACCGGGTTCCGCCCCGGGGGACCCGCCCGAACTCGATACCGCGTTCCTCGACGGCCCGTCGCCCGCAGCGGCACCCGCCGACGGTGCGGTTCGCGACGGAGCAGTCGCCGACGGAGCAGTCACTGACGGAGCAGTCACTGACGATGCGGCTGCTGCCGATGCGTTCGCCGAGCGGACGGGGGCGGAGTGCGCGCCGGCCCGGGCAGTCGCCGCGGCGCCGGACGGGGTGGGGTCGGCGGCGGGTTCGGAGTCGTCCTCCTCGTCGGCCGGTTCGGCCGCGCGACGGTGCCGCCGACGTCCACCGGCCCGCCTGCCCGCGAGGTCGTCCGGGTGCGCTGTACCGCCTCGGCCCGAGTCGGCCCCGGGTTCCGGGAGCTCCTGGACCAGTTGGACGCCGGGCTGCCCGTCCGTGCCGTAGACCGTGCCCCTCAGCCGGAAGGCGGTCATCCCGCCCATCCCGATCGGGTCCAGGGACATCGCACCCGCGACGGCAGTGGCGAGATCCCGGATCACCGGGTGCAGCCAGGCGGCGCACTCGGCCTTGTCCCTGCCGGGCAGGTCCACCTGCAGCGTGGCCGGGTCCTCGTCCCGGATGCGGCCGCGGCTGGGCAGGTGCACCCGCATGCGGTCGGCGAGGTCCCGCATCACCCGCTCCGCCTGCCTGGTCCGGAGCCGGTCGAGGCCCTCGACGAGGTCGATCACCACCGACACCCCGACCGCGGACGGGTCGTCCGACCCGTCCGCCGCTCCGCGCTCGCCGTGCCGCACTACCGGGGGCCGGTCCTCCGCTCCCACGGCCCGGCGGTCCTCGCCGGCACCCGGGTCCGACGGCTCGCCTCCACCGGCGCGCCCCCACATCCGGTCCAGCTCGGCGAGCGTGGACCGCAGCCAGTCGTCCGCGGCGGTCTCGGCGACCGGCTCGGCGACCCTGCCCAGGGTGCTCTCCGTCGTGGACCCGGCCCGTCCGACGTCCCCTCCCCGCCCATCGGACAGCGGCGCTCCCTGCTGATCCGGTGCCGGTTCGTCGCCCCGGGTGGCAGCCGGATCACGCGGCACCGAACGCGACGGGTGAGCCGCCGCCTCCGCGGCCCGCCTGCGAGCCGCACGACCCTCCCGTCGCGATCCCTGCTCCTGCCGGCGTGCATGATCGGGCACGGGATCGTCCAGCACCGACCGCCCGGATCCGCCTGCACCCGACACCGGCGCGGCCTCACTCACCGCATCCCGGTCCCGGTCACGCGCAAGGCGCGGCCACGCGCCCGCGCCGTCGTCGCTCCACCGACCGGACGCGCGCAGCTCGCAGATCAACGCGTCGCCGAGCAACGCACCGTACGAGAGCGGGGCCGACTCGGCGCCCTCCTCGATCTCCACCGCGGTCGCCCGCGCCCGACGCCGCGCCCGCGCCGGCCGCCCGGTGTCCTGCGACAGCGCGTCGACCTGGACCGAGGGCCCCACCCCGCCCGACCCCGCCTGCTCCGCGCCCGGCTGCCGCGCGCCGGACCGCTCGGCACCGGACTGTTCGGCGCCGGACGGTTCGCCGCCGACCGGGATCTCCCGCGCCGAGTCATCTCCTCCAGCCGGTCCCGACTCGACCGGCGCGGCACGCCGCCTCCCGGCCGGTCCCGCGCCGACCCGCGGCGCCTGCGCCGAGTCCTCCCCCGCGGCTGATGCGGTCTCGACGGACGCGCTCCACCGCGCACCGGCTTGCCCGGTATCGACCTGCAGCGAGTCGTCCCACCCGGCCGATGTCCCGACCGGCGCGGGCCGACCCGCTCCGACACGCCCGTCGGCCGGCTCCGCCTGAGCGGGATCGTCCCGGTCCGACGGGTGACCGTCGGCGCTGGTCGCAGGCGCGGTGGCGGCCCGCCTTCCCCGCCCGACGGCCGCGTCGGCCCGCCGCGCCGGGACCGGGGAGGCCAGCGGGTCCGCCCCCAGTGCCTCGGCGGCGGTGTCGAAGCTGCCCAGCAGAGCATCGATGGCACTCAGCGTGCTCGCCCGGGAAGACGACGGCGACGTGGACCGCGACGCACGCGCCTCGGCCACGGGAGCGGAGGACACCGCCGCCTGCGCGGCGGTGCGCGCCTCGCCCAGCGCACGCTCGTACTCCGTCACGAGCTCGCGGAGGCGACGCCCCCGCTCCTTGTCCCGCTGTTCGGCAGCCATCCCGGCCCGCATCTCGCGCAGCGCGACGTCCAGGGCCCCGCTCCGCTCGGCCAGCTCGGCCGAGGCCGTCCTGCACGCCGCCTCGAGCCCCGGCGCGTCCACGGCGGATGCATGGTCTGCGGCCTCGGCGAGCACACGCCCCGCTGCGTCGGGATCGTCCGCCGTCGTCTGGGCGACGACGAGCCGCAGCTGGGCCGCCTGCCTGCTCGATCCGGCGCGCCCGCCCGCCGCCAGCGCTTCCCGCGCGGCCTCCCGGGCCTGCGGCATGCGCGCGAGTGCGATCAACCCCCCGATGCGGTGGGCGGCCAGCGCGTCCACCAGGGCGGGTGCCGATCGTGGGGCCGCGTCGCCGCAGACCCGCAGACCCGCCTCCGCGGCCTCCACCGCCTCGGCCGGTCGCCCCGCTGCGCGCGCCACCGCGGCGGCGGCGAGCGACACGGCTGCCGCCGGCCCGACACCGGGCAGGGCCCCGGCGTCCGCGCGGGCCTCCGCGAGCAGCCGCTCGACGTCCAGCCCCGGACCGGGAGCCGCCACGGCGATCCGGACGAGGACCAGCCGAGCGTCCAGCCGCAGCTCCGTGGAATCAGGCGCCGCGGCCAGCACCCGCTCGGCCAGCCGACGGGCCACCCCGGTGTCTCCGTTGTCCAGACACACCGCCGCGGCCTCGACGACCAGCCGTAGTCCGCCCGCGCCACCGGGGTCGACGCCGGCGCGCACGATCTCGCCGAGCACCTCGCCGAGCACACTGCGGCCGTCCCCGGTCGCCGCGACACCGTGCACCCTCCACCCCGAGGCGAGCAGCCAGCCGGGGTCGCCGCCGGGTGTGACCTCGGCGGCGTGCCCGGCGAGCCCCGCGGTGAGATCGGGCCTGCTCCACCGTAAAGACGCCGCAACCGCCGTCATCCCCGCCCCGGACGACTCGTCCCCGCCGCGCCGGACCGCCTCGGTCATGCACCCTCCCGTGCAAACCCGACCATCCGGGTTCGATCCCGCCGTCTACTGCGCGACGAACAGCCGCCGCGAGAACCGATTGCTCTCAGTCACGGGTGAGCTTACGGTGTGTGACCCGGTGCGGTCGCGCGGCATCCGCTCCGAGCCGCTCGACCTTGTTCTTCTCGTATGCCTCGAAGTTGCCCTCGAACCAGAACCAGGCCGCCGGGTTCTCGTCCGTGCCCTCCCACGCGAGGATGTGGGTGACCACGCGGTCGAGGAACCACCGGTCGTGGGAGATGACCACGGCACAGCCGGGGAACTGCTCGAGGGCGTTCTCCAGCGATCCCAGCGTCTCGACGTCCAGGTCGTTCGTCGGCTCGTCCAGCAGGATCAGGTTGCCGCCCAGCTTCAGGGTGAGCGCCAGGTTGAGCCGGTTGCGCTCCCCACCGGAGAGCACGCCCGCGGGCTTCTGCTGGTCCGGCCCCTTGAACCCGAAGGCTGCGACGTAGGCGCGGGACGGCATCTCGGTCTGCCCGACGTGGATGTAGTCCAGCCCGTCCGACACGACCTCCCACACGTTCTTCTTGGGGTCGATGCCCGCGCGGTTCTGGTCGACGTACGACAGCAGGACGGTCTCGCCGACCTTGACCTCACCGGAGTCCGGCTTCTCCAGCCCGACGATCGTCTTGAACAGCGTGGTCTTGCCGACGCCGTTCGGCCCGATGACACCGACGATGCCGTTGCGTGGCAGCGAGAACGACAGGTCCTTGATGAGCTGGCGCCCGTCGAACCCCTTGTCCAGGTGCGAGACCTCGACGACGGTGTTGCCCAGTCGGGGACCCGGCGGGATCTGGATCTCCTCGAAGTCCAGCTTCCGGGTGCGCTCCGCCTCGGCCGCCATCTCCTCGTAGCGGTCCAGCCGCGACCGGCTCTTCGCCTGCCGGGCCTTGGGGTTCGACCGGACCCAGGCCAGCTCCTCCTTGAGGCGCTTCTGCAGCTTCTGGTCCTTCTTGCCCGAGACCGCCAGACGCTCGGCCTTCTTCTCCAGGTAGGTGGAGTAGTTGCCCTCGTAGGGGAAGGTCCGCCCACGGTCCAGCTCGAGGATCCACTGCGCGACGTTGTCCAGGAAGTACCGGTCGTGGGTGACCGCCAGGACGGCGCCGGGGTAGGAGCTCAGGAACTGCTCGAGCCAGAGCACGCTCTCGGCGTCCAGGTGGTTCGTGGGCTCGTCCAGCAGCAGCAGGTCGGGCTTGGACAACAGGAGCTTGCACAGCGCCACCCGGCGCCGCTCCCCACCGGAGAGGGTGGTCACCTCCGAGTCCGGAGGCGGGCAGCGCAGGGCATCCATCGCCTGCTCCAGCTGGGAGTCCAGCTCCCAGGCGTCCGCGTGGTCCAGCTCCTCCTGGAGGGTGCCCATCTCCTCCATCAGCTCGTCCGAGTAGTCCGTCGCCATCTGCTCGGCGATCTGGTTGTACCGGTCGAGCTTCTGCTTGATCTCGCCGACGCCCTCCTCGACGTTGCCCAGGACGGTCTTCGCCTCGTTCAGCTCGGGTTCCTGCTCGAGGATCCCGACCGTCGCCCCGGGAGCCAGGAAGGCCTCACCGTTGTTGGGGTGATCGAGCCCGGCCATGATCCGCAGCACGCTCGACTTGCCGGCGCCGTTGGGACCCACGACGCCGATCTTCGCTCCGGGGTAGAAGCTGATGGACGCGTTGTCGAGGATGACCTTGTCGCCGTGCGCCTTGCGCACGCTCTTCATGGTGTAGATGAACTCCGGCACGCCCACGATGGTAGTTCCGGTCACTTCACGCCCCACCGACAGGTACACCGACCCCCACCTCCACGACCGGCGGCACCTTGTCGAGCGCGGCGTCGTGCTGTTCCTCCCCGAGCACGGACGCCGATCCCGGGCCCCGCGGTCCCTCCGACACAGGCGACCCGTCGCCGATAATCGTCCCCTCCGCATCTCGCCGAACCCTGGTCACAGCCACGGTCGCCGTGTTCAGGTCCGGCCCGACCGACTCGGCGACGAGCGCCACCGCGGTGCGCGGTCGCCCCTCCTGCTCGTACTCGCGCACGTACAACCGGCCGTGCACGATCACGGGGTCGCCCTTCGCGAAGGAGGCGACCACGTTCCGCCCGAGGTTGCGCCGCCACACGTCCACCGCCACGTACGACGTCGAGGACTCCCGCCAGGCGCCCGCCTCACGGTCGAAGTAACCGTGGTTGCAGGCGATACGGAACGAGGTGACCTCGCGGCCGCTCTCCAGGATGCGGGTCGTCGGCGCGTTCGTGAGCCTGCCGAGAACGGTGGTCAGGATGTCGGTCATGGTCTCTCCTCGGTTCGCTGCGGTGCTCGTCGGTAGGACCAGCATCGAGTGCGAACCGAGGCCGTCGCGGCGTCGGCGAGAATCTGTGGACAGGTGCGGAAAGGTGTGGAGAACCGTTGTCCTGCCCTGCGCGGCAGCGCGGTTCTGTCGGTGCCCTCTGCTAGGGGCGAAGCCATCGGGAACGCAGAAAAGCCCCGGAGCACGAGGCTCCGGGGCTTTTCCGATGTTTGATGTCGGCG
>NZ_BAABGT010000070.1:0-48607 GCF_039541715.1 Pseudonocardia xishanensis
GGAGTCCTCCTCGCTGCGGTCGTCATCCACGCCCGCCTCAGTTAAGAGACACGCTCTAGTGCCAGCGCCCCGGCCAGCACCAGCGCGAGCCCGACCAGGCCGGTCTCCGCCGCGACCTGCAGGTACTCGAGGTGGGTGAACCAGGCGTGGACCAGCTGCCCGGCGTGGTTGACGTAGGTCAGGTCCAGGCCGCCGGGACCGACCCCGAACAGCGGCGAGTCGGCGAGGCGGTCCAGCGTCTCCCGCGCCAGGGCGAACCGGTCCGACGAACCGCCGTTCAGTCGGGTGTCGGCGATCGCTCCCACGGCCAGGGTGGCCGGTGCCGCACCCCCGAGTGGCCCGACGGCGACGCCCGCCGCGGCGAGCGCGACCGCGCCGCCGAACGCGACGAGGCGAGCCCGACCGCCGAGCAGCACCGCGGCCCCCGCGGCGAGCCCCGCCGCGGCCGGCAGCGGCTGTGCCGCTGACCCTTCGGGGAACGACGGGAGCAGCCCCACCAGCCCGAACCCGGTCGCGACGGGAACGCGCGCCAGGCTGCGCAGCCGTGCCCGACCCTCCCGCGCGGCGAGGAGGACGACGAGCCCGACCGCCAGCCCCAGTGCGCCGCCGCGGCTCATCGTCGCGGCGAGCCCGAGCAGCAGGACCGAGCACAGCACCGCACGATGCCGCGCGTCGTCCACCGTGGTGACCGCGACGAGCAGCACGATGACCAGCACGGCGGCCGCCGCGTTCGCGTAGGTGAGGGTCGACGCCGCTCGCCACAGCCCGACCGACGGCATCGACAGCGGTGCCAGGTGGAAGGCGGTGCCGAGCCACCCCGCCCCCGCGACGACGACCCCGAGGGCGAGCACCACGCTGCGCACCACGTCACGGCCGCCGGCCGTGAGTCCCGCGGTCGTGACGGTCGTGGCGGCCAGGACGAGCGCGACCGCGACCGTCGGCAGGGCACGCAGCCCGTCACCCGCGGCGACGGCGCGGAGCGCCGCCCAGAGCGCGAAGGCCGTCCACCAGAGCGCGGCGGTCCCGGCCGGGGTGAGGTGGGTACGGTCCCGCGACCGGCGGAGCGCGAGGACCGCCGCCGTGCCCGCCGCCGCCACGACCAGGGCGGCGACCAGCACGAACGGTCCCGGATGGAACGCGCCCTGAGCGAGCACGGCGACCGCGAGTGCGGCACCGATGAGCGTGGCGACGGCACGGTCGCCGCGGACTTCCGGATGGACGCGCTGTGGCGTCGGTGTGATGAGCATGATGTTCCCCCTGTGACGGAGGGTGCTCCTGATGCCGACTGCCGGGGACCTCGATGACCCGAAGGGGCGACCTCACGGACGGGTGATCTTCGGCGATCATGCACACGTGGTGACCGTTCACGGCTCGATGTCGCACACGGTGAACACCGTCGTGTCCGGCCGATGAGTCCCGGCCACCCCGCCGGTCCTCCTCTCGTGTCCGACATCGACAAGGTGCTCAGGTCGTTCGTGGACGACGGGTCCGTGCCCGGCCTCGTGTACGCCGTGGAACGCGGCGAGCGGAGCGAGGTCGGGGTGCTCGGCGGGACCGGCCCGGGTGGGCCCGCGCTGCGTCGGGACAGCCTCTTCCGGATCGCCTCGACCTCGAAGCCGATCACCGCGGCGGCGGCGCTCGCGCAGGTCGAGGCCGGGCTCTACGCGCTGGACGAACCGGTCGACCGGCTGCTCCCGGAGCTCGCGAACCCCCGGGTGCTCCGGCGGGAGGACTCGGAGCTCGACGACACCGTCCCCGCCCGGCGCCCGATCACCGTCGAGGACCTGCTCACCTTCCGACCCGGGTTCGGTGCACCGCCCCTCGCCCCGGGCACCCTGCCGTGGCAGCGGGCCTGGTCCGCGGCCCGGCTGGGCGGCGACGGCCCGCCCGGCTCCCATCCCGTACCGGAGCCCGCCGAGTGGATGCGCCGGCTGGGCGAGCTGCCGCTGCTCGCCCAGCCGGGGGAACGGTGGCTCTACCACGCGGGCGCCGACGCCCTCGGTGTCCTGGTCGCGCGCGCCGCCGGGGCCTCGCTGAGCGCCGCCTTGGAGGCGCTGGTGTTCGACCCGCTCGCGATGCGCGACACCGCGTTCCAGGTGCGCGACCTCGACCGCTTCCAGCCGCAGTGGCGAGACGGCGAGGTGTTCGATCCCGTCGACGGCGCGTGGTCGCGACCGCAGGCGTTCGAGTCCGGGGGCGGCGGCCTGGTGTCCACAGTGGACGATCTGCTGGCGTTCGGTCGGATGTTCCGGCGCGGCGGCTCACCGGTGCTCTCGGCCGGGTCCGTCGCGGCGATGTGCCGGGACCGGCTCACCCCGGACCAGCGGACCGCGAGCGCGCTGTTCCTCGGCGACCGCGGCTGGGGCCTCGGGACCAGCGTGGGGCCGGACGGCAGGCACGGCTGGGACGGCGGTCTCGGCACCGTCTGGTTCGTCGACCCCGCCCGCGACCTCACGGCGGTCCTGCTCACCCAGGTCCTCTGGCCGGGCCCCTGGGGTCCCCCGATCGCCCACGCCTTCCGCACGGCCGTCGGCTGACCCCCGCCGATGTCCGGCTCACGCGCGGAAGGGGGACTCGCGGGTCTGGAGTGGGGGACTCGCCGACACCACTCCGCGAGTCCCTCACTTCCGACGTGCGAGTCGGACGGCGTCAGACGCGGAGCCAGGCGGTGGTGTCCTGGGGCAGGAGCCCCTGCTCGGTCAGGGGGGCGCTGGTCAGGACGACCTCCGCGCCCTCGGGGAGGGCGAAGGGCTCGGCGTCCACGTTCAGCAGGACCGCGAAGCCGGGGTCGCGGACGAAGCCGAGCGCACCGGGAGGCACGTCCAGCCAGGTCAGCGGGCCGTCGCCCAGCGCGGGCTCCGCCCGGCGGATCCGCAGCGCCGCCCGGTAGAGGTTCAGCACCGAGTCGGGGTCCTTGTCCTCCCGGTCCGCGGTGAAGCGCACGAACCAGTCCGGCTGCGGCAGCCACGGCTGCCCCGACCCCGGCCCGAACCCGAACGGCGGGGCGTCCCCGGACCACGGGATCGGGACCCGGCAGCCGTCCCGGCCGCGCTCGGTGTGCCCGGAGCGCCGCCAGGTCGGGTCGTCCAGGCTGGCCTCGGGCAGGTCCTCCACCTCGGGCAGGCCCAGCTCGTCCCCCTGGTAGACGTACGCGCCACCGGGCAGCGCCAGGATCAGCAGCGCCGCCGCCCGACCCCGGCGCACACCGAGCTCCAGGTCGGCGGGCTCGCCGAGCAGCGAGTCCAGTGACGTGCCGAGACCCGCTCCCGGGTCGCGGGCGAGCCGCGACACGTGCCGCGCGACGTCGTGGTTCGACAGCACCCACGTCGCGGGCGCGCCCACGAGCGCGTGCTCGCGCAGCGTCCGCTCCACCGACTCGCGCAGGGCGGGGGCCCGCCACGGCGCCTTGAGGAAGTCGAAGTTGAAGGCCGTGTGCAGCTCGTCCGCGCGCAGGTAGCGGGCGAAGCGGTCCGCCTCGGGCACCCACGCCTCGGCCACGAACACCCGCGGCGGGTCGTAGGAGTCCGCGAGGGCGCGCCAGCTGCGGTAGACGTCGTGCACCTCGTCCCGGTCCCAGTGCGGGTGGGGGCCGGGATCGTGGTGGCCCTTGTCGCCGACGTCCGGCAGGCCCTCCTCCTTGATCAACGAGTTCGCGACGTCGATCCGGAACCCGTCCACCCCGCGGTCGAACCAGAACCGCAGGGTCTCCTCGAAGTCCGCGCGGACCTCGGGGTTCTCCCAGTTGACGTCCGGCTGCTCGGGGTCGAACAGGTGCAGGTACCACTCGCCGTCCGGCACCCGGGTCCAGGCACGGCCGCCGAACATGGCCTTCCAGTCGTTCGGCGGCTCCTCGCCGCTGTCCCGGAAGATGTAGCGCGCGCGGGCCGCCGAGCCGGGGCCCGCGGCCAGTGCCTCCTGGAACCACGCGTGCTGCGACGACGTGTGGTTCGGGACGATGTCCAGGATCACCCGCATCCCGCGCTCGTGGGCCTCGCGGACCAGCGCCTCGGCCTCGTCCAGGGTGCCGAACCGCGGCTCGATCGCGCGGTAGTCGGACACGTCGTACCCGGCGTCGGCGAGCGGGGACGGGTACCAGGGGTTGATCCACAGCGCGTCGACGCCCAGGTCGGCGAGGTGGTCCAGCCTGCTGCGCAGGCCGTTCACGTCGCCGATCCCGTCGCCGTCGCCGTCCGCGAAGCTGCGGATGTAGACCTGGTAGATCACGGCGCTGCGCCACCAGGCGGCGTCGGGCTCGGGCATGGGACCTCCTCCACACGTTCCACGTCTTGTTCCATACTGTTCCATACGAGCTCGGGAGGTGCGATGCCAGGCAGACCGACGATCCGGGACGTGGCGCGGCTGGCGGGCGTCGCCCCGTCCACGGTGTCCCGCTCCCTGACCGGCACCTCCTACGTCGCGGCGGACACCCGCGAACGGATCCGCCGGGCGGCCGCCGAGCTGGCGTACGCGCCCACCGAGCGTCCCCGACGACCGGCGGCCCCGCACGCCGTGGCCGCGCTGGCGCGCTTCCCGTCGGCCTGGTTCTTCGCCGAGGCCGTCGGCGGGGTGGAGCGGGTGCTGCGGGCGGGTGGCTACCAGGTGGTGCTGCACAACGTCGGCGATCCCGCCGCCCGCGCCGACCTCCCCGGCGACGACTGGGGGCTGGCCGGGCTGATCGTCGTCGCCTCGTCCTTCACCGACGCCGAACGGGCGCGGCTGCTCGAGCTGCGGGTGCCGGTGACCGTCGTCGGCGGGAGCTGGCCGGGGATGCCGCGGGTGGGGATCGACGACCGGGCGGGCGCGGCCACCGCGGTGCGGCACCTGATCGGGCTCGGGCACACCGAGATCGCCCTGCTGGGTTTCGACCCGGACGACGGCGTCGGCCGCGAGGTCACCGAGGCCCGCACCCGGGGCTACGTCGACGCGCTGACCGACGCCGGTCTCGAGGTCCGTCCGGAGTGGATGGTCGCGCTCGGCGACGACGCGGTGGCGGGCGCGCGCGCCGTCGAGCTGCTGCTGGGTGGTGCGCGGCTGCCGACCGCGGTCTTCGCGATGTCGGACGAGATGGCCCTCGGCGCCCTGCGGACGCTGCGCCGGGCGGGCGTCGACGTGCCGGGGCGGATGTCCGTCATCGGGTTCGACGACCAGGCGGTCGCCGAGTACGCCGACCTCACCACCATCGCCCAACCGGCTCGTGAGCAGGGCGAATGCGCCGCCGCGCTGCTCCTGGAGGCGGTGGACGACACTCTCGACGGCACACCCGACATCGACCTGCCGACCCGCCTGGTCGTCCGCGGGACCACGGGGCCGCCGCCGCGCTGAGCCGGTTTCCGTCGGTGGGCCGTGCTGCACTGGACGCAGGAGGTGGTCGCCATGCACGTCCCCGGGCACTGGCGCGTGCGCGGTTGGGTCCGCTCGTACTTCCGGGGTCCCCACGGTCCGGGGGTCGAGCAGCTGTCGTTCCCGGAGGAGGCCGAGATCCCCCGGCCGCGGGAGCCGGAGCCGGATCCCGCCCGCGCGGAGGCGTCGACCGCGGGCCGTCCGCCGCGGGCGCCCGCGGGCTGAGCGGCGTCGCCTACTGCGCGAGATCGCGCAGGAAGTCGGCGATCGTGCGCTGCTCCTCCGGCGTGCGTCGTTCGAGCAGGCCGAGCACGTACCGGCCGTGCTCGGCGTACTGCGGGTGCATGCGCTCGGTCGTCGCGGCCTCGTCCCGGCGCACGATGACCTTGCGGCGGTCCGTCGCGTCCCGGTCTCGGCGCACGAACCCGGCCCTCTCGAGCCGGTCGACCACCCCCGTCACCGTGCCGGAGGTCAGTCCCGTCAGCTCGGCGAGCCTGCCCGGGGTCAGGGGGCCGTGGACGTCCAGCAGGGTCAGGAACTGGGAGTCCGTGGGGCCGAGGCCGAGCCGCTGGGCCACCGCGTGGTTGTTCAGCACCACGGAGGCGATGAACCGGACCAGCGATCCCATGATCTCGTCCTGGACGTCCGCCATCTCTCTCCTTGACAAGTATCTCGCTCAACCAAGAGACTCGTCTGAACGAGATACTTGGTGCTTCGAGTGAGGATACGAGATGACGACGGCTCTGGTGATCGGCGCGGGGGTCGCGGGCCCGGTGCTCGCGATGGCCTTGCAGAAGGCGGGCCTGCACGCCGAGCTCTACGAGGGCGCCGAGACCATGGCGGACGACCGCGGTTCCTGGCTGACGCTGCAGGTCAACGGCATGGACGCGCTCCGGGCGGTGGACGCGCACCACGTCGTCGAGCCGCTGGGGTTCCCGTCCCTGCGGATGCGGTTCCACTCCGGGACCGGGCGCGAGCTGGGTGTGATGACCATGGGCGATCCACTGCCGGACGGCACGGTCAGCCGGCTGATGCAGCGCTCGGAGCTCTACCGCGCGCTGCGGGACGAGGCCGTCGCCCGGGGCGCGGAGATCCGGCTCGGCGCGCGGCTGACGGGTGCCGAACGCGTCGGCGACCGGGTGCGGGCGACCTTCGCCGACGGGTCCACCGCCGAGGGGGACCTGCTGGTCGGCTGCGACGGCATCCGGTCGCGGGTGCGCACGCTCATCGACCCGGCCGCGCCGCCGGTCCGGTACGTGCCGGTGCTCAACGTCGGCGGGCTCGTCGAGGACTTCCCGCTGGACACGCCGTCGGACGAGTTCCAGATGATGTTCGGCAAGCGGTGCTTCTTCGGCTGGTCGGCCACCCCGACGGGCGGCGCGGCCTGGTTCGCCAACCCGCCGCGCCGCGAGGAGCCCGGCCCCGGAGTGCTCGCGGCGATGACGGACGCGGACTGGCGCGCCCGGCTGCTCGACCTGCTGTCGGTGGACGACTCGCCCGCCTGCGACATCGTCCGGGCCACCCCGGGGCCGCTGTTCGGGTGGGCCACCTTCGACATCCCCCGCGTCCCGACCTGGCACCGGGAGCGGATGATCGTGATCGGCGACGCGGCCCACGCGACCTCGCCCGCGGCGGGGCAGGGTGCGGCGATGGCGATCGAGGACGCCGTGGTGCTGGCGAAGTGCCTGCGCGACCGGCCCGTCGAGGAGGCGTTCGCGCACTTCGAGGGGCTGCGCCGCGCCCGGGTGGAGGCGGTGGTGGCCGCCGGGCGGCGGGGTAGCAACCAGAAGGCGCCCGGGCGGGTCGGGCGCGTGCTGCGGGACGCCTTCATGCCGATGATGCTGCGCCGGATGAGCACGAAGGGCGGCGTCTCGCCCGAGTGGCTGCACCGGCACCACATCGAGTGGGACGAGACGACGCCCGTCTGACGGCCCCCGGCGGCGGCTCAGCCGCCGGGGGTCAGGTCCACGCGGCGCAGCAGCTGCGCGTTGGCGGCGACGACGATCGTCGACAGGCTCATCAGGATCGCCCCGACCGCGGGCGGCAGCACGAACCCGACGCCCGCCAGCACTCCGGCCGCGAGCGGCACGCTCACGAGGTTGTAGCCGGCCGCCCACCAGAGGTTCTGGATCATCTTCCGGTAGCCGGCGCGGGACAGCGTGATCACCGACAGCACCGCGCGCGGGTCGTCCGAGGCCAGGACGACGCCCGCGGACTCGATGGCGACGTCCGTCCCCGCGCCGATCGCGATCCCGACGTCCGCCCGGGCCAGGGCGGGCGCGTCGTTGACCCCGTCGCCGACCATCGCGACGGTCAGGCCGCGCTCCTGCAGCCGCGCCACCTCGGCGTCCTTGTCCTGCGGGAGCACCTCGGCGCGCACCTCGTCGACGCCCACCTGCGCCCCGACCGCCTCCGCGACGGGCCGGGCGTCACCGGTGATCATGACGGTGTGCACGTGTCGTGCGCGCAGTGCGGTGATCGCCGCGCGGGACTCGGGCCGGACGGCGTCGGCGAGGGCGAGCGCGCCCACGACCTCGTCCCCGTCCCCGTCCCTGTCCCCGCGCAGGACGTAGAGCACCGTGCTGCCCCGGGCCGACCACTCCGCGGCCTTCTCGGCGACGTCGACGGCCGGCGTGGCGCCCGCCTCGCGGAGCAGGCCCGGCCCGCCCACCGCGATCTCGGCGCCGTCGACCGTCGCGCGCACCCCGCGCCCGGTGAGCGACCGGAACCCGGTGGCCCGCGGTCCGGGTGCGCTCACCGCCGAGTCGGTGGCCGCGGCGACGACGGCCTTGGCCAGCGGGTGCTCGCTGTCGGCCTCGACCGCCGCGGCCAGGGCCAGGGTGTCCGGCGCGCCGACCGTGTCGACGACGGTGGGGCGGCCGGTGGTCAGGGTGCCGGTCTTGTCCAGCAGCACGGCGTCGACGGTCCGCATCCGCTCGAGCGCGAGCCGGTCCTTGACCAGGATCCCGGCCCGGGCGGCGCGCGCGGTCGAGATCGCGATGACCAGCGGGATCGCCAGGCCCAGGGCGTGCGGGCAGGAGATCACCAGCACCGTGAGGGTCCGCTCGACCGCCTCGGACAGGGTCCCGACCAGCGACCACACGACGAAGGTCACCACGGCCACGGCGGCGGCGAACCAGAACAGCAGCGCCGCGGCCCGGTCGGCGAGCGCCTGGGCCCGCGACCGGGAGTTCTGCGCCTGCTCGACGAGCCGTCGGATGCCGGCGAGCGCGGTGTCCTCGCCGACCCGGTCCACCCGGACGCGGATCGCCGAGTCCGTGGCGACGGTGCCCGCGACCACCCGATCGCCGACGCCGCGCGCGACCGCGCGGGACTCGCCCGTGATCATGGACTCGTCCAGCTCGGCGGCGCCGTCGACGACCACGCCGTCCGCGGGCACCCGCCCGCCGGAGCGGACGAGCACCACGTCGCCCGTCTCGAGGGCCGACAGCGCCACCTGCTCGACCTCCCCGTCGACGACCCGCTCGGCGGAGTCGGGGAGCAGGGCGGCGAGGGCGTCGAGCGCGCCGGAGGCCTGGCCGAGCGCGCGCATCTCGAGCCAGTGCCCGAGCAGCATGATCACGACGAGGAGCGCCAACTCCCACCAGAAGTCCAGCATGAGCAGGCCCGCGGTGGTGAGCGCGCTCGCCGCGAACGCGACGGTGATCGCCAGCGCGACGAGCAGCATCATCCCGGGCCGCCGGTCCGTGATCTCGGACCAGGCGCCGGTCAGGAAGGGGGCGCCGCCCCACAGGAAGATCACGGTGCCCAGGGCGGGGGAGACCCAGCCGCTGGCCGGGGGCAGGGGGTAGCCGAGGAGGTCGGCGAACATCGGGCTGAACGCCACGACCGGGACGGCGAGGAGCAGCGTCCACCAGAACCGGGCGCGGAACATCGCGGCGTGGTCGCCGTGCCCCGCGTGCCCCGCGTGCCCCGCGTGGCCCGCGTGTTCCCCGCCGTGGTGCCCGTCGTGCTCGTGGTGGTGTCCCGTCGGGTCGCCGGTCGCCACTCCCGGGTGTTCCATCCGCTCCATGCTGCCCTCCTTGCTCGGCCGTTCGTGCTTCCGCACGAAACCCGGATACCCCCCCTGGGTATTCCCACGCCCTCGAAACCCAGCCGTGAGACGCCCGTAACGGCACATTCCTACCGTTCGGGCCGAAACCCGACGCCGACCCGACGGAGAGGCTCCCCGTGAGCAGCACACCGCACGACACCGGCGACTACCTCGCGAAACGGCAGCTCCGCACCGGCGCCGCCGGGTGGGTGCTGCTGGCCGGGCTCGGCGTCAGCTACGTGATCTCCGGCGACTACTCGGGCTGGAACTTCGGCCTCGCCGAGGGCGGCTTCGGCGGCCTTCTCCTCGCCGGGATCGTGATCGCCGCGATGTACTTCGCGATGGTCCTCGGGATGGCCGAGCTGTCCAGCGCCCTGCCGACGGCGGGTGGCGGGTACACCTTCGCCCGTCGCGCGCTCGGCCCGTGGGGCGGCTTCGCCACGGGCACGGCGATCCTGCTCGAGTACGCCATCGCCCCCGCAGCCATCGCGACGTTCATCGGCGCCTACGTGGAGTCGCTGAACCTCTTCGGGATCACCGACGGTTGGTGGGTCTACCTCGTCGTCTACGTCCTGTTCATCGGCATCCACCTCTCCGGTGCGGGCGAGGCGCTCAAGGCGATGTTCGTGATCACGGCGATCGCCGTCGTCGGGCTGGTGGTGTTCGCCGTGGCCGCGATCCCGCTCTTCGACCCGGCCAACCTCACCGACATCCCGCCGACGGACGCCGCGGGCGCCTCCGAGTTCCTCCCCTTCGGCGCGATCGGCATCTGGGCGGCGGTGCCGTTCGCGATCTGGTTCTTCCTGGCCGTCGAGGGCGTCCCGCTCGCGGCCGAGGAGGCCAGCGAGCCGGAGCGGAACGTGCCGCGCGGGATCGTGGTGAGCATGCTGATCCTGCTGGTCACCGGGGCCGTGGTGCTGGTCCTCTCGACCGGTGCGCTCGGCGCGGAGGCGCTGTCGGAGTCCGGCAACCCGCTGGTCGAGGCCCTCGGGTCCGGGGCGGCCGCGACGGTCGTGAACTACATCGGGCTCGCGGGGCTCGTCGCGAGCTTCTTCTCGATCATGTACGCGTACTCGCGGCAGACCTTCGCGCTCTCCCGGGCCGGCTACCTGCCGCGGGCGTTGTCCGTCACGAACTCGCGCAAGGCGCCGACGCTCGCGCTCATCGTCCCCGGCGTGATCGGCTTCTTGCTCTCGCTCACCGGCCAGGGCGCGATGCTGCTGAACATGGCGGTGTTCGGCGCGGCCGTGAGCTACGTGCTGATGATGGTGAGCCACATCGTGCTGCGTCGCCGCGAGCCGGACATGCCGCGGCCCTACAACACCCCCGGCGGCGTCTGGACGACCGGGTTCGCGCTGGTCGTCGCCGTCATCTCGGTGATCGCGACGTTCCTCGTCGACAGCGTCGCGGCGCTCTGGACGCTGGGCGCCTTCGCGGTGTTCATGGCCTACTTCGCCTTCTACAGTCGGCACCGTCTCGTCGCGAACGCCCCGGACGAGGAGTTCGCCGCGCTGGCCGAGGCGGAGAAGGAGCTCGGATGACGCGTCGCCAGACCCTCGGTGGGCACACGCACGAGTTCGCGGACCTCAGGGCGCTGCTCGCCGCGGCCACGCCGGAGCGGTCCGGGGACGTGCTGGCCGGGGTCGCGGCGTCCTCGGAGCAGGAGCGGGTCGCGGCGCAGGGGATCCTCGCGGACCTGCCGCTGGCGGTGTTCCTGGAGGAGCAGGTCGTCCCGTACGAGTCGGACGAGGTCACCCGGCTGATCGTCGACTCCCACGACGCGGCCGCGTTCGCCCCGGTCGCGGGGATGACGGTGGGCGGGTTCCGCGACCACCTGCTGGACCCGCGCACCGACACCGTCGCCTTGAAGGACGGGCTCACCCCGGAGATGGTGGCCGCGGTGTCCAAGCTGATGCGGGTGCAGGACCTGGTCGCGGTGGCCCGCCGCACCCCCGTCGTCACCGGGTTCCGCTCGACGATCGGGCGTCCGGGCACGCTGGCCACCCGGTTGCAGCCCAACCACCCCACGGACGACCCGGTCGGGGTGACCGCGTCCATCGTGGACGGTCTGCTGCTCGGGTGCGGGGACGCCGTCGTCGGGATCAACCCGGCCACCGACTCCCCGCAACGCACCACCGACCTGCTGAAGTTGATCGACGAGATCCGCGAGCGGTACGCCATCCCCACCCAGAGCTGCGTGCTCGCGCACGTCACCACGTCGATCGAGATCATGCGGCGCGGCGCGCCGGTCGACCTGGTCTTCCAGTCCATCGCCGGGACCGAGGCCGCCAACGACGGCTTCGGTGTGACCCTGGCCCTGCTGCGCGAGGCCCATCAGGCGGCCCGGGAGCTGGACCGGGGCACGGTCGGCACGAACTGCATGTACTTCGAGACCGGGCAGGGCGCGGCGCTGTCCGCGGACGCCCACCACGGCGTGGACCAGCAGACCCTGGAGGTCCGCGCCTACGGGGTGGCGCGCGCGTTCGATCCGCTGCTGGTCAACACCGTCGTCGGGTTCATCGGACCGGAGTACCTCTACGACGGCAAGCAGATCACCCGCGCCGGGTTGGAGGACCACTTCTGCGGGAAGCTGCTCGGCGTCCCGATGGGCGTGGACGTCTGCTACACCAACCACGCCGAGGCCGACGCGGACGACACCGACACCCTGCTGACCCTGCTGGGCGTGGCCGGGTGCTCGTTCGTGATCTGCGTGCCCGGCGGGGACGACGTGATGCTGCACTACCAGTCGCTGTCGTTCCATGATGCGCTCTACGCACGACAGGTGCTGGGGCTCGCCCCCGCACCGGAGTTCGCGACCTGGCTGGAGGGGATGGGGCTCATGTCCGGAGACGGGCGCATCACCGAGCTGGACGCGGGGTCCTCGGCACTGCGCCGGCTCACGATGGGTGTGCAGTGAGCAGGTCGGAGGCGTGGTCCCGGAGGGCCGGGGAGGCGACCGGCTCGCGGCGGGTCACCGCGGGCTCGGTGGACGGCGGGCTGGTGGACGACATCGACGCGCTCCTGGCCGAGGAGGAGTCCGCCCCGACGGCACCGGCGGCACCGGACGACCAGGACGGCCCGCCCACCCGTGAGCCGTCGCGGTGACCGACGCTGCGGCGAGCACCGATCCCTTCGACCGGCTGCGGTCCGCCACGCGGGCTCGCGTCGCGCTCGGCCGCGCAGGCGACGCGCTGCCCACCTCCCGGTTGCTGGAGCTGCGGGCGGCGCACGCCGCCGCGCGAGACGCCGTGCACTCCCCACTGGACGCCGAGGCCCTCGCGGCCGAGATCCGGGGGCTCGACTGTGAGGTGCTGCTGGTCCGCAGCGCCGCCGCCGACCGGGCGGTGTACCTGCAACGTCCCGACCTGGGCCGACGGCTCGGCGCGGGGGAGCTGCCCCGCGGCGACTACGACGTGGCCTTCGTGGTGGCGGACGGGCTCTCGCCGCTCGCGGTGCACACCCACGCGGTACCGATGCTGCGCGAGATCCTGGACCGGCTCCGCGGGTGGACCGTGGCGCCGATCGTCGTCGCGACGCAGGCACGGGTAGCGCTGGGGGACGAGGTCGCGGCCGCGCTCGGTGCGCGCAGCGTCGTCGTCCTGGTGGGGGAGCGGCCGGGGATGAGCTCCACGGACTCGCTTGGGCTCTACCTCACCTGGGACCCCAAGCGGGGGCGGCGGGACTCGGAGCGCAACTGTCTGTCGAACGTCCGCCCGCCGCACGGCACGGGCTACACCGAGGCCGCGACCGTCCTGGCGATGCTGCTGGAGGAGTCCCGCAGGCTGCGGCTGTCCGGGGTGGCGCTGAAGGCGGACCCGGCGCTAGAGGCCTGAGATCTGGCAGACCGCGATCAGGCGCAGGGTGGCCCAGTCCGTGGGGCGCCAGGTGCCGTCCTGCGGCATGGGGATCGAGGCGCCGCCCCGGCGCTGCTCGTCCAGCAGGGCGCCCGCGTAGGCGGCCAGCCGGACCGAGTCCGCGGACGTGCGCGCGGGGGCCAGGGTCGCGACCGCGCCCCGGCCGCGGGGCCGGGCCCCGTCCCGCACGATGTCCCGCACCGCCGCCGCGTGCTGGTCGACCAGCGCGGCGAGGCCCGGTTCGGCCGCGGTGGCGCGGAGCCCGGGGCGGCCGACGGTGTCCATCAACCGACGCAACAGGCGGCGGGCGGACCATTCGGCGACGGCGGTCCGCATATCGTGCAGCAGGCTCACGCGCGAATCGTAGCGAGGGATCTCACCGGATCGGGTGAACTGAGAGCCGGGCGGCCCGTCGTCAGCGGCCGTCGGTGACACAGCGCGATCACTCATCACCCGCGCACGCCGGCCGGGCGGCGGGGGACGCCCGGCGGCGGGGGACGCCCGGCGGCGCGAAATTCGTGGTGGCCCCCCGTCGGTCTCGGCTAGCGTCGGCTGCGTGCTGCTGGAACTCCTCTACGGCTGACGAGCCCCGACGACCCGCCGCTCCGGCGGGCGGGTCGTGCTGCCCCCGTCACCTCGTTCCCAGGAGTACAGCGTGTCCCACATCCTCATGTCCGGCGTCGGCGCGCACGGACACACCAACCCGCACCTCGGCGTCGTCGCCGAGCTGGTCGACCGCGGGCACACCGTCCGCTGGGTCATCCCCGCGGACTTCGCCGAGACGGTCGCGGAGGCCGGTGCCGAACCGTTCGTCGTCGAGTCGGTGACGCCGACCTCGGGTGCACCGTGGCCTGCGGACCCGATCGCGGGCACCGCCCTGTTCCTCGACGAGCTGGAGCACGTGTTCCCGCAGGTGGAGCACCTGCGGCCCGACCTCGTGCTCTACGACATCGGCGGCTACGCGGGCCACGCGCTCGCGGAGCGGCACGGCATCCCGCACGTGCAGCTCTCACCGGCGATGGTCGCGTGGGAGGGGTTCGAGACCGACCTCGCCGACGACCTGGCCTTCCGGCGGGAGCCCGCGTTCCAGGCGTACCTCGCCCGGTTCGCGGCCTGGCTCCACGCGCACGACATCGGGCTCACCCCGGACGACTTCACCGGGCGGCCCGCCCGCTGTCTGGTGGAGATCCCCGAGGTCATGCAGCCCTTCGCCGACCGCGTCGATCCCGGGCGGTACCGGTTCACGGGACCCGCACTGGACCGGCGCGGGGGTGAGTGGCCCGCCGCAGACGCCCCGCTGGTCCTCGTGTCGCTCGGGTCGGCCTACACCGACCAGCCCGAGCTCTACCGCGCCTGCGCGGAGGCGTTCGCGCCGCTGGGGTGGCGGGTGGTGATCGCGCACGGCGACCACGTCACGCCGGCGGACCTCGGGCCGGTGCCCGCGGGCGTCGAGCTGCACCGGTGGGTGCCGCAGTTCGCGGTGCTGGGGCGGGCCTCGCTGTTCGTGACCCACGCCGGCATGGGCGGCTGCACCGAGGGGCTCTACCAGGGCGTTCCCATGATCGCGGTGCCGCAGGCCGTCGACCAGTTCGGCAACGCGGCCACGCTGGAGGGCCTCGGCGTCGCGCGGCGGGTGGGCACGGACGCCACACCCGACGAGCTGCGTGCGGCGCTGGAGTGGTCGCAGACGGAGTCCGTGCGTGCCCGCAGCGCGGAGCTGCGGGACCGGGTCCGGGCAGAGGGTGGGGCGGGCGCGGCGGCGGACTACGTGGAGACCCTCCTGCCCTGAGCCCCCACCCGAGGTCCGACTCGGACGTCGGAAGTGGGGGACTCGCGCGTGAGTCGGACGTCGAGATCAGGAGGGGAGGAAGTCCTGGAGGACGGCGAGCCAGGCGTCGGCGGCGTCGACGTGGGGGCCGTGGCCCGAGCCCTCGAACATCTCCATCCGCACGCTCCCGCCCCGCGCCGCGTACTCCTGCAGCACCGTGCGGATCTGGGTGACCATCGGCTGGGCCGGGTAGACGTCGGCGCCGGGCCAGTCGGGGACCACCCCGCCCGCGCCGAGGACGCCGAAGTCCAGCGGTGAGGCGTCCGAGACCACCAGGTCCGCGGTGCCGTGCGTCCACAGGATCGGGGGCTTCGGGTCCAGGTCCACGATGTCCGCCCAGTGGCAGTACTTGGGGGACAGGGCGTTCAGGATGCCGCGGGTGCCGGGGGCGACGCCCGGCCAGTTCGGCGAGGAGGTCGCGTCGCCCGGGTAGCCGTCCGGGCCGGTCAGGGTCTTGAGGACCTCCGCGACCAGGATGTCCTCGCGCTCCGCGGGCAGGGTGAACGACGGCGACCAGTACAGCGCGCGCAGCATGCTGCGGACCGTGAAGGGGCTGTCGGCGGAGGTGTCGCCCGCGTCGATCCGCGCGACCACCTCGGGGTTCGCCCCGCCGCCCCCGGAGCCGGCGTAGTCCGCGTGGGCGGGGGTGCCGTCGGCGAACACGCCGCCGTAGCCGTAGGGGGACACCGGGTCCAGGAACGTCAGGGAGGCGACGGGCCACTGCCGGGCGTAGGTCGCGATCGCCGCGCCCGCGGTCGACCAGCCGACGAGGTGCGGGGGTTCGGAGAGGTCGAGCGCGCCGAGCAGGGCGTGCAGGTCGTCCGCCCAGTCGCCGAGGCCGCGGGTGGCGTCGAGCGCCTTGGGCTCGGTGTCGCCGAAGCCGCGCATGTCCGGGGCGAGCACCCGGAACCGTGCGGCGAGTGCGGGCATGAGGTGCTCGTGGAACCGGCCCGTCGAGAGGTTGCCGTGCAGCAGCACGAGCGTCGGGCCGGTTCCGGCCTCCAGGTAGTGCATGCGGAGGCGGTCGGTGTCGACGGTGGCGGACCGCACCCCGGGCAGCAGTGTCATGACGCGGATCGTGCTGGCGGGCGGCGCCCATGGTCAAGAGGCGCCCCGCCGCGGTCGGACCGATGCACGAGAGCACTGCTCGTGACTCCCGCAGTTCCTCCTCGGACCGGAACTGCGCATCGCCCACGGCGTCCCGCTCGGGATCGGGTGCGTGCTGCTCGCTCAGGCCGGGACGGCCGCCCGCTCCCGCAACCGGTAACGCTGCACCTTGCCGGTGGCGGTCTTCGGCAGCTCGCCGACGACCACCACCCGGCGCGGCCGCTTGAACGCGGCCAGCCCGGCGCGGCAGAAGGCCACGACCTCCTCCGGGTCGACCACCGCCCCGTCGCGCGGGACGACGTACGCGACCGGCTTGTCCAGCCCGTCCTCGTCCGGCACCCCGACGACGACCGCCTCGGCCACCGCCGGGTGCTCCAGCAGCCGGGACTCCACCTCGGCGGGTGCCACCCAGATCCCGCCCACCTTGAGCACGTCGTCCGCCCGGCCGAGGCAGGTGAGCGAGCCGTCCGCGTTGCGCACGTACTGGTCCCCGGTGCGCATCCACTCACCCTGGAAGACCTGCCGGTTCACCGCGGTGCGACACCAGTAGCCGGTGCAGATCGAGTCGCCCGAGATCCACAGCATCCCGGACTCGTCGGTGCCCGTGATCACCGTGCCGTCCGTGCGGCGCAGCTCGATCTCGTAGCCGGGCACGGGGAACCCGCTGCTGCCGGGCACGACGGCGCCGGGCCGGTTGGAGATGAAGATGTGCAGGGCCTCGGTGGACCCGATGCCGTCGAGGATCTCGACGCCGAACCGGTCCCGGATGCCGGTGAACATCCGGGCCGGCAGCGTCTCCCCGGCCGACACGCCCTGCCGGACACCGGCGAGCGCGTCGTCGGGGAGGTCGGAGGCGAGCAGCGGGCCCCAGAAGCTCGGCACGGCGTAGAACAGCGTGACGCCGTGCTCGCGGATGCTCCTGGCCATCAGGTCAGGTGCCGGTCGGGCGGGTTCGAGCACCGTCGAGGCCCCGACGGACAGCGGGAAGAACATGCTGTTGCCGATGCCGTAGGCGAAGAAGAGCTTGGCGACCGAGAGGCAGACGTCGTCCGGGCGGATGGCCAGGACCTCGCGGCCGTAGGTCTCGCAGACGTACCGGATGTCGGCGTGCCGGTGCATGGCGCCCTTGGGCTTGCCCGTGGTCCCCGAGGTGTAGAGCCACAGCGCGGGGGACTCGTCCCAGGTGGGGTAGGCGTCCACCGGCGGACCCGCCTCGAGCATGTCCTCCCAGGTGAGGCACTCGACGGCGGGCGAGTCCGGCGTCGCGCCCGCGAGGACGAGGTGGCGCAGGTCCGGGGCCGCCGCGGCGGCGGTGTGTACGGCCTCGGCGAACTGGTGGCTGCCGATCAGGACCCGTGCCCGCGAGTCCGTGACCAGCACGGAGAGCTCCGCACCCGTGAGCATCGTGGAGCAGGGCACGGCGACCGCGCCGAGGTGCATGGTGGCGAGGATGGCCGTGAACAGCTCGACGTCGTCCGCCATGCACAGGACGACCCGCTCCTCGGGGCGCACCCCGATGCCTGCCAGGCCGCCCGCCACCCGTCGGACCTCGGCCGCCAGCTCCGCGTAGGTGAGGGTGCCCCGCGGGTGGTGGACCGCGGTGCGGGTGCCGTCGCCCGCCGACACCCGGCGCTCGGTCAGGTACTCCGCAGCGTTGAAGAGTTCACCCATGGTCGTGGCTCCTGTGCCGGTTCGGGTCCGTCGAACTCTACAGCGCGATCACGCGGCGTCAACGAGTCGTAGAAGATCAGCTCGCCGCTGTGCTACACACTGATCAGAGGAACCGAAGGAGGTGCCAGTGACCGCGGTCGTCGGGTTGCGCAGGGAACGTGAGGTGCTGACCGTGGCTCTGGCCACGGGCAGGCACGTCGTGCTGGAGGGCCCTCCGGGCACCGGGAAGTCGACGCTGCTGCGGGCGATCGCGCGAGACGTCGGCAAGAGCGTGGTGTTCGTCGAGGGCAACGCGGAGCTGACGCCGGCCCGGCTGGTGGGCTCGTTCGACCCGGCGTTGGTGCTCAACGAGGGCTACCAGCCGGACAGCTTCCTCGACGGCCCGCTGATCACGGCGATGCGCGACGGCGGGCTGCTGTACCTGGAGGAGCTGAACCGGGTCCCCGAGGAGACGCTCAACGTCCTCATCACCGTGCTCACCGAGGGCGAGATCGCGGTCCCGCGGCTCGGCACGGTCACCGCGGAGCCGGGGTTCCGGTTGATCGCGGCCATGAACCCGTTCGACGCGGTGGGCACCGCGCGGGTCAGCCAGGCCATCGCGGACCGGATGTGCCGGGTCGTGCTCGGCTACCAGGACGAGCCCGCCGAGCGGCAGATCACGACGTCGGTCAGCGGGGTGAACGGCTGGGTCACCGAGCTGTCCGTGAGCCTGACCCGGGCCACCCGGGACCACCGCGACCTGCGGATGGGGTCCTCGGTGCGCGGAGCGATCGACCTGGCCCACGTCCTCACCGGGCTCGCCGAGCTCCGCGGCGAGGACAAGCCCGCCCGCGAGACCGCCCGGGACGCCGCGCACGCCGCGCTCTCCGGCCGGATCAAGGTGACCGACGGGCTGGACCGCACCCCCGAGTCGATCATCGACGAGCTGCTGGACCGGTTCTGGCCCGAGGATCTCCCCGAGCCGTCCGAGAAGGAGACCGATCCGGGAAAAGCCGACGGCCCTCCGCCTAGCGCGGGGGGCCGGTCGGGCCGGGACAAGCCCTCGCCCAGCCGAGGGCAGCGCACGATGGGCCGCGGCGAGCTGGGCGCGCGGCACGAGCGGTTCGAGGACGTCTCGCCGGAGGTCGGGCAGCTCGACGAGCAGGCCTTCGACGCCGCGCTGGCCGAGGACCCCGAGGCGGCCGCGGCCCTGCTCGCGGACCTCGCCGTCGCCACGGACGTGAACCTGCGGGCGCAGGCCCGCAAGCTCGCCGGACGGGTGTTCCTGCAGCTCGGCAGGGTCGGGCCCGCCAAGGCGCGTGGGACCCGGCGGATCTCGGCGTCGCTGGGCGGCGACGGGGACCTCGACCTCGACCGGACGGTGGAGCGCTGGCAGCCGAGCGCGCAGCGGCCGCACGAGTTCGTCACGCGGCAGTGGACCGCGCACCGCAGGGCCGTCGCCCTGATCGTGGACATCTCCGGGTCGATGCAGGGGCTCGCGGTGGCGCTGGCCTCGGTGTCGGCGGCGGGTGTGGTGCTGGCGTCGGAGGGCAAGCTGGAGCCGGGCGTGTTCGCGTTCGGCTCGTCGGTCCGCACGCTGCAGCGCCAGGGGGTCCGGCGGCCGCCGGACGAGCTGGTGGGCGAGCTCGTCGCGCTGCGCGGGCACGGGACCACGGACGTCGCCGCGGCCCTGCGGGAGGCGGCGACGCAGCTCGCGGGCACCGTGGCGGACGAACGCCTGGTCGTGCTGCTCTCGGACTGCCTGCACACCTCCGGCGACGACCCGGCGACCGCGCTCGGCGGCATCGACCGCCTGCACGTGCTCAGCCCGCTGCCGGACGAGGAGTCGGAGAAGGCCGGGCGAGCGCTCGCCGCGCGGGGTGGCGGCAGCTACCAGGAGGTCCGCAGGCTCACCGACATCGCCCCGGCACTGACCCGGATACTCTGCTGAGTCGTGGGCACCATCGTGAGCTTCCATGCTCATCCTGACGACGAGTCGATCGCCACCGCCGGGACCCTGGCCAAGGCGGCCAAGGCCGGGCACCGGGTGGTGGTGGTCTTCGCGACCCGGGGCGAGCTCGGCGAGCCCGTGCCCGGGGTGCTGGCGGACGGCGAGCAGCTCTCGGTGCGGCGCTCCCAGGAGTGCCTCGACTCCGCGAAGGTGCTCGGTGCCGCGCGGGTGGAGTGGTTGGGCTACACCGACTCCGGGATGATGGGTGAGCCGTCGAACGAGGCGGGGTACTGCTTCTGGCAGGCGTCCGTCGAGCACGCCGCCAAGCGGCTCGCGGTGATCCTCGACGAGGAGGAGCCGGACGTCCTCACCACCTACGACGACAACGGCGCCTACGGCCACCCGGACCACATCCAGGTCCACCGGGTGGGCAAGCGGGCCGCCGAGCTGTCCGCCGTCCCTGTCGTCGCGCAGCAGACGATCAACCGGGACTGGATGCTCCGCGGCATGCAGGGGCTCCGGGACTCCGGGGAGACGCCGGAGGGCTGGGACATGCCCGAGAACGTGCCGCCGCCCACCTTCGGCAAGCCCGAGGCGGAGATCACGCACCGGGTCGAGGCGGTGGACTTCACCGAGCAGAAGCGGGCGTCGATGCGCTGCCACGCCAGCCAGATGGGCCCGGACCACTTCATGCTCGCCATGCCGGACCCGATCTTCGCGCTGGGCTTCGGCACCGAGTTCTACATCGTCTCCGATCCGCCGAGCATGGCTCCGGAGCTGTTCACCGACCTGTTCCTGCCCCTGCGCTGAGCGCGTCCGCCCCGCTGGTCCGCAACCGCCGCGGGCGGGCGCCCGCGGCGACCAGCTCGGCCCGGGCCCGACCCGCCACGGCTCCGGCGCCGCAGCCGAGCGCGAGGTCGAGTCCCCGGCGCAGGGGGGCCCTCGCCTCCACCCGACGTCCGCAGCGGCGAAGGGCGGTACCGAGCGCGAGCAGGGACTCGGCCTGCTCCAGCGGCAGCCCGTCGCCGACCTCGACCGCCTCCTCGAGCAGCGGGAGGTCGTCCGGCGCGACGAGCCCCGCGGCCCGCCTCTGGAGCTCGCGGTGGCGGCCCTCGGGGTGTTCTCGCCGGACCTGTGTGCGGAGCCCCGGCCCACCGACCCGCTCGCCGCGCTGGTGCACGCCTGCCACCTGCTGCGCGAGCACCGCGGCGACTCGCACCTCGCGGTGTGCGCGGTGGCGGGTCTCGACCCGGTCCAGATGAACGTGCTGACCGAGCTCTACTGCGGCTACCCGTTGGGCGCCTACACCGCGACCCGGGGCTGGCCCGCGGAGCGGATCGCGGCCGGCGCCGCCGACCTGCGCGAGCAGGGCCTGCTCGACGGCGACCTGCTGTCCCCCGCGGGGCTGCGGCTCCGAGAGGAGCTGGAGGCCCGGACGGACGCCATGCAACGGTCGGTGGTCGAGGCGGTCGGGCCGGATCTGGAGCCGATCATGAAGCAGCTCGACGCCTGGTCGGACGCCCTGGTCGCCGCGGGCGCGGCCCCACCGGACCCGGCGAAGCGGCTCGCGGGGTGATCAGAGCGTCAGCTCCCAGCGCCAGAGCGCGCCCTCCTCGGGGTCCTGGAGCTCCGCGACGCGGGTGAAGCCGCAGCGCCGCAGGACGACCGTGGACGGGCCCTCCTCGGCGAGGGTGTGGGCGCGCATCCGGCGGACCCCGCGGGCGTGGGCCGTGGCCACCCAGGTCTGCGCGGCCGCGGTGGCGTGGCCGCGGCCCCGTCTGCCGGGGGCCACGCTGTAGCCGATCTCGACCGCGCCGTCCCGGGGCGGTCCGGTGTACCCGCCGAGGCCCACCACCTCACCGGCCTCCGGATCGACGATGAGATGGCTGAACCACTCGGGCGGGGTGCCGCCCGCGAGCGCCTCGCGGGTGGCGGCGAGCGCCTCGGGGAAGGCGAGGTAGCCCTCGGCGAGCCGCAGGCCGTACCGCGCGGGGAACGCGTCCGGGTCCTCGATCAACGTGGTGACCTGCTCCATCGTGAGCGGACGGACCTCGGTGAGCCGGTAGTGGTCGGACACGGGGGCGCTCCTGCGGGTGCGACGGGAGCGTTCATGGTGCCCGATCGGGCGTGAGTCTGGCCCCCCGCGGTTGGGCGTTCTACCCTCCGTAGAGCACAATGCCCATGCACGCCTGCCCGATCACGTGGGGGCCGGTGTGCGGGAGATACAGTTCGGGCCTGCCCCACCACGAGGCCAGTGCAGGAGGCACAGTGACAGCCGTCGCGCCCAAGCCGATCGAGACGCGCCCGTACCCGGCGCATCGACCGGGCAAGGGTTCGGTGTTCCTCAAGATGTTGAGGACGACGGACCCCAAGGACATCGCGATCCTGTACCTGGTGACGTCCTTCGGCTTCTTCATGGCGGGCGGGGCGATGGCCCTGCTCATCCGTGCGGAGCTGGCGCGCCCGGGGCAGCAGATCCTCAGCTCCGAGCAGTACAACCAGATGTTCACGATGCACGGCACGATCATGCTGCTGCTGTACGCGACGCCGATCCTGTTCGGCTTCGCGAACTACATCGTGCCGCTGCAGATCGGCGCGCCGGACGTCGCGTTCCCCCGGCTGAACGCCTTCTCGTACTGGCTGTTCCTGTTCGGCGGCCTGATCGTGCTCTCCGGCTTCCTCACCCCAGGCGGCGCCGCGGACTTCGGGTGGTTCGCCTACACCCCGCTGTCCGACGCCATCCGCTCGCCCGGCGCCGGTGCCGACCTGTGGATCATGGGTCTGGCCGTCGGTGGTCTGGGCACCATCCTCGGTGGCGTCAACTTCGTGACGACCATCGTCTGCATGCGCGCCCCCGGCATGACGATGTTCCGGATGCCGATCTTCACCTGGAACATCTTCGTCACCGCGCTGCTGATCCTGATCGCGTTCCCGGTGCTCACCGCGGCGCTGTTCGGGCTGGCGGCGGACCGGCACCTCGGCGCCCACGTGTTCGACCCGGCCAACGGCGGGGTCATCCTCTGGCAGCACCTGTTCTGGTTCTTCGGCCATCCCGAGGTGTACATCGTCGCGCTGCCGTTCTTCGGCATCGTCTCGGAGATCTTCCCGGTCTTCTCCCGGAAGCCCATCTTCGGCTACAAGACGCTGATCTACGCCACGATCGCCATCGCGGCCCTGTCCGTCGCCGTGTGGGCGCACCACATGTACGCGACGGGCGCGGTGCTGCTGGCCTTCTTCTCCTTCACCACGTTCCTCATCGCCATCCCGACGGGCATCAAGTTCGTCAACTGGATCGGCACGATGTGGAAGGGCAAGCTCACGTTCGAGACGCCGATGCTGTTCTCGGTCGGCTTCCTCGCCACGTTCCTCTTCGGCGGCCTGACGGGCGTGCTGCTGGCCAGCCCGCCCATCGACTTCCACGTCTCCGACACGTACTTCGTGGTGGCGCACTTCCACTACGTCCTCTTCGGCACCATCGTGTTCGCCACCTACGCGGGCATCTACTTCTGGTTCCCGAAGATGACCGGCCGGATGCTGGACGAGACGCTGGGCAAGTTCCACTTCTGGACCACGTTCATCGGCTTCCACATGACGTTCCTGGTGCAGCACTGGCTGGGCAACGAGGGCATGCCGCGCCGGTACGTGGACTACCTGCCGTCGGACGGCTTCACCACGCTGAACATGATCAGCTCGATCGGCGCCTTCGTGCTGGGCGCCTCGACGCTGCCGTTCATCTGGAACGTCTTCCGCAGCTACCGCTACGGCCGCGTGGTCACCGTGGACGACCCGTGGGGCCACGGGAACTCGCTGGAGTGGGCCACCTCGTGCCCGCCCCCGCGGCACAACTTCACCGAGCTGCCCCGGATCCGGTCGGAGCGCCCGGCGTTCGAGCTGCACTACCCGCACCTCGTCGAGCGGGCCCGGGCCGAGGCACACGTCGGCGGGCACGCCGCGCCGTCCGAGATGCTCACCCAGGCCGTCGGCAAGGAAGAGCAGCCGGACGACGACCCCAAGTCCCGCTAGATGTCGCAAGGCCGGGCCCGGTCGTCCGTGCTCGTCACGGTGACCGGGCCGGACCGTCCCGGCGTCAGCTCGGTCCTGTTCACCGTGCTGACCCGGCACGCGGTCGACCTGTTGGACGTCGAGCAGGTCGTGATCCGCGGCAGGCTCACCCTGGGTGCTCTGGTCGCGGTCGCGGGGGACCCGGAGGAGCTGCAGGAGGCCGTCGAGGCCGCCATGCACAGCATCGGGATGCAGGTCCACACCACGCTGGGTGGGGACACGGACGTGCGGCGGCAGTCGACACACGCCGTCGTCGTGCTGGGGCGGCCGATCACGGCGCGTGCCTTCGGGATGGTCGCGCAGGCTCTGGCGGACGTCGGGGCGAACATCGACTCCATCCGCCGCGTCGCCGACTACCCGGTGACGGGCCTGGAGCTCGAGGTCTCGCCGAATCCGGACGACCCTGCGCAGCCGCACGGCACCCTGCGCGCCAAGCTGGTCGAGGTCGCGCGGGACGCGGGCGTGGACGTCGCCGTGGAGCGCGTCGGGCTCGCCCGGCGGTCGAAGCGGCTCATCACCTTCGACGTCGACTCCACGCTGGTGCAGGGCGAGGTCATCGAGATGCTGGCCGCCCGCGCCGGCGCCGAGGCGCAGGTCCGCGCGATCACCGAGGCGGCCATGCGGGGTGAGCTGGACTTCGCGGAGTCGCTCACGGCCCGGGTCGCCACGCTGGCGGGCCTGCCCGCCACCGTGATCGACGAGGTCGCGGCCGAGCTGGAGCTGATGCCCGGGGCGCGCACCACGATCCGCACCCTCAAGCGGCTCGGCTTCCGCTGCGGCGTGGTGTCCGGTGGGTTCACACAGGTCATCGCGGGTCTCGTGGACGAGCTGGGGCTGGACTTCTGCGCCGCCAACACCCTGGAGATCGTGGACGGGCAGCTCACCGGACGGGTCGTCGGGGAGATCGTGGACCGGCCGGGCAAGGCCGTGGCGCTGCGCCGGTTCGCCGACTCGCACGGCATCCCGATCGAGCAGACGGTCGCGGTCGGGGACGGCGCGAACGACATCGACATGCTCTCCGCCGCGGGGCTGGGGATCGCGTTCAACGCCAAGCCCGCGCTGCGGGAGATCGCGGACACCGCGCTCTCGCTGCCCTACCTCGACGTGGTGCTGTTCGTGCTGGGCATCACGCGGGACGAGGTGGAGAGCGCGGACGCCGAAGAGGGCGTGCTGAGGCGCGTCCCGATCGCATGAGCGCTGCCCTGCCCGGCGACGCTCGGGGACCCCAAGCGTCAGAGAGTGACGCTCGGGGTCCCCGAGCGTCGGGGTCGGGTGACGCTCGGGGTCCCCAAGCACCACGCACCGACGCTTGGGGTCCCCGAGTGTCGGTGCTCGACGTGCTCGCCGCACGGTACGGATCGGCGCCCACCTCCATCCCGCCCGAGGCGGACGGGATCGTGCGGGCCATGCCCGTCGTCCTGCGGATCGAGCGGGAGCCCCCGCCCAGCCGCACCGCGCTCCTGGAGGCGGCGGCGCAGGCCGCGTTGGCGGTGTGCACGGACGCGGAGCCGGAGTGGGAGGAGCCGCTGCGGCTCTGGATCGACGGCCGGATCCGCAAGATCGCCCGCCGCGCCCGCGGCGCGCACTGGGCGGCGGTGCAGGAGCTGCCGGGTGTCACCGTCGAGGTGGACGGCGCGGAGGCCAGGGCCCTGCTGCCCGGCCCGGTGGACGCCGTACCCAAGATCGTGTCCCGGCTGCAGATCGGCGGGACCGAGCTGCCCGCGGACTCACCGGGGCCCGCGCGGGCACCGGTCATCGCGCTCAACCCGGACGTCGACATGACCGTCGGGAAGGCCGCGGCCCAGGTCGGGCACGCCTCGATGATCCTCGGCGCGGTCCGCGGCTGGACCCACGCGCCGCGCTTCTCCGTCCGCCGGGACCGTGCGCTGTGGGCGGAGCTGGAGGCACGCGCGGACGCGGTCGCCGTCCGGGACGCCGGTTTCACCGAGGTCGATCCCGGCACCGTCACCTGCCGGGCGGGCTGAGGTCGACGGGCGCGGAGACGGTCGTCACCGGGCGCGGTGGTGTCGGACTCGGGCGCGGTGGTGTCGGACTCGCGGGGATGTGGATCCGTGGGGCCGCGTCAGACGCGCCGACGGCCGCCCCTGCCGAGGGGTTCAGGCGTCCCGCAGGCGGCTCAGCGCCGCGTGCACCTTCGCCGTGTCCGTGGTCTGCCAGAACGGCGGCAGCGACGCGCGCAGGAAGCCGCCGTAGCGGGCGGTGGCGATCCGGGAGTCCAGGATCGCCACCACGCCCCGGTCGTCGTTGCCGCGCAGCAACCGGCCGGCGCCCTGGGCCAGCAGCAGCGCGGCGTGGGTGGCGGAGACGGTGAGGAACCCGTTGCCGCCGCGGGAGTCCGCCGCCTTCTGCCGGGCGGCGACGAGCGGGTCGTCCGGGCGCGGGAACGGGATCCGGTCGATGATCACGCAGCTGAGCGAGGGGCCGGGGACGTCCACGCCCTGCCAGAGTGACAGGGTGCCGAACAGGCAGGTCTCGGTGTCCTCGGCGAACCGCTTGACCAGCAGCATCGTGGAGTCGTCCCCCTGGCACAGCAGGGGGACGGAGAGCTTGCCGCGCAAGGCCTCCGTGGCCTGCTTGGCGGCGCGCATGGAGGAGAAGAGGCCCAGCGTGCGCCCGCCCGCGGCCTCGACCAGACCCTGGATCTCCTCGAGGTGGGCGGGGGAGAGCCCGTCCCGCCCCGGGGGCGGCAGGTGCTTGGCGACGTAGAGGATGCCGCTGCGCTCGTGCGCGAACGGCGACCCGACGTCCAGGCCCTTCCACCTCGGTGCGTCCGGGTCGCGGACGGGGTCCGCGGAGTCCCCACCGGAGGCGGGCAGCCCCCACTGGCGGGCCAGCGCGTCGAACGAGCCGCCCAGGGCCAGGGTGGCGCTGGTCAGCACCGTGGTCCTCTGCGCGAACAGCCGCTCCCGCAGCAGCCCGCCGACCGACAGCGGCGCCACCCGCAGGACCTTGTGCCGGGCGCCGTCCGGACCCTGCTCGGCCAGCCAGACGACGTCGTACCGCTTGGCGGGGTCCGCCTCCTCGAAGGTCTTCAGCACCCGGACGACGTTCTCGGACACCTCGTCCAGCAGCGCGAGGGCGAGCTTGCGGCCGGTCGCGGCCTCCGGGTCCTCCTTGCGCTCCGAGCCCAGCGCCTGGCGGCACATGCCCGCGGCATCCCGGATCACGGTCAACGCGCCCGTCGCGGCCTGGGGGATGGTCTCCCAGCGGCCGGGCGGGAGGTCCTCAAGGACCATCCCGAGGCCCTCGCCCGCCTCGGCCAGCCGGTCGGCCAGGGAGTCCTCGACGAGCTTGGCGCAGCGCCGCGCGGCCGCGCCGACCGTGCCCGCGGTCAGCTCCCCGGTGGCGGCTCCGGTGACCCGGTCGACCAGCTCGTGGGCCTCGTCGATCACCACGACGTCGTGTTCCGGGAGGACGTTGGCGTCCCCCATCGCGTCGATCGCCAGCAGCGCGTGGTTGGTGACGACGACGTCCGCCCGCCCGGCCTCCCCGCGCGCCTTCTCCGCGAAGCAGTCCTCCCCGACCGGGCAGCGCGACACCCCGAGACACTCGCGCGCGGTGACCGAGACCTGCCGCCACGCGCTGTCCGGCACGCCCGGGACCAGCTCGTCCCGGTCGCCCGTCTCGGTGTCCGAGGCCCAGTCGTGCAGGCGCTTGACGTTGCGGCCCAGTGAGGAGATCGCGAACGCGTCGAACAGCTGGTCGTCCTCGGGCTCGGCCGTGTCGTCCCCGTGCAGCTTGTTCAGACACAGGTAGTTGCGGCGGCCCTTGAGGATGGCGAACGTGGGTTCCCTGCCGAGCGAGGCCTTGAGGGCCTTGGCCACCCGCGGCAGGTCCCGGTCGACGAGCTGGCGCTGCAGCGCGATCGTGGCCGTGGAGATCACGACCGTGGTGTCCCGCGCCATCGCGTGCCGGATCGCGGGGACGAGGTAGGCCAGCGACTTGCCGGTGCCGGTGCCCGCCTGCACGGCCAGGTGCTCGCCGGAGGACAGTGCCTTGCGCACCGCCTGGGCCATGGCGTCCTGGCCCTCGCGGCGGGTCCCGCCCACGGCGGTGACCGCGACCTCGAGCAGCTCGGCGACGCCGGGCAGGTCGGAGGTCCTCACGGGAGCGGCGGGCACCGGCCGACGATAGCCGCCCGGCCCGACACATCCGGCGGGAACCGCCGATCCCGCGCCGGGAGCGGCGGCCCACAACGTGATCTCCGCCCATCGGTGCAGCTCAGCCGGGTGGGGCAGGGCACCATGGTGCGGTGACGTCCACGCAGACCCGACCCGAGGCCGCGCAGTACCCGATGGTGCTGGAGGTGACCCCGCGCTACAGCGACCTGGACCCCAGCCGCCGAGTCGGCCGCGAGGCCCTGGTCCGCTGGTTCGAAGACGCGCGGATCCGGCTGTACCGCACGGTCTTCGCCGACGCATCCGCCGAGGCCGGGACGCTCGTGGTGTCGATCCGGGTGGACGTGCACGCGCCGCTGCGGATCGCGGACGACTACCGCGTGGGGCACGCCGTCACCCGCGTGGGCACCTCGTCGTTCAGCGACACCTACGGCGTCTTCCGCGGGGACGAGCTGGTGGCGACCGGCGCCGCGACCTGCGTCTACGTCGAGCGCGGCAAGCCGACGGGGATCCCCGCCGCGACCCGCGCCGCCCTGGAGGGACTGCGGCTGCCGCAGAGCGTCCCGGCCGAGCGCAGCAGCTACGCCGAGAGCAGGCTCGTCCGGGAGAACTACCCCTTCCGCTACGACGTCCGGACCCGTTTCGGGGACATCGACACCAACCGGCACGTCAACAACGTGACGCTGGCGGGTTGGTACCTCGACGGGCTGGCCGAGCTGCACACGGACGTCCTCGGCTACCCGGTCGGCGGCCCGCTGGACGGGCTGGCCCCCAGCTCGCTGACGGTGGAGTACCTCGCGGAGGTCCGCTACCCGGGCATCTACCAGCTGCGGGTCGGCGTGCGCGAGCTCGCGGACGGCGCCGTGGCCTACGAGGCCGGCCTGTTCGACGGCCACACCTGCGTGGGGTTGGCGGACGCCGCAGGCGCCGTCCGCACCGCGGACGCCGAGGGCCGCGACATCGACCTCACCGCGGCCTTCGAACCCTTCCGCATGCGCGGCTAGAACGGGCCCGCCGCGATCCGCAGGATCTCGGAGAGCCGCTCCCCGTGCGCCTCGGCGGCCGCGGGGGCGCCGATCTCGGCGGCCGCGGCGGCGAGGTCGTCCGTGGCGATCCGCAGGGCGGCGTTGACCACGGCCGCCTTGGTGCGGGCCTCCACCGAGTCCGCGGGCACACCCAGGCGGCGCGCGAAGACCTCGGTGAGCAGGGGTTCGGCCTGCTCCTGCACCAGCAGCCAGACCGCCCGCAGCGCCGGTTCGCGCGCGGTCATCCGGACGACGGCGAGCACGTCCTCCACCTCGCCGCCCGCCACCTCGCCGTCCCCGCCGAGCCGGTACTCGCCGCGCAGGTGGTCCAGCAGGTCCCTGTCCGGCGGCCAGGTGCGCAGGACCTCGTCGAAGGCCGCCACCGCGCTGCGCAGCAACGGCTCCACGCAGCTCTCCTTGGCGCGGAACCAGCGCCACACCGTCCGCTCGGACACCCCGGCGGCCTCGGCGATCTGCGCCCCCGAGGTCGCGGCGAGGCCCTGGGCCCGGAACAGCCGCACGGCGTGCCGGGAGATCTCCAGGCGCTGTCGGTCGCGCTGTTCCGTGCTCAGCGGCGGGCGGCCGCGCCGGGTCTCCTGCACCGCTCCTCCCGTCTGTCGCTTCTGTCCGGACACTATCGATGCTTTAAGTGGCAGTATCTGCCAACAATGCCTACCGTCGGAGGGACCGGTCCGAAAGGAGATCTCCGTTGACCACCACGGAAGAGCGTCGGCTCCCCTTCGCCCGCCCGAACGTCCTCGAGCTCGCCCCGGTCTACGAGGCGCTGCGTCGCGAGACACCCGTCGCCGCGGTGACGACGCCCGCGGGGGACCCCGCCTGGCTCGTCACCCGGTTCGACGAGGTCAAGCAGCTGCTGGGGGACAAGCGGTTCGGGCGCTCGCACCCCGATCCGGAGCGCGCCTCGCGGATCACCACCGCCGCGGTCCAGGAGGGCCCGAGCGGCAGCTACGAGACCGAGGCCGCCGACCACGCCCGGATGCGCAGGCTGCTCACGCCCGCGTTCTCCGCCAAGCGGATGCTGCGCCTGGAGGCGGACGTCCAGGCCCTGGTCGACGGCTGCGTGGACCGGATGGTCGCCGCGCACGAGACCGATCCCGTGGTCGACCTGCACGAGCTGCTGGCGCTCCCGGTGCCGGTCGCGGTGATCTGTGCGCTGCTCGGCGTCCCGGAGTCCGACGGGCCGCTGTTCCGCGCGCTGTCCGGGCGGATGGCGTCCGCGGCGCCCGGCGCGGTCGAGGCGCGCACCGAGTTCGGCCGCTACATGGCGGGTCTGGCCGAGGCCAAGCGCGCGAACCCGGGCGAGGACGTCATCTCCGACCTAGTGGCCGCCCAGGCGGCGGACGAGACCTTCGACTACTCGGAGATGACCAGGCTGGCGGTGGGCCTGCTCTTCGCCGGGCACGAGACGACGGTCAACCGGATCGGGTTGGGGACGCTGTTCCTCGGGACCCGGCGGGAGCACTGGGACGAGCTCGTCGCCGACCCGGACGGCCGGGTGAACGCGACCGTCGAGGAGATCATGCGTCTCGGCGCTCCGGGTGACCTGGGGCTGCTGCGCTACGCCCACGAGGACGTCTCGCTGGCCGGTGCGGAGATCCACCGCGGGGACGCGGTGATCCTGTCGATCAACGCGGCCAACCGGGATCCGGGGGCGTTCTCGGCTCCCGAGGAGTTCGACCCGGACCGCCCGGAGCGCGCGCACCTCGGGTTCGGCCACGGCGCCCACTTCTGCATCGGCGCCAGCCTCGCCCGCGTGGAGCTGCGCACGGTGTTCTCGACGCTGGCCCGCAGGCTCCCCGGCCTCCGGCTCGCGACGGAGGTCGAGGACCTGGACGTGCGCACCGGCCACATCACCGGCGGGGTGACGGAGCTGCCGGTCACCTGGTGAGCACCTTCGGCACCCGGCCGCCCCCTGTTCTGCCCGCACGGAGGCGTCAGGCTGCTGTGCTGGTCAGCGCTCGGCGCGGTAGAAGCTGAGCGGGCCGAGCCGGGTCGGGCGACGGCCGAGGAGGACTGCCTCGGCGAACCCGGCCTCGGCGAGCAGGTCGGTGACCGGGCGCGCAGGCCCGCCGTGGCCGTGCCCGTGCCCGTGCCCGTGGCCGTGCTGCTCGCCGGTCGGGTGCGCGCCGGGCGCGTGCTCGGTGGGCGTGTGACCCGGGTGCGCCCGATCGCCGTGCCCATGACCGCGGGGCTCCGCCCGGCCCAGCTTCGCCAGCACCGCGTGCACCCCGCGCATCGCGAGGTGCAGAGGGCTGCGCGGGGTGCCGCTGCGCGGATCGTGGTCGAGGTCGACCAGGTGCAGGCTGCCGCCGGGCGCGAGCACCCGGTGCACCTCGCGCAGCGCCGCGGCCTGGTCCTCGGCGGGCAGGTGGTGGAGCATCAGCGAGGACAGCACCCGGTCCACGGACCCGTCCGCCGCGGGCAGCTGCTGGGCGTACCCCTGCTCGAAGGTGATCGTGGCGCCCAGTTCCGCGGCCTTCTTCGCCGCGAGGGTCAGGGCGTCCTGGTCCGGATCGAGGCCGGTGAACAGGGCGTCGGGCACTGCGCGGGCGGCGAGCAGCAGCACGTTGCCGGAGCCGCAGCCGATCTCCAGTACCCGGGAGCCCGGGGCGATCCCGGCCTGGGCGACCAGCTGCCAGTACGCCGTGTCGATCCCGGCCGCGCGGCCGAACAGGTCGTAGAACGGCAGCATGGCCGGTGTGCCCATGGCGGGCAGGAAGTCCTTCGGCACGAGTCCTCCGTACGAATTTCGGGTGCACTGCTAGGTTCGTCCGGGGTTGACCTGCGGACAAGGGACGATCTGTGGCGATGGGTGGACGTTCTTCGGGTGTGCCGCTCGTCGAGTACGGCGCGCTGGGGAGCACCGCGGTCACGGTGTGGCGGGGCGCCTCCGGAACGCGGCCCTTCGCCGGTGCCCACGCCCACGACTTCCTGGCGTTGTTCTACGTGGTGAGCGGCACCGTGCACCGCCGCGTCGACGACCGGGACTGGGAGCTCGGCGAGGGGGACGCCTTCGTGGTGTCGCCCGGTGCCGTGGTGGGTCCGGCCGAACCGCGGGTGCGGGCGGACCTCTGGAACGTGTTCTTCCCGGCGGCGGCCGTCGATCCCGCGGCCGCGGCCGCGCTCGTCTCCTGGCGCGGGCACCCGCTGCTCGCGCCGTTCGTCGGCGAGCTCCGCGGTGGGGCGCAACGCATCCCGGTGCCCGAACCGGAGCGCGCGGCCTGGCTGCGCACCTTCGCCGAGCTGCAGGAGGAGCTCACCGCCCGCCGCGACGGCCACGTCGAGGCCGCCCGCGCCCACCTGACGCTGCTGCTGGTGCGGCTGGGCAGGCTCGGCGTCGACGGGCGCGGGCAGGTCGACCCCGTCGTCGCGCAGGTCTTCGCGGTCGTCGAGGAGCGGTTCGCCGAGCCGATCTCGCTGCGGGACGTGGCCGCCGCCGTCGGGCTGACCCCCGGCCACCTGACGACGGTGGTCGGCCGCGCGACCGGCCGCACCGTCCAGCAGTGGATCACGGAACGGCGCATGCGGGAGGCGCGCAGGCTGCTGGTCGACACCACGGCGACGGTCGCCGAGATCGCGGGGCGGGTGGGCTACCGCGATCCCGGCTACTTCGTCCGCCGGTTCCGCGCGGCGCACGGCCGCACGCCCACGGAGTGGCGCGTCAGCGGAGGATGACCCCGGCCTCCTTCAGCTCGACGAGGGTCCGGTCGGTCGACTCGGGGGCCACGCCCGCGCACAGGTCCGGCAGGAGGCGGGTGGCCAGGCCTGCCCCCAGCGCGTCCAGCGCGGTGGCCCGCACGCAGTAGTCGGTGGCGATCCCGACCACGTCGACGGCGTCGATCCCCTTGTGGTGCAACCACTGCTGCAGCGTCGCGTGCCCGGGTTCGGCGCCCTGGAAGCCGGAGTACGCGGCGGTGAACTGGCCCTTGTCGAACACCGCCTCGATCCGCGCGACGTCCAGCGACGGGTGGAAGCTCGCCCCGGGCGTCCCGGCCACGCAGTGCACCGGCCAGCTGTGCACGAAGTCCGGGGTGTCGCTGAAGTGGTCCCCGGGGTCGACGTGGAAGTCCCGCGTCGCGACGACGGCGGCGTACTCCCCGCTGCGGGCCTGCGCGGAGATCTCGGCCGCGACCGCGGCCCCACCGGCCACGGCGAGCGAGCCGCCCTCGCAGAAGTCGTTCTGGACGTCGACGATGATCAGGCCGCGCGCCATCACGCCTCCGGGAAGACGGTCGGGATCGCGGGATCGCCCTTGGACAGCTTGAGGCCCTCCCACGGCACCGACACCAGCGCCTGGCGCAGCCGCTCGCGGCCCTCCTCCAGCGTCGGCAGGTCCGGCAGGGTGTCGCCGCCGCGGACGAGCGGGATCGGCAGCACCCGGTCGTGTGGGCCGACCTGCTGCGGGCTGGCGGCCGGGTGCACGACCTCCTCCACCGCCGTGCCGGTGGGCTTGTAGCGGCGCAGCGCGGACTTGCGCCCGCCGCGGGACTCCTTGCTCGACGAGCGCTTCGCCACCGGCCGCCCGTCCACCTCGACGAGCTTGTAGACCATGCCCGCGGTCGGCGCCCCGGACCCGGTGACCACGCTCGTCCCCACGCCGTAGGAGTCCACCGGCTCCGCCCGCAGCGAGGCGATGGCGTACTCGTCCAGGTCGCCGGAGAGCACGATCCGGGTGTTCACCGCGCCGAGCGAGTCCAGCTGCTCGCGGGCCTGGTGGGCCATGACGCCGAGGTCCCCGGAGTCGATCCGGATCGCGCCGAGCTCCGGCCCCGCGGCCTCGATCGCCAGCTCGATGCCGTGCCGGATGTCGTAGGTGTCCACGAGCAGGGTGGTGTCCGTGCCCAGGGCCTCGACCTGCGCGGAGAAGGCCTCCAGCTCGTCGTCGTGCAGGAGGATCCAGGCGTGCGCGGCCGTGCCGGCGGCGGGGACGCCGTAGCGACGGGCGGCCTCCAGGTTCGACGTGGTGGCGAAGCCCGCGAGGTAGGCCGCGCGGGCCGCGGCGACGGCCGCCTGCTCGTGGGTGCGCCGCCCGCCCATCTCGATGATCGGGCGGGACCCCGCGGCGGTGACCATGCGCGCGGCCGCCGAGGCGATCGCGCTGTCGTGGTTGAGGATGCTCAGGAAGAGGGTCTCGAGGACGCAGGCGTCCGCGAAGGTGCCGGTGACGGTCAGGATCGGGGAGCCGGGGAAGTAGAGCTCGCCCTCGGGGTAGCCGTCGACATCTCCGGAGAAGCGGTAGTCGGCCAGCCACTTGAGCATCCGCTCGTCCAGCACGCCCTCCAGCGAGGACAGCTCGGCGTCTCCGAACCGGAAGTCCTGCAAGGACTCCAGCACCCGGCCGGTGCCCGCGACGACGCCGTAGCGGCGTCCGTCCGGCAGCCGCCGCGCGAACAGCTCGAAGGTGCACCGGCGGTCCGCGGTGCCGTCGGCGAGCGCCGCGGCGACCATGGTCAGCTCGTACATGTCGGTGAGGAGCGCAGTGCTCCCGTTGCCGCTCATGCGGGGAGCCTATGCGGCGTTCTGCGCGTGTGGGGGAGCGTGTCACCATGGAGACATGTCCGCGCCGCTGAGCTCGCCCGCCACGCGGGTGGACCCTGCCGTCGACCCGGATACGGAGATCACGGGCGACACGCCCTGGCAGGCCATCGTGTGGAACGACCCGGTCAACCTCATGTCCTACGTGACCTACGTGCTGCAGAAGGTGTTCGGGTACCCGGAGCCGAAGGCCACCGCGCTGATGCTGGACGTGCACCACAAGGGCAAGGCCGCCGTCTCCAGCGGGGACAAGGACAAGGTGGAGGGAGACGTCGCGAAGCTCCACGCGGCGGGTCTCTGGGCCACCATGCAGCGCACGTGAACGGCTGGAAGAAGTCCGGGCGCGGTGCGCGGGCCAAGCTCGTGGCGACCCTCGAGGAGCAGGAGTCGACGGTCCTGCGCGGGCTGGTCGGCGAGGTCGTGCAGATGCTGGACGGGCGCGTGGCCGAGTCCCCCGCGGACGAGCTGGCCGAGCTGACGGGCATCCGTACCGGCCCCTCCACCCGGCCGGACGACCGCGTCCTGGCCCGGCTGCTGCCGGACTTCACCATGGAGGACGCGGACCTCGCCGCCGGCCTGCGCTCGCTGCACGAGCCCGCGTTGATCGAGGCCAAGCGGAGTGCCGCGGACACGCTGCTCGCCGGGCTGCCGCCGCGGGGCGGGCGGGTCGAGCTGTCGGTCGAGCACGCGGACGAGTGGCTGGCCGCGCTCAACGACGTCCGGCTGGCCCTGGGCACGGCCCTGGACGTCTCGGAGGACACCCCGGAGAGCTTCCCGGAGGACGACCCGAGGGGGCCGCACCTCGGGGTCTACCACTGGCTGACGTTCGTGCAGGACTCGCTGGTCCAGGCCCGCTCCCAGCTGCTCTGATTCACGATCGCGAACGGTTTCGCGGATCTCTGGGATTCGTGGGGGTCCCGCTGAGATCATCGGCGCGTGACCACACCCGGGCCCGGCTACTGGCGCCTGCTGGACTCCGCGCGGGAGGAGTACGTCCCCACCGCGGGCGGGGCGATGGTGATCGACCTGGACAAGGCCCGGGAGGCGCTGCGGCAGCTGAGGGCTGCGGCGGATCAGCTCTCTGACCTTCGTGACCGGTTCGCCTTGCCGAGTATCCAGGCGCCGGGTGCCGATGTGGTGAGCCGGAACGCCGCCGAACAGGCGAACCGCATGATCTTCGCCGGCCGCTACTACCTCCGCCGCTGGCACGAGGATCTGCTGGCCGGGATGGTGGCACTCGAGCAACAGATCGCCGGCTACGAGGCTGTCGATCGAGCCAGCTCCTCCCGCGCATGAGGGCGATTCAGCATCGGCTCGGGGTGGGGCTCGTCGCCGTTCTCAGCGGACTGGTGGCTTGTGCAGGACCTTCGCCCGTGCGTGTCGAATCCCCACAGCCCACTCAGCCCCCTGCGGGTCGTCCGGTGCCGGACCTTCCGCGCGAGATCGACGCGACCGGCATCTCGGCCTGTGCAATTCTCTCCAGCGAGCAACTCGTGGCCGTCCGGATGGACCCGGCCTCGGCGGAAGACAGCAGCGACCGAGTCGCCAGCTCATGTCGCTGGAGGTCAGCGGATCGCTACGAGAAGATGACGTTGATCGTGAACAGCGACTACGCCGTCGACCTCCTCTACGCGGCGAGTGACGCCGCACCGTTCTTCGAGGAGTTCGAACTACGAGGTCAGCCTGCCGCCAGGGAGGACCCACCTGACTCCAGCATCTGCACGATCTATGTCGTCCTGGCCCGGGACCAGTTGTTCACCGTCGAGTACAGCACCCAGGCCACCGACCGCCCGGTGCGGTCGTGCGAGGCGGCGGAGAGCACGGCCGGGCAGGTGATCGATGCGATCGCCGCACGTCGGTGACACGGGGAGGGACACCATGGGGGCGGGTGCCGAGGGGTACCGGACGACGAACGAGTCCTTCGGGATGATGCCGATGGCGAAGATCCGGGATCCGCTCCTGGCCGGGGGCGACACCGCCTCGCTCACGGCTGCCGCGGACGCCCTGGACGCGGTGGCGACCGGGCTGGCGACCGTGAACGACTCGTTGTCGGCCGTCGAGCGGTCGTATGCGGAGGCGCACCAGGGGGACGCCGCCGAGCAGACGAAGATGTACCTGCGGAAGCTGGGCGAGCCGGGGCGGGTGGGCGCGCTGACGTTCACCGGCGCCGCCCGTGCCCTCCGCGCCCAGGCGGACCACTACGTCGCGGCCCGCGCTCGGCTGGAGAGCCTCGACCCGCCGTCGGGCGGCGGGATCCCGGTGCGCACGGTGATGGAGGTCGCGCAGAAGCAGCGGCGGCTCGAGGCCGCCGAGATCGCGACCGGCTACCAGGCCGACTCCAACGCCACCATCACCGCGTTCGAGTCCTTCGCGCCGATCTCCCTGCCGACCCCGGACGGTCGAGCGGCCACCGTGCCGGAGGTCGTGTGGCCGTCCACCGGCGGCCCGGTGGTCGGGCTCGACCCGGCGAGCACGTCGGCGGCTCCCGGGTCCGGGGCGGGTCCGGGGCACGCAGCCGTCCCCGCCGCGCCGATGGTTCCCGGGGCGGACGGTGGCGACCCGGGGAGGGCGGCGGTCGCTCCGACGGGAGGGGCGTCGACCGGGGCCGGTCCGGGACGTCTCGCCGGGCCGCGGTCCGGTGCGGATCCCGTCGGCCTCGCCGAGATGCCGGCCACAGGGGCAGCGGGGACGGCCACGCGGGCCGGGATGACCGGGGCTACCGGCTCCGGCCTCCCAGGGGCAGCGGGCGCTCGGGCGGGCGCCGTGGTGCCCGGGGTCCGCGCGCCCGGGGTCGGGCCCTTTCGGTCGGGGACGAGGTCCCCGGCATCCGCTGGTTCGGCGTCCGGGACACCGGGCGGCGCGGGGCAGCGCGCGCCGGACCGCGCCTCGATCCCGCGCTCGCCGGGCGGCGTACCGACTCCGCGCTCGACGGATGGCGCCTCGGCACCGCGCTCGTCCGGCCCGCGGTCCTCGGGCCCCGCGCCGGAGCAGGGCGGTGTCCTGCGGCCCCGCCCGGCGGGAGCGGGGGAGCCGTGGACCGGCGGGCGGGGTGCCGCGGGGCCGGGTGGAGCAGCAGGTGAGCGGCTCGGAGCGGCGCGGCCGCTCGGGGAGCGGGCGCCGGGGTTCGCCGGGGTCGAGGAGAACCCGCGGGCGGGTACGGGGGCGCGGCAGGCGTCGTCGTCACATCTGCCGTTCGTGCCCGGTGGGGCGGCCGGGACGCGACCGGGGGAGTCCAGGGCGCGGCCGGACTGGCTGGTCGAGGACGATCCGGAGGGGGTGTGGCTCGGGGAGGTGCCGCCGTACGGACCACCGGTGCTCGGCCGCGACGTGTGAGCCTGGTCGGGCGGGTGTGCTCTTGTCGGGGGTGTTACGTAGGCTTGTCCCGTGCTCGTCATCCGGAAGGATCTCCTGGAGGAGATCGTCGCCCACGCCCGCCGGGACCATCCGGACGAGGCGTGCGGCGTCATCGCCGGACCCGAGGGCTCGGACCGGCCGGAGCGCTTCATCCCGATGCTGAACGCCGCGCGGTCACCCACGTTCTACGAGTTCGACTCGGGTGACCTGCTGCGCCTCTACCGGGACATGGACGCGCGGGACGAGGTGCCCGTGGTGATCTACCACTCGCACACCGCGACCGAGGCCCACCCGTCGCGCACCGACATCTCCTACGCCTCCGAGCCCGAGGCGCACTACGTGCTGGTCTCCACCCGCGACTCGGCGGAGACGAACCACACGGGCCACGAGTTCCGGTCGTTCCGGATCGTCGACGGTGTGGTGACCGAGGAAGAAGTTCAGGTCGTGGAGACTTATATGTTCGCGCACACCGGCGCGGACGACGTCCCCGACCTGGGCTGAACCGTCCCCGTCACCCCGCTCACACGATTCGATCAGGAGTACCGAAGAACCATGGCCGTCACCGTCTCCATCCCGACCATCCTCCGCACCCACACCGGCGGCGAGAAGGCCGTCGAGGCGAAGGGGTCCACCGTCGCCGAGGTGATCGAGGACCTGGAGTCGCGCCACAGCGGCCTCAAGGACCGCCTCCTGTCGGACGGCAAGCTCCACCGCTTCGTCAACATCTACGTCGACGACGAGGACGTCCGCTTCGCTGGTGGCCTGGAGGCCCCGGTCAAGGAGACCTCCACCCTGACCATCCTGCCGGCCGTCGCCGGCGGCATGCGCTGACCTGAGCACCCGGGCCCATCCATCCGGGCCCACTCTTGGAGGAGCGATGGCGCGCTACGACTCGTTGCTGCAGGCCGTCGGGGACACCCCGCTGGTCGGTCTGCCGTCGCTGTCGCCCGCGGAGAACGTCCGGCTGTGGGCCAAGCTCGAGGACCGCAACCCCACCGGCTCGATCAAGGACCGGCCCGCGCTGGCCATGATCGAGAAGGCGGAGGCGGACGGGCTGCTGAAGCCCGGCTGCACGATCCTCGAGCCCACCTCCGGCAACACCGGGATCTCGCTGGCCATGGCCGCGAAGCTCAAGGGTTACAAGATCGTCTGCGTGATGCCGGAGAACACCTCCGAGGAGCGTCGCCAGCTGCTCACGATGTACGGCGCGCAGATCATCTCCTCACCTGCCGCGGGCGGGTCGAACCAGGCTGTCGCGATGGCCAAGGAGATCGCCGCGGACAACCCGGACTGGGTCATGCTCTACCAGTACGGGAACCCGGCGAACGCGGACGCGCACTACCGGACCACCGGCCCGGAGATCCTCCGCGACTGCCCCGAGATCACGCACTTCGTGGCGGGCCTCGGGACCACGGGCACCCTCGTCGGAACTGGTCGGTACCTGCGCGAGCAGAAGCCGGACGTGCAGATCATCGCGGCGGAGCCCCGCTACGGCGAGCTGGTCTACGGCCTGCGCAACCTCGACGAGGGGTTCGTCCCGGAGCTCTACGACCCCAGCGTGCTCACCGGCCGCTACTCGGTCGGCAGCTACGACGCGCTGCGCCGCACCCGCGAGCTCGTGGAGAAGGAGGGCATCTTCGCCGGCATCTCCACCGGGGGGATCCTGCACGCCGCCCTCGCGGTCGCCGAGAAGGCCGCGGGCTCGAACGAGACCGCGGACATCGTGCTCGTGGTGTGCGACGGCGGCTGGAAGTACCTCTCCACCGGCGCCTACTCCGGCGAGCTGGACGAGGCCGCGGAAGGCATCGACGGCCACCTCTGGGCCTGACGACCCGCGCCACGGCCTGTCGACCGGGCCCACCATCCGGCGTGATCGACAGGCTCGTGTGCCGGTCACCCCACGTGCGCGACCGGCGGGGTCGCGGCGACCTCGCTCCGGCCGGCGCGCACCAGGACCAGGATCAGCGCGGTGCCGAGCAGCAGCAGGGCGGCCGCCCAGGCGAAGGCGACGACGTAGCTGTGCACCGCCGCGTCCATCACCTGTGCGGGATCGGTGATCGGGTGCTCGGCGATCCAGCTCGCCGCGGCGGTGGTCGCGATGGTGTTGAGCAGGGCGGTACCCAGGGAGGCACCGACCTGCTGGGTGGCGTTGAGCACCGCCGACGCCGCACCCGCGTCCTGGTTGCCCACCCCGACCAGCGCGAGGCTCGCCAGCGGGACGAAGGACAGCCCGAGACCGAGCCCGAGGACGAGCTGGGCCGGGAGCAGCAGCGTGAGGAACGAGCTGTCGACGGTGATCCGGGTGAGCAGCACCATCCCCGCCGCCGCGACGAGCCCGCCCGCCACCATCAGCGGCAGGGGCCGATCCGCGGCATGAGCCTGCTCGCCAGACCCGCCGCGACGAGCACCCCGCCCGTGACCGGCAGCGACGCCAGCCCCGCCTCCAGCGGTGTGTAGCCCAGCACGATCTGGAAGTAGAACGTGAGGAACAGGAACGCGCCGAGCAGGCCGGCGCCGACCAGCGTGGAGAACAGGTAGGCGCCACCGCGGTCCCGCTGGACCAGCAGCGCCAGCGGCACCAGGGGGTGCGTGGACCGCGCCTCGATCGCCACGAACGCCACGAGCAGCACCACCGCGACCCCGAAGCTGCCCAGCGCCCACGCCGAGGACCACCCGTCCTCGCCGGCGCGGGTGAACCCGTAGACCAGCGCGACCAGCCCGGCGGTCACCGCGACCGCGCCGGGGACGTCGTACCGGGTGTCCCCGTCCGCCCGGCTCTCCGGCACGAAGACCAGCGCCAACGCCACGGCGACCACCGAGATCGGGATGTTGACCAGCAGGCACCAGCGCCAGTCCGCGTACTCGGTGAGCACCCCGCCGAGCACCAGCCCGACCGCCGACCCGCCACCCGCGATCGCCCCGAACACGCTGAACGCCTTGGCCCGCTCGCCGGGCTCGGTGAACAGCACCGTGAGCAGGGCCAACCCCGCGGGCGCGAGCAGCGCGCCGAAGATCCCCTGCAGGCCGCGCGCGGCGAACAGCATGATCGCGTCCTGCGCGAGCCCGCCCAACGCCGAGGCGAGCGCGAACCCCAGCGCACCGACGACGAAGGTGCGCTTGCGCCCCCAGTAGTCCGCGATCCGGCCGCCGAGCAGCAGCAGCCCGCCGAACGCGAGCGTGTACGCCGTGACCACCCACTGGCGGTCCGCGTCCGAGATGACGAGGTGGGCCTGCGCCTGCGGGAGCGCGATGTTCACGATCGTGGCGTCCAGCACCACCATGAGCTGGGCCAACGCGATGACGAACAGCGCGGCCCAGCGGCCCGGGTGCGGGGTGGGGGCGGACATGGTGGGGCTCCAGACGAGAGGGCTCGGGGCTCCGCGACGCCGGGGAGCGCGATCGCCACCATCCTGCCAAGGGGGTCCGACGGTTCCGGTTCTCAGCCTGCTCACGGCAGAGTGACACCGTTCGCCAGTACATTCGACGGCATGGCCCTGCCGCAGGTCCCCTCGCCGACACCGCCGCGCACCATCGCCCGGATCATCCCGCCGCATCCGCTGCGGGCCGCGGTGATCATGCTGATGTTCACCGCAGCCCTCTACGTGCTGGAGGCCGTCGACCAGGCCACCGGCGAGACCCTCGACGACGACGGCATCATCGCCCGCAACGTCGACGGGCTCTGGGGCATCGTCTGGGCCCCCCTGCTGCACGGCGGCTGGTTCCACCTCTGGGCCAACACCGTGCCGTTCCTGGTGTTCGGCTGGCTCGCGATGGCGGGCGGGCTGCGGCAGTGGATCGGGGTCACGGCCCTCATCTGGGTCGGCAGCGGGCTCCTCGTCTGGCTGACCGCCCCGAGCCTCAGCTCGACCATCGGCATGTCCGGCGTGATCTTCGGCTGGCTGCTGTTCCTGCTGGTCCGCGGCTTCTTCGCCCGCTCCGGCAGGCAGATCGCGCTGGGCGTGGTCCTGCTGCTGTTCGAGGGTGGGATGCTGTTCGGCGTGCTCCCCGGCACCCCCGGGGTCTCGTGGCAGGCCCACCTGTTCGGGGCGCTGTTCGGCGTCCTGGCCGCGTGGATCGTCGCACGGGCCGACCGCCCCGGAACCCGCACGATCACCGTCTAGGAGCCCCGTGAGAGACGCCCCCATCGGCATCTTCGACTCCGGTGTCGGCGGCCTGACCGTCGCGCGCGCCGTGATCGACCTGCTCCCCGCCGAGCGGATCGTCTACGTCGGCGACACCGCGCACGGCCCGTACGGCCCGCTGAAGATCGCCGACATCCGCGGGCACGCCCTCGCGGTCGGGGACGATCTCGTCGAGCGCGGGGTGAAGCTGCTGGTCATCGCGTGCAACACGGCGTCCGCGGCCTGCCTGGCGGACGCCAGGGAACGCTATCCGGTGCCCGTCGTCGAGGTGGTCCTACCCGCCGTCCGACGGGCGGTGGCCGCCACCCGCAGCGGCCGGATCGGCGTGATCGGCACGCAGGCCACGATCGCGTCGGGGGCCTACACGGACTCGTTCGCCGCCGCCCGGGACATCGAGGTCACCGCGGTGGCCTGCCCGCGGTTCGTGGACTTCGTCGAGCGCGGGATGACCAGCGGGCGGCAGGTGCTCGGCCTCGCCCAGAGCTACCTCGAGCCGCTGCAGCGGGCGCAGGTGGACACCGTCGTGCTCGGCTGCACGCACTACCCGCTGCTCGCGGGCGTGCTGCAGATCGTGCTCGGCGAGGACGTCACCCTGGTCTCCAGCGCGGACGAGACGGCCAAGGACGTCTACCGGACCCTGCTGCAGCGCGACCTCGCCCGCGAACCCACCGACCCGCCGCCCGCGCCGCACGAGTTCCTGGCCACCGGCGACCCGGAGCCGTTCCGCCGGTTGGGCCGCCGGTTCCTGGGTCCGGAGATCGCGAGGGTCGGGCAGGTCGGGGCGGGGGCGCTCCGGTAGCGTCGAAAACGTGATCGGCGCGCTGGAGATCGTGGCCTACGTGGCCGCCGCGGCGGTGGCGGTCTACGGGATCGTCACGACCCTGCGCAACCGTCCGCCGGACCGGACCCACCGCCTCGCGGTGGGGGCGTTCGAGGCCGTCCTGGTCGTCCAGGCGGTGATCGCCGCGGTGCGGGTCCTCGGCGGGGTGACCCTGCCCGAACAGTCGACGTTCCTGATCTATCTGCTGGTCAGCGTGTGCGTCATGCCGATCGCGCTGCAGTTCGCCACGGCCGAGCCGACCAGGTGGGGCGGCACGGTGATCGCGGTCGCGGCGATCGGGACCGGCGTGGCGGTCTGGCGGCTGCACGGGTTGTGGGTGGCCGGTGCCTGAGCCCCGGCCCACGTCGAGCGGGCCCGGCCGCGTCCTCGTCGCGGTCTATGCGATCTTCGCCCTGTCCGCCACGGCGCGGGCGCTCGTGCAGATCGTCGGTCGCTTCTCCGAGGCGCCGGTGGCCTACCTGCTGTCGCTGCTCGCGGGCGTCGTCTACATCCTGGCGACGGTCGGGCTCGCCGGGCGCGGACCCGCGTACCGGCGGCTGGCCTGGGCGGCGGTCGGGTTCGAGCTGGTCGGGGTGCTCGTCGTCGGCACCCTCACGGTCCTCGACGCGGGCGACTTCCCGGACGACACGGTCTGGTCCTTCTACGGCCGCGGCTACGGGTTCATCCCGCTGGTACTGCCGTTCGTGGGGCTCTGGTGGTTGCGGCGCACTAGGGTCCCCGGTCCATGAGGCTCGTGGTGCTGGGGTGTTCCGGCAGCGGTCCGGGACCGGACTCGCCCGCGTCGGGATACCTCGTCGAGGCGGGTACGACTCGGCTCGCGCTGGACCTGGGCAACGGCACGTTCGGCGCGCTGCAGCGGGTCCTGGACCCCTGGCTGCTCGACGCCGTCGTCTTCAGCCACCTGCACCCGGACCACTGTGCGGACTTCTCGGCGCTGTCGGTGTGGCGCCGCTACCACCCGAGTCCCCCGGCGGGGGTGGGCGCGCTGCCGGTGTTCGCGCCCGCGGAGGCCGCGGAGCGGTTCGCCGCCGCGTACGCACCGAACGCCGCCCAGCGGACCACCGCCGAGTTCGACGGGATCCTCGGGTTCCGCACCCATGTCTCGGAGGTCGCGGTCGGGGAGGCGGTGCTGCGCACCGCGGCGGTGGACCATCCCTGCGAGGCGTACGCCCTGCGCGTCGAGCACGGGGGGCGGAGCCTGGTCTACAGCGGGGACACCGGGCCGTGCGCGGGGCTGGTCGAGCTGGCCCGGGGCGCGGACGTCCTGCTCTGCGAGGCCTCCTGGCCGCATTCGGACGCCATGCCCTCCGGGGTGCACCTGTCCGGCAGGCAGGCGGGGGAGCACGCCGCGGCCGCGGGGGTCGGACGGCTGCTGCTCACCCACGTCCCGGCCTGGACCGATCCGCAGGCCGTGCTGGCCGAGGCGGAGGCCGCGTTCGCGGGGCCCGTCGAGCTGGTGCGGGCGGGCGGGGAGTACGAGGTCTCGTAACCTGTCGGGGTGACGCGAGCAGACGGCAGGACCGACGACGAGCTGCGCCCCGTGCGCATCACCCGTGGCTTCCAGAAGCACCCGGCCGGATCGGTGCTGGTGGAGTTCGGGGACACGAAGGTGCTGTGCGCGGCCAGCGTGACCGAGGGTGTGCCGCGCTGGCGCAAGGGATCCGGGCTGGGCTGGCTGACCGCGGAGTACGCGATGCTGCCCTCGGCCACCAACACCCGCTCCGACCGGGAGTCGGTGAAGGGGCGTGTCGGCGGGCGGACACACGAGATCAGCAGGCTGATCGGCCGGTCCCTGCGCGCCTGCATCGACCTGAAGGCGCTGGGCGAGAACACGATCGCCCTGGACTGCGACGTGCTGCAGGCGGACGGCGGCACCCGGACCGCCGCGATCACCGGCGCCTACGTGGCCCTGGCGGACGCGGTGAGCTGGCTGGGCGAGCGGAACAGGCTGGCCGACCCCAAGCCGTTGTCCTGCCAGATCGCGGCGGTCAGCGTCGGGGTGGTGGACGGGCGGGTGCGGCTGGACCTGCCCTACGAGGAGGACTCGCGCGCCGAGGTCGACATGAACGTCGTCGCGACGGACACCGGCACCCTCGTCGAGGTCCAGGGCACCGGCGAGGGCGCGACCTACACGCGCGGCACGCTGGACGCGATGCTGGACTCCGCGCTGGCCGGGATCGAGGAGCTCACCCGGCTGCAGCGGGAGGCGCTGTCGTGAAGGTGCTGCTCGCCACCCGGAACGCGGGCAAGCTCGTCGAGCTGCGGCGGCTGTCCTCGGGCGCGGGGATCGAGGTGCTCGGGCTGGCGGACGTCCCCGAGTTCCCGGAGGCGCCCGAGACCGGCGCGACCTTCGCGGAGAACGCGCTGGCCAAGGCCCGCGACGCCGCGCTCGCCACGGGGCTGCCCTCCGTGGCGGACGACTCGGGGCTGGCCGTGGACGCGCTGAACGGGATGCCGGGGGTGCTCTCCGCCCGCTGGAGCGGCAAGCACGGGGACGACCTCGCCAACCTGCAGCTGCTGCTGGGCCAGCTCGGGGACGTGCCGGACGAGCGCCGCGGCGGCGCGTTCGTCTGCGCGGCCGCGCTCGTGGTGCCGGGCGGGTCCGGTGTGGACGGCGAGACCGTGGTGCACGGGGAGTGGCGCGGGACGATCGTGCGCGAGCCCCGGGGGAGCAACGGCTTCGGCTACGACCCGATCTTCGTCCCGGAGGGGGAGAAGCGGACCAGCGCCGAGCTGAGCCCCGAGGAGAAGGACGCCGCGAGCCACCGCGGCCTGGCCTTCCGCGCCCTCCTGCCGTACCTCGCCGAGCTCGCCTGACGCCGGCGGGGTCGGTTCGCCCTGGGCGCCCGGTCGGCTCGGCGGGGCTCGACCCGGCGCGGTCGATTCGGCGCTTGCTCAGTCCGTCGGGTCGTCCTCGGCGAGGACACGCCTGGCCACCGCGAACGCGCTGTTGGCGGCGGGGACGCCGCAGTAGATCGCGCTCTGCAGCAGCACCTCCACGATCTCCTCGCGGCTGAGCCCGTTGCGCAGGGCGGCGCGCAGATGCAGCTCCAGCTCGGCGAGGTGGCCGTGCGCGACGAGGGCGGTCAGCGTGATCGCGCTGCGCATCCTGCGGTCCAGGCCGGGCCGGGTCCAGATCCCGCCCCACGCGTAACGAGTGATCATCTCCTGGAACTCGCCGGTGATCGTGTCCGCCCGCTCCAGCGACGCGTCGACGTGCGAGGCGCCCAACACCTCACGGCGGACGGCGAGGCCCGCGGGATCGAGGTCCAGCTCGCGCTTGTCGGTACTCACGAGCCGCACCGTAACCGTGCCGGTCCCCCCGGCCCGCACCCCTTCCGCCGTCCGGAAGCGTCACCCGCGATCCCGACACCCCGGCGCCCGAGCCCGACCCAGAGCCCGCGATCCCGACCCCAGCGCGGGCTCTGGGGTCGGACTCGCGGGGGGCGGGATTGCGGGGTCGGTGGTGGGGTGGTGGGTGTGACGGAGGCCGGGGTGGTGTGGTCGGTACCGTCGGGGCGATGAAGCGGTGGCGACCGGTGCTGGCCGGGATCGGGGTGCTCGCCCTGCTCGTGGTGGTCGTCGTCGCGGTGCGGCTCTACGGCTTCCCCGGCGTCTCGGACCTGCGGCGGATCACGGCCGAGGCCGGTCCCTGGGCACCGCTGCTCTTCCTCGGGCTCCAGGCGGTGCTGTGCGTGGCGCCGGTACCCCGCACGGTGTTCACGGTGGCCGCGGGCGCGTTGTTCGGGACCGCCGTGGGCCTGCTGGTCACCCTCGCGGCCACGACGGCGGCCGGGGTGATCGCGTACTTCCTGGTCCGTGCGACGGGCGGGCGGCTCGTGGAGCGCTACGTCCGCGGCTCCGCGGTCCACTGGGCGCGGCGCAGGCTCGACCACCACGGCGTCCTCGCGGTGACCTCGATGCGGCTGGTCCCGCTCGTGCCCTTCGCGGCCCTCAACTACGTGTGCGGCCTGTCCGCGGTACGGTTCGCGCCGTACCTCGTCGGCACGGTCGTGGGCATCGTCCCCGGCACGGTCGCGATCGTGGTGCTGGGCGACGCGGTGACCGGCAGGCCCTCACCGGGCCTGATCGCGGTCTCGGTGGTGTGCGGCCTGATCGGCCTGGCGGGCATCGTCGTCGCCGCCCGCAGGCCCCTCCCGGAGGAGGAGCCCGCGGCGGCGAGGTAGTGCCGGCGGCGGGATTCGAACCCGCACTGACGGGATCCTAAGTCCCGGCTCTCTGCCAGTTGGAGTACGCCGGCCTGCTCCTTTTGCGGTTCCGCCCCGCCCACGTCTCAGTGATCGCGTGGCAGTTCGGACACAGAATACGGAGGTTCTCCAGCCTGTTGTCGGTGTGGTCGCCGTTGACGTGACCGAGTTCGAGCGGCAGCGGCCTACCTCACCAGTCGGGCGACCCTGCGCCGGCGTTTGATCGCCGCCGAGCCACGCGCCCACGCCTGCCCCGTGCAGTGCGACGTGTCCAGTCCCAGGCGCCGAATGTGGCCCGACACCGCGCGGAACATGCCGCCGTTGGGCGTGTACCCGAGCCGGCGCAACACGCCGTGCACGGTCTGCTCGGCCGCGACCGCGGCCACGAGTTGCTCGTCCGTGTAGCGCCGTCCAGTAGGCGGTGATCCTGCCGTCGCGCGGGGATGTGCGTGCATCGATCCGGAGACGCACGATGTGCGCGCGGAGGACGTCGTACTTGCCCGGGAGGATCCCGAGCCGTCGACAGACCTCCGCCGACGTCCTGCTCGCGGCGACCGCCTCGATCAGCTGCTGGTCCGTCCATCTCCGTGCTCGGGGCATGCCCGCACGCTGGGAACCACCACCGACACGACGGCGCCGGCCGGCGAGGTTATCCACAGGCCTCAGATCTTGAGGTCCTTGCGGAGCTTGGCGACGTGGCCCGTGGCGCGGACGTTGTACTGCGCGGCTTCGATCCGGCCCTCCTCGTCCACCAGGAACGTGGAGCGGATGACGCCGGTGACCGTCTTGCCGTACATCGTCTTCTCGCCGAAGGCGCCCCACTCCTGCAGGACCGTCTTGTCCGGGTCGGACAGCAGGGGGAAGGTCAGCCCCTCGGCGTCCCGGAACTTCGCGAGCTTGGCGGGCTTGTCGGGGGAGACGCCGAGGACCTCAATGCCCTCGCCGTTCAGCTCGGCCAGGTTGTCCCGGAAGTCGCAGGCCTGCTTGGTGCAGCCCGGGGTGGAGGCGGCCGGGTAGAAGTAGACGATCACCTTGCGGCCGCGGTACTCGGCGAGCGAGACGGGCTTGTCGTCGGCGTCGGAGAGGGTGAAGTCCGGGGCCTGGTCGCCCACGGCGAGACGGGTGGTCATCCCCCGATCCTGGCACGCCCGCCGCGCTGCCCCGAACGCCCTCGTCTACGGTGTGGCGCAAGTGAGTCCCACCCGAGAAGGAGTGTGTCGTGGCCCGCGACCCGGAGAACATCCAGCAGGAGATCGAGAAGACCCGGGACGCGCTCGCCGCCAGCCTGGACGCGCTGACCGACCGCGCGAACCCGAAGCGCTTCGTGGACACCGGCAAGGCGCAGGTCCAGGAGAGGCTCGCCGACCCGAAGATCAGGTACGCGCTGATCGGCGTCGGCGTGATCCTCGCCGCCGCCGTGCTGAAGAAGCTGTTCTCCTAGACGAGTAATTCCTAACGGCGTGGCTGCCGGGGATATGGCAGGAGGGTGTTGAAGG
>NZ_BAABGT010000071.1:0-37031 GCF_039541715.1 Pseudonocardia xishanensis
GATCAAACTCTCCAACAAAATCTGGCTCCAACTGGCAGACTCTCCCCGACGGGATCGGAGCAGAGCCCACAAAATGAACTGGCACAAACCGCCAGAACAAGAAAAAATAGCTCGACACACTGTTGAGTTCTCAAAAGACACCCGCACACCGTCACCGAATCTCGAGGGATTCGCGCTCGGGGGCGTCGTCTGCCGTTACCCTACCCGGCCGAATCGGCCGGAGGCAACTTTCTTATCTTACGCGACTCCACCGGCCTGGTCAAGCGCCGGGGTCCCGCGCCGATCCTCATCGCCCCTCGCGGGTCGGTGTGAACCGATTGTCGTCGCCGTCTGCGGTCTGACTCTGGGCCGGAGATTCCGTCCCGGTCTGTCGTGCTGACCGCCGTGGCGACGAGGAGAAAGTTACACACACGCTTCGGAGGGCCTGAAACCGGGGGGTCGTTCTGAGTGTTCCCGCAGGTCAGCACGGGTTCGAGAGAAGGACGGGCGCGAGGCGTTCCCCGCCCCCCTCCGCGGCCGCGCGGGCTCGCCGGGGCGCCCGACCCGGGAGCGACGAGGGCCCGGTGCCCCCTCGGAAGGGGTCGCCGGCCCGGAACGACAGCACTGTGATCTCGACGACCTCAGGTCGTGACGCGCACTCCCGCGAGGTTCCGCTTGCCCCGCCGCAGCACCAGCCATCCCCCGGCGAGGACGTCCGCGCCCGAGGGCCGCCACTCCTCGTCCGGGACCTTGGTGTTGTTCACGTACGCGCCGCCCTCCTTGACCGCACGCCGCGCGGCGCCCCTGGACTCGACGAGACCGGTGGCGACGAGCAGGTCGACGATCGTGGGCGAGTCCGCGCCCGCAGCCGGGCCCACCTCGGTGGTCGGCACCTCGGCCATCGCCGCGGTGAGGGTGCCCGCGTCCAGCTCACCGAGCTCCCCGCGCCCGAACAGCGCCGACGACGCCGCGATCACCTGGTCGGTCTGGTGCTGCCCGTGGACCAGCGTGGTCAGCTCGGCGGCCAGCCGCTTCTGGGCCGCCCGCAGGTGTGGGCGCTCCGCGGTGTCCGCCTCCAGCGCCTCGATCTCCTCCCGCGACAGGAAGGTGAACATCCGCAGGTACCGGCCCACGTCCGCGTCCGCGACGTTCACGAAGTACTGGTACCAGGCGTACGGCGAGGTCAGCTCGGGGTCGAGCCAGATGTTGCCGCCCCCCGTGGACTTGCCGAACTTGCGGCCCTCGGAGTCCGTGACCAGCGGCAGCGTCAGCGCGTGCGTCGACGCCCCCTCGACGCGGCGGACGAGGTCCGTCCCCCCGACGATGTTGCCCCACTGGTCGGAGCCGCCGATCTGCAGCCTGCAGCCGTACCGGCGGAACAGCTCGAGGTAGTCCTGGGACTGCAGCAGCAGGTAGCTGAACTCGGTGTAGGACAGCCCGTCCGCGGCGAGCCTGCGTTTGACCGTGTCCCGGGCGAGCATGACGTTGACCGAGAAGTGCTTGCCGACATCCCGCAGGAACTCCAGCACCCCCTGGCCTCCGGTCCAGTCCAGGTTGTTCGCGACGACCGCGCCCGTGGGCGTGTCGTCGAAGGCGACGAACCGCTCCAGCTGGCCGCGAATCCTCGCCGCCCACTCGACGACGGTGTCCACGCTCTGCATCGACCGCTCCCCCACGTCCCGGGGGTCGCCGATCTGTCCGGTCGCGCCGCCCGCGAGGACGATCGGCCGCGCCCCCGCCTCCTGGAACCGCCGCAGGGTGAGCAGCGGGATGAGGTGGCCGGCGTGCAGGCTCGACGCCGTGGGGTCGAACCCGCAGTAGAGCGTGAGCGGCTCCGGTCCCCCGAGGTCCTTGCGCAGGGCGTCGAGGTCCGTGCTCTGCGCGATCAGGCCGCGCCACTCCAGCTCGTCGAGGATGCTCACGCCGCGATTCTCCCCGACCCGGCGGCGGTCCCGCCCCGAGGCCCCGGGCCCGGGGCCGGTCCCCACCCGCTCAGGTCGTGCTGCGGGCCCGGGGTCGGTGCCTGCGGTACGGGCTGACCTCGGGTGCGCCGTCGATCCAGAACCGCCACGGGAGCTCGTGCGCGGCGGCCACACCGACCCGCGGGCCGGACCGGATCCGTTCCGGCGCAACGGGGTCACCCGCCGTGATGCGGACGGGCGAGTCCCCCGAGATCACGTCGAGACCGTTGTGCCCACGGCCCAGCCCGAGCAGTGCGGCGAGCCGGGCGGGGCCCCGCGCCAGCTCCGCGTCCGTGCGCGCGGTGGGCCTGCGGACCCGCGCGACGCCCACGTCCGACACCACCCGGCCCGCCCGCAGCAGGACCGCGCCCGCCTCGCCGTCTCCGAGGCAGGACACGTTGGCGCAGAAGTGCATCCCGTAGACGAAGTAGACGTAGAGGTGTCCCGCCGGACCGAACATGACCGCGTTGCGCGGGGTCCTACCCCGGTAGCTGTGCGACGCCGGATCGTCCGACCCGCGGTAGGCCTCCACCTCGACCAGCTCGACGGCGACCGTGCCGTCCGGCGTGTCCGCCTCGACCGTGCAGCCGAGCAGCCGACGGGCGGCGGGCACCACGTCTCCGGCGAGCTCGGCCCGCGCGAGTGCCCGCCCAGTCCCGCCCGCGTCCGCTCCGGCCGGTGTCAGGCGGTGGTCCAGGCTCGGTGGTCCGCACTCGTCAGACGGAGCCGGTCCAGCTGTTCCTCGACGCGGACCCGCGCGGTGCCACCCCGGGCGTCCCGGCTCGCGATCGAGCCCTCGACGGTCAGCACCTCGCGCACCGCCGGGGTCAGGGCGGGGTGCACCCCGGCGAGCTCGGCGTCCGACAGGTCCTCCAGCCCGACCCCGCGGGACTCCGCCGCGCGCACACAGCCACCGGCGGCCTCGTGCGCCACCCGGAACGGGACGCCCTGGCGCACCAGCCACTCGGCGATGTCCGTGGCGAGGGTGAAGCCCGCCGGGGCGAGCTCGGCGAGCCGGTCGGTGTGGAAGACCAGCGTCTCGACCATCCCCGACACCGCGGGCAGCAGGACCTCCAGCTGCTCGGCGGAGTCGAACAGCGGCTCCTTGTCCTCCTGCAGGTCCCGGTTGTAGGCGAGCGGGAGGCCCTTGAGCGTGGCCATCAGGCCGGTGAGGTTGCCGATCAGCCTGCCCGCCTTGCCGCGCGCCAGCTCCGCGACGTCCGGGTTCTTCTTCTGCGGCATGATCGAGCTGCCCGTGGAGAAGGCGTCGTCCAGCGTGACGTAGGAGAACTCCGCGGTGGCCCAGAGGATGATCTCCTCGGACAGCCGCGAGAGGTCCACCGCGACCATCGCCAGCACGAACGCGGCCTCGGCGGCGAAGTCCCGGGCGGCGGTCCCGTCGATCGAGTTCTCGGCGGAGGAGTCGAAGCCCAGCTCCGCGGCCACGGCCTCGGGGTCCAGGCCCAGCGACGACCCGGCCAGCGCACCCGACCCGTAGGGCGAGACCGCCGCGCGCCGGTCCCAGTCCCGCAGCCGCTCGACGTCTCGGACCAGGGCCTGCGCGTGTGCTCCCAGCTGATGCGACAGCAGCACCGGCTGCGCGTGCTGGAGGTGGGTGCGGCCGGGCATCGGCGCGTGGGGGTACGCCGTGGCCTGCGTGACCAGCGCGTCCACGACGTCCAGCACCCCGGCCCCGATCCGCCGCGCCGCATCGCGCAGCCACATCCGGAACAGGGTGGCGACCTGGTCGTTGCGGGAGCGGCCCGCGCGGAGCTTGCCGCCCAGCTCGGGCCCGGCCCGCTCGATCAGGCCGCGCTCCAGGGCGGAGTGGACGTCCTCGTCCTCCTGGGCGGGCAGGAAGCTCTCGGCGAGGACGTCCGCCTCCAGCTTCGTCAGCGCCGCGAGCATGCCGTCCAGCTCGGTGTCGCTGAGCAGGCCGGCCCGGTGCAGCACCCGGGCGTGCGCCTTGGAGCCGCGGATGTCGTACGGCGCGAGGCGCCAGTCGAACTGGGTGGACTTGCTCAACGCGGCGAGCGCGTCCGCCGGGCCGCCCTGGAACCGGCCGCCCCACAGCGCCATCAGTCGGTCCCCGCTTCCAGCGCCGCCGCGTCCAGCGAGGACTCCGAGTCCCGCTCGACGTCCGCCGCCGCGATCCGGTCGAACCCGCCCGACGGCAGCTCACCGAACAGCGTGCCGTGCTCGACGAGGACCGTGCCCTGCTCCTGCGGCTGGCCCGCGTAGGCCTCCAGCTTGGCCCGCGAGTCCGCGATGTCGAGGTTGCGCATGGTGAGCTGGCCGATCCGGTCCGTGGGGCCGAAGGCGGCGTTCTCGACGCGCTCCATCGACAGCCGGTCCGGGTGGTAGGAGAAGCCGCTGCCCTGGGTGTCCAGGATCGTGTAGTCGTCCCCCCGCCGCAGGCGCAGCGTGACGGTGCCGGTGACCAGCGAGGCGATCCAGCGCTGGATGGACTCCCGCACCATCAGCGCCTGCGGGTCCAGCCAGCGGCCCTCGTAGAGCAGCCTGCCCAGCTTGCGGCCCTCGTTGTGGTAGTTCGCGACCGTGTCCTCGTTGTGGATGGCGTTGACGAGCCGCTCGTAGGCGGCGAACAGCAGCGCCATCCCGGGCGCCTCGTAGATGCCGCGCGACTTGGCCTCGATGATCCGGTTCTCGATCTGGTCCGACATGCCCAGCCCGTGGCGCCCGCCGATGGCGTTGGCCTCCAGCACGAGCGCGACGGCCGAGTCGAAGCGCCTCCCGTTGATCGCGACGGGCACCCCGGCCTCGAAGGAGACCGCGACGTCCTCGGACTCGATCGCGACCGACGGGTCCCAGAACTTCACGCCCATGATCGGCTCGATGGTCTCCAGGGACACGTCCAGGTGCTCGAGGGTCTTGGCCTCGTGCGTGGCGCCCCAGATGTTCGCGTCCGTCGAGTACGCCTTCTCGGCGGAGTCCCGGTAGGGCAGGCCGTGCGCGGTGAGCCACTTGGACATCTCGTCCCGGCCGCCCAGCTCGGAGACGAAGTCCGCGTCCAGCCAGGGCTTGTAGATCCGCAGCTCCGGGTTGGCGAGCAGGCCGTAGCGGTAGAACCGCTCGATGTCGTTGCCCTTGAAGGTGGAGCCGTCCCCCCAGATGTTGACGTCGTCCGCCTGCATCGCGCGGACGAGCAGCGTCCCCGTGACGGCCCGGCCCAGCGGGGTGGTGTTGAAGTACGTGCGACCGCCGGAGCGGATGTGGAAGGCACCGCAGGCCAGCGCGGCCAGGCCCTCCTCGACGAGCTGCGGCTTGATGTCGACCGCGCGGGCGATCTCGGCGCCGTACTGCTTGGCGCGCGTGGGCACTCCGGAGATGTCCGCCTCGTCGTACTGGCCGAGGTCGGCGGTGTAGGTGCACGGGATCCCGCCCTTGTCGCGCATCCAGGCGACCGCCACGGAGGTGTCGAGGCCCCCGGAGAAGGCGATGCCGATGCGCTCGCCCTTCGGGAGGGAGGTCAGGACCTTGCTCACGGGTGGGGTGCTCCTCGCTTGAGTTCGATGCCGTCGGGATGGCTGCGGTCGGGGCGGTGCAGGTGTTGCAGGTGGTGGGCGAGCTCGGCGCCGGTGAGCGGCTCGCGGGCGGCCACGAAGACCGTGTCGTCCCCCGCGATCGTGCCGACGACGACGCTCAGCGCCGCGCGGTCGAGTGCACTCGCAAGGTAGTGCGCGGCGCCCGGCGGGGTGCGCAGGACCGCCAGGTTCCCGGTGGAGTCCACCGAGACGAGCAGCTCGGACAGCAGCCGCTCGAGCCTGCTGGTGCCGCCCTCCACACCCCGGACGGGGCTGCCGTCCTCGGGGATGACGTAGGCGGGGGTGCCCCCGTCCGCACCGCGCAGCTTGACCGCGCCCAGCTCGTCCAGGTCACGCGACAACGTGGCCTGGGTGGTCTCGATGCCGGCCTCGACCAGCAGGCCGAGCAGCTCGCTCTGGCTGCGCACCGTGTGGCGCGACACGAGCTCGATGATCAGGCCCTGGCGGGCCGCCCTGGTCGAGGCCGTCATGCCCGTCGGGGGTCCAGCAGCCACGCCAGGAGCGCCTTCTGCGCGTGGAGCCGGTTCTCCGCCTCGTCCCAGACCGCGCTCGCCGGGCCGTCCAGGACCTCGTCGGTGATCTCGTCCCCGCGGTGCGCGGGCAGACAGTGCAGGACGATCGCGCCGGTGTTCGCCCTGGCCACCAGGTCCGCGTTGATCTGGTGGGGCCGAAACGGCGCCACGCGGTCCAGCCCGTCCGCCTCCTGGCCCATCGAGACCCAGGTGTCGGTGACGAGCACGTCCGCGCCCTCGGCCGCGGCCTGCGGGTCCGGGACCAGCTCGGCCGAGCCGCCGGTGCGCGCGCCGTGCTCGGCCGCGGTCTTGACCACGTCCGAGTCCGGCTGGAACCCCGGGGGTGCGCTGATGCGCACGCGCATGCCGGCCACGGTCCCGCCGATCAGCAGCGAGTGGGCCATGTTGTTCGCGCCGTCGCCGAGGTAGGTCAGGGTCAGGCCCGCGGTGTGCCCGAAGCGCTCGCGGATCGTCTGCAGGTCGGCCAGCACCTGGCAGGGGTGGAACTCGTCGGTCAGGGCGTTGACCACCGGGACGCTCGCGGCCGCCGCCATCTCCTCGATGCGGCTCTGACCCGCGGTGCGCCAGACGATCGCGTCCACGAACCGGGACAGCACCCGGGCGGTGTCGCCGATCGTCTCGCCGCGGCCGAGCTGGCTGCTCCCGGAGTCGAGGATCACCGGCTGCCCGCCGAGCTGGGTGATGCCCACCTCGAACGAGACCCTGGTCCTGGTCGACGCCTTGTCGAACACCACCGCGACCGGGCGGGGGCCCTCCAAGGGGCGCGCGGCGAACCGGTCCGCCTTCAGCTCGGCGGCCAGCGCCAGCACCTCGGCCTGCTCGGCCGCGGAGAGATCGTCGTCTCGGAGGAAGTGGCGGACCATCACACGCTCCCCAGGATCCCCGGCAGGTCCGTCAGGAAACCGTGCGCCTGCTCCGTGGTGAGGACGAGCGGCGGGGCGAGCCGCAGCCGGTCCGGCGTCGGGTTGTTGATCAGGTAGCCGGCCTCGCGGGCGGCGGCCAGCACCGCGGCCGACTTCGCCTCCGCCAGTCCGACCCCGATGTGCAGGCCCGCTCCGGACACGTCCGTGACCAGCGGCATCCCCTCGAGACCCGCGCGGATCTCCTTGCCGAGGCTCGTGACGTGCTCCAGCAGGTTGTCGTTCTCGATCGTGGCGAGCACCGCGAGCGCGGCGGCGCAGCTGACCGGGTTGCCGCCGAACGTGGTCCCGTGCTGGCCGGGCTCGAGCAGGCTCGCGGCCGCCCCGATCCCGATGCAGGCCCCGATCGGCAGTCCGCCGCCGAGCCCCTTCGCCAGCGTGACGACGTCCGGCACGATCCCGACGGTCTGGTGGGCGAACCACGCGCCGGTGCGCCCGATGCCGGTCTGCACCTCGTCCAGGACGAGGAGCGCGCCCTTCGCGGCGGTGATCTCGCGGGCCGCGGCGAGGTAGCCCTCCGGGGGCACGATGACCCCTGCCTCGCCGAGGATCGGCTCCAGGAAGACCGCGGCGGTGGTCTCGTCCACCGCGGCCTCGAGGGCGGCCACGTCCCCGAACGGGATGTGCTCGACGCCGGGGGGCATCGGCTCGAACGGCGTGCGCTTGGCGGGCTGTCCGGTCAGCGCGAGCGAGCCCATGGTGCGGCCGTGGAAGGCGTTCTCACACGCGATGATCTTCGGGCGGCCGGTGCGCCGCGCGATCTTGAACGCGGTCTCGTTCGCCTCCGCACCCGAGTTCGAGAACAGCACCCGCGCGCTGTCCTGGCCCAGCAGCGCGGTGAGCCGCTCGGCGAGCTGCACGGGCGGCTCGGTGATGTAGAGGTTCGAGGTGTGCCCGAGAGTGGAGATCTGCCGGGTCACCGCCTCGACGATCGCCGGGTGGGCGTGGCCCAGGGAGTTCACCGCGATCCCACCCAGCAGGTCGAGGTACTCCTTGCCCGCGTCGTCCCACACCCGCGCGCCCTCGCCGCGCACCAGGGTGAGCGGCGGGGTGCCGTAGTTGTTCATGAGCGCGGACTGCCACCGCGCGGCGTACTCGGTCATGAGGGGACCACCATCGTTCCGACACCTTCGGAGGTGAACACTTCGAGCAGCACCGAGTGCGGCACCCGCCCGTCGATCACGTGCGCCTGCGGGACCCCGCCCGTGACCGCCCGCAGGCAGGCCTCCATCTTCGGCGCCATCCCGCTCTCGAGCTGCGGGAGCATCGGCTCCAGCTCGGCGGCGGTCAGCTCCGAGATGATCGACTCGGGGTCCGGGTAGTCCGCGTAGAGGCCCTCGACGTCCGTGAGCACCACGAGCTTCGCGGCGCCGAGCGCGGCCGCCAGCGCGGCGGCCGCGCTGTCGGCGTTGATGTTGTAGACCTGGCCCGCGCCGTCCGGCGCGACGCCGGCGACCACCGGGATCCGGCCCGCCGCCACGATGTCCAGCACGGCGGCCGGGCTGACCTCGACGACGTCTCCCACCAGGCCGATGTCGACCTCCTCGCCGCCGACGAGCGCGGTGCGCCTCTCCGCGCGGAAGAGCCCGGCGTCCTCCCCGGACAGGCCCACGGCGTACGGCCCGTGCTGGTTGATCAGGCCGACCAGCTCGCGCCCGACCTGCCCGACCAGCACCATCCGGACGACATCGATCGTCTCCGGGGTGGTGACGCGCAGCCCGCCCCGGAACTCCCCCGGCAGGCCGAGCCGCGTGAGCATCGCGCTGATCTGCGGGCCACCGCCGTGCACGACGACCGGGTGGATGCCCGCGAGCCGCAGGAACATCATGTCCTGGGCGAAGGCCTGCTTGAGCTCGTCGTCGATCATGGCGTTGCCGCCGTACTTGACCACGACGATCTTCCCGTGGAAGCGCTGCAGATAGGGCAGGGCCTCGGCCAGGACAGCCGCCTTCTCACCCGCGCGCTGGATCCTAAGAGGAGTAGGCACTGTTCTCCTCCACGTAGGCGTGCGACAGGTCGGTGGTGAGGATCTCCGCCTCGCCGCCGCCGAGCCCGAGCGCGACCTCGACGAGGATGTCCTCACCGGACAGGTCCGCCAGCGAGCGGTCCCCCGCGGCCACCCCGCCGGAGCAGAGCAACACGCCGTTGATCGTGACGTCCAGCTTCTCCGGGTCGAGCTCGGCATCGGCGTAGCCCGCGGCCGCGGCGACCCGGCCCCAGTTGGGGTCCGAGCCGAACAACGCGGTCTTGACCAGCGAGTCCCGCGCGACGGTCCGCGCGACGGTCACCGCGTCCTCCTCCGACGCGGCACCGGTGACCCGGACCGTGACCCGCTTGGTCACGCCCTCGGCGTCCGCCTGCATCTGCTTCGCCAGGTCCTTCGCGACCTCGGTGAACGCCGCGGCCAGCTCCTGCTCCGTGGGGGTGATCCCCGAGGCGCCGGAGGCCAGCACGATCACGGTGTCGTTCGTGGACATCGAGCCGTCGACGTCCAGTCGGTCGAAGCTCACCCGCACCGCGGCCCGCAGGGCCGCCTCGAGGGTCTCCGACGTGGCCTCCGCGTCCGTGGTGAGGACCGAGAGCATCGTGGCCATCGAGGGCGCGATCATCCCGGCGCCCTTGGTGATCCCGCCGACGGACCAGCCCTCGCGCTCGGCCAGCGCCTGCTTGGCCACGGTGTCCGTGGTCATGATCGCGGTCGCCGCGGCCAGCCCGGCCTCGGGCGTGGACTCCAACGACCCGGCCGCCTTCTCCACCCCGGCGAGCAGCACGTCCCGCGGGAGCTGGGCGCCGATCAGCCCGGTGGAGCAGAGCGCGACGTCGATCGCGCCGAACCCCAGCACCTCGGCGGCCTTCTCCGCGGTGGCGTGCGCGGTCTGGAAGCCCTCGGGGCCGGTGCACGCGTTCGCCCCGCCGGAGTTGAGCACGACCGCCCGCAGGCTCCCCGCGGCGAGGACCTGCTGCGACCAGAGGACGGGTGCCGCCTTGACCTTGTTGCGGGTGAACACCGCGGCGGCGGTGTCCGACGGCCCGTCGTTCACGACGAGCGCGAGGTCCGGCTTGCCGGAGACCTTCAGTCCGGCGGTGATGCCGGTGGCCCGGAAGCCCTGGGGATGGGTGAGGCTCACGGCGCGATCCCCGTCTGCGGAAGGCCCGTGGTCTCGGGGAGACCGAGGGCGAGGTTCATGCACTGGACGGCCCCGCCCGCGGTGCCCTTGGCCAGGTTGTCGATCGCCGCGACGACGACCAGCCGCCGGGCGTCCGCGTCCACGGCGACCTGCAGGTGCACGGTGTTCGAGCCCGTGGTCGCCTTCGTGGTGGGCCACCGGCCCTCCGGCAACAGGTACACGAAGGGCTCGGCGGCGTACGCCTTGTCGTAGACCTCGCGGGCATCGGCACCGTCCCCGGTCAGGGGCGCGGTGCAGGTGGCGAGGATGCCCCTGGGCAGGGGCGCGAGGACGGGGGTGAAGCTCACGCTGACCGGCCTACCGGACACCCCCGACAGGTTCTGCGCGATCTCCGGCGTGTGCCGGTGGGTTCCCCCCACCCCGTACGCGGACAGCGAGCCCATGACCTCCGCGCCGAGCAGGTGCGGCTTGAGCGACTTGCCCGCACCGGAGGTTCCGGTGACCGCCGTGATCACCACGGACGGTTCCACGATCCCGGCCGCGAGGGCGGGTGCCAGGGCGAGGGACGAGACCGTCGGGAAGCAGCCGGGGACGGCCACCCGGGTGGTGCCCCGCAGCGCGTCCCGGGCGCCGGGGAGCTCGGGCAGGCCGTACGGCCAGTGCCCGGCGTGCTCGCCGCCGTACCAGCGGTCCCAGGCCGCCGAGTCCTGCAGCCGGTGGTCCGCGCCGCAGTCGACGACGAGGGTGTCCTCCCCGAGCTGCGCCGCGATCTCCGCCGACTTCCCGTGCGGCAGCGCCAGGAACACGACGTCGTGCCCGCCGAGTACCTCCGCCGTGCTCTCGCCCAGCACGCGGTCCGCCAGCGGGGGGAGGTGGGGCTGGAACTCCCCGAGTCGTCGGCCGGCGTTGCCACCGGCGGTCAACGCGCCGATCTCCACGTCGGGATGGGCCAGGAGGAGCCGCAACAGCTCTCCCCCGGCATAGCCACTCGCTCCTGCGACCGCGATCCGTACCACGCGGATGATTATGCAGAGTCGTGGAAGCTCATGCAAAGGGATTCCCGGTTTACCCTCGCCCCATGACCTCGCTGGTGACCGCGCTGCGGTCCGCGTTGGCGCAGGCCGCCGATCCCGAGCAGGCGCCCGCCATGCAGGCGTACATGAAGTCGGACATGCCCTTCCGCGGTGTGCCCCAACCGGTCCGGGCCCGGATCCTGCGCGAGTGCGTCGCCGAGGACCCCCCGGCGACCCCGGGCGTGCTGGCCGCCGTCGCGGAGGCGCTGTGGGACGGCGCGGAGTTCCGCGAGGAGCGCTACCTCGCCACCGCGCTCGTCGGGTACCGGTCCTACGCCCGGTGGCCGGACGCGGACTGGCTGCCCCGCTACCGGCACTGGGTGGTGTCCGGGGCGTGGTGGGACCACGTGGACGAGATCGCCTCCCGGCTCGTCGGGGCCCTGGTCCGGGCGGACCCGGACCGGGTCGTGCCGGTGATGCGGCGGTGGGCCACCGACCCCGACCCGTGGCTGCGCCGGGCCTCCATCATCTGCCAGCTGCAGTCCAAGGAGGCCACGGACACGGGCCTGCTCGCGGACGCCATCGAGGCGAGCCGGAAGGACGAGGACTTCTTCCTGCGCAAGGGCATCGGGTGGGCGCTGCGCCAGCACGCCCGCACCGACCCGCTATGGGTGCGGGAGTTCGTCGAGGCCCACCCCGACCTCTCCCCGCTCTCCCGCCGCGAGGCCCTCAAGCACCTCTAGTACGCGCCCGCGTCGATGTCCTCGATCAGGGTGGGGCCGGTGGGGTGCCAGCCCAGGAGCTCACGGGTGGCGGTGCTCGTCGCGGACATCTCCATGCCGAAGAACCCGCCGATGAAGCCGAAGTGGGCCACGGCGTCGTCCGGGTCGATCGAGCGGACCGGGAGGCCGTGGGCGCGGCCGATCGCCTCGGCGATCGCGCGGGTGCTCACCCCCTCCTCGGCGGCGGCGTGGACGCGGGCACCCGCGGGCGCCTTGGCCAGCGCCAGCGCGACGAGCCGTGCCGCGTCGGACCGGTGGACCGCCGACCAGCGGTTCGCGCCCTCCCCGACGTAGCCGGAGACGCCCTTCCCCCTGGCCACGGCCGTGAGGTAGGAGACGAACCCGTGGTCGCCCGCGCCGTGGACGGTCGGCGCGAACCGCAGCGCGACGCTGTGCACGCCGCGCTCCACGAACTCCAGCGCGAGGTTCTCGGCGCCCCCGCGCGGCGACGCGGGGCCATGGGCCCGTGAGGGGTCGGTCTCGGCGGCGGGCCGGTCGGGGGCGAGCGCGGCCACACCCGAGGCGATCAGGAGCGGGCGCCCGGACCCGGCCAGGACCTCGCCGAAGGTCTCGACGGCGGCCCGCTCGGCGGCGTTGGACGCCGCCACGTCCGACCAGTCGTGCTTGTTGGCCAGGTGCAGCACCGCCTCGGCCTCGGCGGCGCCCGAACGCAGCCCGGCGAGGTCGTCCAGGTCGCCCCGCCGGACCCGCACCCCCTGCTCGGCCAGAGCCGTGGCGGCGGCGTCCGACCTGGCCAGGCCGGTGACCTCGTGCCCGGCCGCGAGCAGCTCGGTGACGGCGGCGGAGCCGATCCAGCCCGAGGCCCCGGTGACGAAGACGCACATGATGTCCTCCACGTGATGATGTCGGTTACTGACATCACCCTACGCCTGGATGTCAGTCACCGCCATCACTAGTGTGGGGCCATGGTCCGATGGGAGCCCGGCACCCCGGAACGGCTGCAGGCCGCGGCGTTGGAGCTCTTCGCCACCCGGGGCTACGAACAGACCACCGCGGCGGAGATCGCCCAGTCGGTCGGGCTGACCGAGCGCACCTTCTTCCGCCACTTCGCCGACAAGCGCGAGGTGCTGTTCCACGGCCAGCAGCTGTTCGTCGCGGGCTTCCTCGAGGGAGCCCGCGCGACGCCCGGGGACGCGGCGCCGCTGGAGGTGGTCCGGGCCGCGCTGGGCTCGGCCGCGGGCTTCTTCGGCGACGAGCGCCGCCCGCACTCCCGCAGGCGCCAGACCGTCATCGACGCGAACCCGGCACTGCAGGAGCGCGAGCTGCACAAGATGGTCGGCCTGGCGGACGCGCTGCGGGACCTGCTGCGCGAGCGGGGGGTGGCCGAGCCCGCCGCGACGCTCGCGGCCCGCGTGGGGACCCTCGTGTTCGAGGTGTCGTTCGCGACCTGGATAGCCGAGGGCGAGGAGCGCTCGATCGACACGATCCAGGCCGTGGTGTTCGCCGAGCTCGTCGCCCTGGTGCAGTAGGTGCCCGCCGTGATCGCGGGGTGACCGTAACGGTGGGGCGGTTCGCCCGAACAGCCCTGGTGACGGCACCCGGGTACGCCCACCCTGGGTCGGCCTGCAGGAGGTGCGCATGACCGAGGACACCACGACGCGAACGGAGGCCCGCGCGCCGGGCCGGGTGTCGGCGACCGTCCGGGTCCTGCGGACCAGGCTGCCCTTCACCTCCGCGGTCGTGGCGGCGATGATCGTGCTCGCCCTCGTCACCGGGTCGTTCTGGCGGGCCGCCGAGGACGCCGGTTGGTACCCGTACGTCGCGTACGGGGTGCCCTCGCTGGAGGCGGGCCGCTGGTGGACGCTGTTGTCCGGCCCGTTCTTCGCCGTGGTCCCGGTGTTCTACCTGGCCATGACCGGCAGCTTCGCGCTGCTGGTCGGGTGGGCGGAGTGGCGCCTGGGAACCCGGATCGCCGCGACCGCGGCGATCGTCGGTCAGCTGGTCGGCATCCTCGCCGCGCTCGGTTTCCTGGTCCTCGTGCGCGGCCACGGCTGGGCCTGGGCGGACCGCACCGCCACGCTGCTCGACGTCGGGTTCTCGGCGGGCTCCCTCGCCGCCGCCGCCGTGACCAGCGCGGTGCTCCGCCCGCCGTGGCGGCTACGGCTGCGCCTCATGCTGGGCCTGTACGTGCTGGCCAGCGCCGTGTACCTCGGCTCGCTCGCGGACCTGGAGCACCTGGTCGCGGTGGGGCTGGCGCTCGCGGTCGGCCCGCGGCTGGTCCGCGGGCGGCTGGGGTTGGCGCCACCCGGGCCGCCGAGCAGGCGCGAGTGGCGGCTGCTGGCGGTGTTCGTGCTCGTGCTGCTGACCGCGGGCTCGGTGCTGAGCGTCGTGCTGCCCAACGACGGTCCGCTCGGCGAGACCGGGGACGACCAGAGCTCCTGGCTGGACGTCGTGATCAGCCTCGTGGTGACCGCGCTGGCGGTGAACGGGCTGCGCAGGGGACACCGCGTCGCGTGGCGGTGGGTGGTCGGTTGGGCGGGCCTGAACCTGTTCGTCGGGCTGGCCGTGCTGGTGGCCGCCGTGGCCGTCGCGATCGGGGGCGGGACCGTCGAGCTCGGTGAACCGGCGGGGATCTTCGCGGCGGACCGGCTCGCCTACACCGTGCTGTTCGTGGTGCTCGTCGTCGGGCGGCGCGCGTGGCGGGTGCCGTCCCGGCGGCGGCGCAGGGCCGCGGGCGGGGCCACGGACCGGGAGACGGCGGTGGCGCTGCTGGAGTCCACCGGCGGCGGCACGTTGTCCTGGATGGCCACCTGGCCGGACAACCAGTGGTTCCTGGCCGCGGACGGCGGGACGTTCGTCGCGTGGCAGCGGCACGCGGGCGTCGCGATCGGGCTCGGCGACCCCGTCGGGGCGGACCCGGTGGCGGCGTTGGCCGAGTTCCGCGCCCGCAGCGAGACGGCGGGGCTGGTCGCGTGCGTGTTCTCGGCGTCGGACGGCCTCGCCCGGGCGGCGCGGGCCGCGGGCTGGCGGACCGCGCAGGTCGCCGAGGACACCCTGATCGACCTGCCGGACCTGGAGTTCCGCGGCAGGTCGTGGCAGGACGTGCGGTCGGCGCTGAACAAGGCGGGCAAGCAGGGCATCACGTTCCGGCTGGTCACCCTGGCGGACGAGAGGTACTCGCTGGTCTCGCAGGTCCGCGAGATCTCCGAGCAGTGGGTGGGCGAGAAGGGGCTGCCGGAGATGGGGTTCACCCTCGGCGGCGTGGACGAGGCCCTGGACCGGCACGTGCGGGTCGGGCTCGCGCAGGACGCGGACGGGGTGGTGCAGGGCGTGACCTCGTGGCTGCCGGTGTACGCGGAGGGCGGCCGGGTGACCGGCTGGACCCTCGACGTCATGCGGCGTCGGGAGGGCGGGTTCCGACCCGTCGTCGAGTTCATGATCGCGTCGGCCTGCCTGGCGTTCCGGGACGAGGGCGCCGCGATGGTCTCGCTGTCCGGCGCGCCGCTGGCCCGTACGGACGCGGACGGGGACACCGCCGTCATCGACCGGCTCCTGGACACCCTCGGCGCCCGGCTGGAGCCGCTCTACGGCTTCCGTTCGCTGCACGCGTTCAAGGCGAAGTTCCAGCCGCGCTACTCCCCGATGCACCTGGTCTTCCGGGACGAGGCCGACCTCCCCCGGATCGGCCTGGCCCTGACCAGGGCGTACCTGCCGGAGGCCTCGGCCCGCGAGCTGGTCCGCCTCGCTCGCACCTGAGTTCGCCCGAAACGCCTCGCCGGACCCGGGGTGCGACGTAGGTTCCCCCCGTGCAGAGGGTGCTGGTCGGGCTCGCGGTGCTGGTCCTGGGCGGGTGTGCCGTCGCGGTGCCCGGACGGGCGGTGCCCGAGCCCACCCCGGTCGGTGCCCCGCAGCCGGTGGCGGGCCGCCCCACCCTCGTCGCCGACGTCCTGGCCGACGAGTGCCTGCTGGACGCGGACGGGTTCGCGCTGGTGGTGGAGGCTCCGGTCGAGCCGCCTGCGAACGGCGGCGATCCGCGCTCCTGCAGCACCTCCGCGACCCGGGGCACACCGCGTGCGCTGGCCGGGATCAACGTCTACGGGGTGCGCGACGGCTCGCCCGTCGACCTGCTGCGCGCGGGACGCGACCTGCCCGGGGTCGGGGACGCCGCCCGCGTCGTCGAGACGGTCGGTGGTCCGACTCTGCAGATCGCGACGGGCGCGCACCTGGTCACGATCACCGTGGCCGACTGCGAACCGGACGACGCGCGCTGGGCCGCGGCGGGCCGCAGCGCGGTCGCGGCGCTGGGCCGGACGCCCCGCTGATCGCTACGCTGCCGGCATGACCGAGCCCGGGTCCACACACGACGGTATCCCGGCGGCGGACTTCGAGGAGACCGACCGGGGCGCCGCCGAGCGGCTGACCTTCTTCTCCGACGCGGTCGTGGCGATCGCGATCACGCTGCTCGCCATCGAGCTCCAGGTCCCCCGGGGCGAGACCGCGGCCGAGCTCGCGGCGGGCTTCGCCGCGGACTGGGGCGAGTACCTGGCCTTCCTGATCAGCTTCGCGGTGATCGCGCGGCACTGGATGAGCCATCACCGGCTGTTCCGGTACGTCGGGCGGGCGGACACCGGGATCATCTGGCTGAACATGCTCTGGCTGCTGCTGATCGTGCTGACACCGTTCCTCACCCGGTTCATCTCCGAGGAGCAGGTCGACTTCCCGCGGTTCGCCGTCTACGCGCTCGCGCAGACCCTCCAGACCGGCACGTTCGCGGTGCTCGTGCTCGTCCTGGCGCGCACCGGGGCCTTCATCCCGGGCACCCCGCGGCACTGGCTGCACCGGGGCTGGGTGGCCTCGGCCGTCATCGGCGGGGCGTTCCTGGTGTCGATCCCGCTGTTCCCGCTGCTCGGCAGCTGGGCCTTCGCCCTCTGGGGGGTGCTGCCCTTCCTCGGCGGCCTGGTCACCGACCGCCTGGGCATCACCGGCAAGGGCGTCGACGCCTGACCGGCTAGCGGACGTCCTAGCGCTGGACGACCTCGAACCGCGCCGCCGCCTCGGCGATCGCCGCGTCCCGCGCCGCGTTCGCCTCCTCGCTGGTCAGCGTGCGGTCCGGGGCGCGGAAGCGCAGGGAGTACGCCAGGCTGCGCTTGCCCTCGCCGACCTGGTCGCCCGCGTAGACGTCGAACAGGCGGACCGCTTCGAGCAGCGCGCCGCCGCCCAGGGTCAGCGCCGCGGCGACCTCCGCCGCGGGCACGTCCTCCGCCGTGACCAGCGCGACGTCCACCGAGATCGGCGGGTACGGCGAGATCTGCGGGGCGGGCCGGACGTCCTGCAGCGGGATCGCGTCCAGGTCCAGCTCCATCGCGCAGGTGCGCGGCGGCAGCCCCAGCGCCTCGACGACCTTCGGGTGCAGCTCACCGGCGTGCCCGACGACCCACTCCCCCACCCGCAGCGCCGCACAGCGCCCGGGGTGCCAGGGGGCGAGATCCGCCGCGGTCGCCCGCAGCTCGACGCCCGCGACCCTGCCGACCAGCCGACCCGTCTCGATCGCGTCCTGCCAGCCCGCGGCCCGACCCGCGCCCCACCAGCCGCCGGGCTCGCGGTTCCCGGCCAGCACCGCACCGACGTGCACGGGCTGGGCGGGCAGCGCGGCCTTGATCATGGCGATCTCGTCGTCCGACGGCCTGCGGTCCACGGCCGGGTCCGGCATCGGCACCGGGTTGCGGTGTGGCAGCACGACCTGCCCGACGGTGAAGAGCGCGAGATCGTCGAACCCGCGGGCCCTGTTGCGCACCAGGGTGTCCAGCAGCCCCGGCAACAGCGTGGTGGACAGCCGGTTGCGCTCGGCGTCCAGCGGGTTGACGACCGTGACGGTCTGGCGGCGGATGTCGTTGCCGGGCAGGCCCAGCGCGTCCCACGCGGCGTCGGAGACGAACGGGAACGGCTCCACCTCGACGAACCCGGACTCGGCGACGGCCCGGGACACGGCGCGGGTGCGCCGCTGCGCCGCGGTGAGCCCCCGCCCCGCGGGCGCGGCGGGCAGCACCGACGGGATGGTGTCGTAGCCCTCCAGCCGCAGCACCTCCTCGACCAGCGCCTCGGGCAGGTCGAGGTCGGGCCGCCAGCTCGGCGGGGTGACGGTGAGCGGGTCGGTCCCGGTGACCGTGCAGCCGACCTGCTCCAGCCGGGCCACGGTGGTACCGGCTGCGTAGGTCGTGCCCGCGATCCGGTCCGGCAGGTCCAGCGGGAGGGTGATCGGAGGCGGCGCGGACGCGGCGCCGACGTCCGTGCGGCCGGGCTCGATCCGCCCGCCACCGTGCTCCACCAGCAGGTTCGCCACCAGCTCGGCCGCGATCGGCGGGAGCTCCGGGTCGACGGCGCGCTCGAAGCGCTTCGCCGCCTCGCTGGGCAGCTTGTGCCGCCGGGCGGCCCGCGCGACCACGGTCGGGGTGAAGTGTGCCGCCTCGATCACGACGTCGATGCGGCCCTCGGCGCCCAGGGGGATCTCCGTGGAGGCCCCGCCCATGGTGCCCGCCAGCCCGATCGGGCCGGACGAGTCCGTGATCAGCAGGTCGTCCGGGTCCAGGGTGCGCTCGACGTCGTCGAGCGTGCGGAGCTTCTCGCCCTCGGCCGCACGCCGCACCACGATGTCTCCCCGGAGCGTGGAGGCGTCGTAGGCGTGGATGGGCTGGCCGAGGTCGAGCATCACGTAGTTGGTGACGTCGACGGTCAGCGAGATCGGCCGCATCCCCGCGGCGAGCAGCCTGCGCTGCATCCACCACGGGGACGGCGCGCTCGCGTCGACCCCGGTGACCCGGCGCGTGACGAAGCGGGCGCAACCCGTGGGGTCCTCGATGCGGACCGGGTACGCGGCGGTCGCCTCCGCGGGCACGGTGACCTGCAGCGCAGGATCGGTGTACCCGGTGCCGAGCGACGCCGCCAGCTCGCGCGCGAGCCCGCGCACGGCGAAGCAGTAACCCCGGTCCGGGGTGATCGCCAGCTCGACGACGGGGTCGTCCAGCCCGAGCACCGGCAGCGCGTCCGCACCCGGCTCGGCGGTCCCCGGCGGCAGCACGAGGATCCCGGTGTGGTCCTGGCCCAGCCCGAGCTCGCGGGCCGAGCAGATCATCCCGTCGGAGGTCCTGCCGTAGGTCTCGCGCGCCGCGATCGGGAACGGACCGGGCAGCACCGCACCCGGCAGCGCCGCGACGATCAGGTCGCCCACGGCGAAGTTCCGTGCCCCGCAGACGATCCCCTGCGGATCGGCGTTCCCGACGTCCACCCGGCAGTACCGGATCGGCTTCTTGAACCCGGTGAGCTCCTCGATCTCCAGGACCCGGCCCACGGTGAGCGGACCCGTGACCTCAGGGAGCGGAGGGATCTCCTCGAGCTCCAGACCCACGCGCACGAACGCCTCCCCGACGACCGCGGGGTCGGCGGGGACGTCGGCGACGTGGTCACGCAGCCAGGACAGGGGGACTCGCACTGTGACGTCTCCTCGATTGCTGCGTCAGATTCCGAAGGCGCGGCTGAACCGCACGTCGCCCTCGACCATGTCCCGCATGTCCGGCAGGCCGTTGCGGAACTGCAGGGTCCGCTCCAGGCCCATGCCGAACGCGAAGCCGGAGTAGACCTCCGGGTCCACGCCGCAGGACCGCAGGACGTGGGGGTTGACCATGCCGCAGCCGCCCCACTCGACCCAGCCCGCGCCGCCCTTCTTCTCCGGGAACCACACGTCCACCTCGGCGGACGGCTCGGTGAAGGGGAAGAAGCTCGGACGCAGCCGGGTCGTGGACTCGGCCCCGAACATCGCGCGGGCGAAGGCGTCCAGCGTGCCCTTGAGGTGCGCCATCGTGATGCCTCTGTCCACCGCCAGGCCCTCGACCTGGTGGAAGACGGGCGTGTGGGTGGCGTCCAGCTCGTCGGTGCGGAAGGTGCGGCCCGGGCAGACGACGTAGACCGGCAGCTCGCGCTCCAGCAGCGCCCGGACCTGCACCGGGGACGTGTGCGTGCGCAGGACCGTGCCGTCCGACAGGTAGAACGTGTCCTGCATCGTCCGCGCCGGGTGGTCCTTGCCGAAGTTCAGTGCGTCGAAGTTCAGCCAGGGGGACTCGACCTCCGGGCCCTCCGCGACCTCCCAGCCCATCCCGACGAACACGTCCGCGATCTGCTCGGCGATCTGCGTGATCGGGTGCCGGGCGCCGCGCGGGTGGCGATCCCACGGCAGGCTGACGTCGACGGTCTCCTCGCGCAGCACGCGCTCGTCCCGCTCGGCCACGAGGACGGCGCGGCGCTCGTCGAACGCGGCCTGGACCTCGACCCGGGCGGCGTTGACCCGCTTGCCCGCCTCGGCCCGCTCCTTGCCCGGCAGGCCGCCCAGGCTGCGCCGGGCGAGCAGCACCGGAGCCCTGTCGCCCAGGTGGGCGGGCTTGACGGCGGCGAGCGCGTCGAGGTCACCCGCGCCGTCGAACGCCTCGCGGGCCGCCTTCACGGCAGCGTCGAGATCGTCGGTCATCGCAGTTCCCTCAGCCACGGTCGGTGATCCTAGAGCGCTGCCGCGCAGCGCTCGCATACAGGCAGACCGCCGCGGCGGTGGCCAGGTTCAGGCTCTCCGCGCGGCCGTAGAGCGGGACCCGGACCCGGTGGTCGGCCCGCGCCAGGACCGTATCCGGGACCCCGTGCGCCTCACCGCCGAATATCCAGGCGGTGGGGGCGGCCAGCACCTCGTCGGCCTGCGGGGAGTGCAGATCCAGCTCGCCGTGGCCGTCCGCGGCCAGCAGGGTGAGCCCGTGCAGCGCGGCGAGCACCGTGGGCAGGTCCCGCTCCCGGGCGACCGGCAGGTGGAACAGGCTGCCCGTCGACGCCCGGACGGCCTTGCCGTTGTGTGGGTCGACGGTGTCCCCCGCGAAGACGACGGCGCCCGCCCCGGCCGCGTCCGCGGCGCGCAGCACGGCGCCCGCGTTGCCCGGCTCGGTGATCCCGGCGAGCACGACGACCAGGCGTGCGTCCTCGCAGGCCTGCTCCAGCGGCACGTCCACCAGGTCGCAGACGGCGACCAGGCCCTGCGGGGTGACGGTGTCCGACAGCCCGTCCGCCGCCTTGTCGGTGACCGGGGTGACCATGATGCCGCGGTCCTCGGCGGCGTCGACCAGGTCGACGTTGCGGTCGAGCGCGAGGCCGGTCGCGAAGATCTCGTGGACCCGCGCGTACTCGACCGCCTCGCGGACGGCCTGGGCGCCCTCGACGAGGAAGCGCCCGGCCCTCTCACGACCGACGCGCCGCAGCAGCTTGCGGGCTGCCGCGACGCGCGGTGTGCGTTCGGTGAGCAAACTCAGGCGGCGGTGTTCTGCGCCGGGACGTTCGCCTTCGCGATCTCGACGAGCGCGGTGAACGCCGCCGGGTCGCTGATCGCGAGCTCCGACAGGTTCTTGCGGTCCACCTCGACACCCGCGACCTTGAGGCCCTGGATGAAGCGGTTGTAGGTCATGCCGTTGGCGCGGGCGCCTGCGTTGATGCGGGTGATCCACAGCTGCCGGAAGTCACCCTTGCGCGCACGGCGGTCCCGGTAGGCGTAGGTCAGCGAGTGGAGCTGCTGCTCCTTCGCCTTGCGGTAGAGCCGCGAACGCTGCCCGCGGTAACCGGCCGACGCCTCCAGAACCGTGCGGCGCTTCTTCTGGGCGTTCACCGCGCGCTTCACGCGTGCCATGAGGGTGTGTCCTTACTTGTCAGGGGGGCGGAGGAGCGAGCTCAGCGACCGAGCAGCTTCTTGACGCGCTTGCGGTCGGCCTTGTTCACCTCGACGACGCGCGACAGGTCGCGGGTCTCCTTGCTCGACTTGACCTCGAGCCGGTGACGCAGACCGGTCTGCTGGCGCAGGAGCTTGCCGGAGCCGGTCACCTTGACCCGCTTCGCCGTTCCCTTGTGCGTCTTGTTCTTGGGCATGGCTGATCCTTCTTGCGTCGCTGCCCCTGGGGCAGGGGCCGGTACTGCTTCGGGCAGGTCTAGGCGGTGGGCTCCGCGGTCGACTCGGCAGCGGCCTCGGCGGCCTCGGCCGCCGCGCGCTTGACCGGCTTCTTCGTGGGTGCGATCACCATGGTCATGTTGCGGCCGTCCTGCTTGGGGGCGGCCTCGACGACTCCCAGCTCCTGCACGTCCTCGGCGAGCCGCTGCAGCAGCCGGTAGCCCAGCTCGGGCCTGCTCTGCTCGCGACCGCGGAACATGATGGTGACCTTGACCTTGTTGCCACCCTCGAGGAAACGGACCACGTTGCGCTTCTTGGTCTCGTAGTCGTGGGTGTCGATCTTCGGCCGGAGCTTCTGCTCCTTGATCACCGTGAGCTGCTGGTTCCGCCGGGACTCCCGGGCCTTCTGCGCGCTCTCGTACTTGAACTTGCCGTAGTCCATGAGCTTGCAGACGGGCGGGCGGGCCGCAGCCGCGACCTCGACGAGGTCCAGCTCGGCCTCCTGCGCCAACCGCAGGGCGTCCTCGATGCGCACGATGCCGACCTGCTCCCCGTTCGGTCCGACGAGGCGGACCTCGGGAACGCGGATGCGGTCGTTGATGCGGGTCTCTGTGGTGATGGGGTCTCCTCGGTGTGCCGTCATGTCATGCGACGACAAGCAAAGACCCGTCGATCCACACAGTTCGGCCGTACGGCCGAACCGCTGACCGGGACCCGTACACCTGTAGGGATGGTGAGCGGGTGGGAGCGGGGCTCCACTTGATCGCCCTGACGCGCGGAACAACGCGCGACGGGGTGGTCGCATTCCAGAGAGTACACGGACCCGGCCCCGGGGGTCAGCCGGGGGCGGTCCGACCGCACCCCGGTACCCGAACCGCGCCTGCACGGTTCAGGTCCCGCGCCGTCAGCCCGCCAGCTGTCCCCGTGCGGCCGCGCGGCGCTCGAACCAGATGGTCATCAGGGGCGGGATGGAGGAGAACAGCGCCAGTGCCAGGGTCTTGAGGTCCCAGCGCAGCATCCGCGAGGCCGCGAGGGCGACCCCGACGTAGAGCACGAAGAGCGCGCCGTGGATCGGACCGAACACCGTCACGCCGATCTCGTTGCGCACCACGACGTACTTGAAGAACATGCCGATCAGCAGCCCGGCCCACGAGCAGGCCTCGGCGATCGCGACCACGCGGAAGATCCTGCCGATGCCGCTGACCGTCGCGGTGCTGGCCGTCATTGCGCTCCCTCTCGTCGACTGGGCCCCATGGTGCCGCACGGGCGATGCCCGACTTCTACAGGGTGTCGAACACCACGACCGATGAGTTTCCGCGCGGCCCGCGGTCCACCCGGCATGACCACCGCGACGCGCACCCTCGACCTGGCCCCCGCCGCCCGCCGGGTGGCCGCCCTCCTGCCCGCGATCGGGCCCGAGCAGCTCGGCGACCGGACGCCCTGCCCGGGCTTCGACGTCGCGACGCTGCTGGACCACCTCCTCGTCCTGACCACGGAGTTCACCCACGCCGCCCGCAAGACCCCGACGGACGGGCCCGTCGAGCCGAGCGCCGCGCACCTCGACCCGGACTGGCGCACCGAGCTGCCGGACCGGCTCGCGGAGCTGGCCGCGGCGTGGACCGACCCGGAGGCCTGGGCGGGCGGGACCCGGGCGGGTGGGCTGGACTTCCCCGCCGCCGAGGTCGGGGTGATCGCGCTCAACGAGCTGGTCGTGCACGGCTGGGACCTCGCCCGTGCCACCCGGCAGCGGTTCTCGGTGGACGGGCCGAGCGCGCAGGCGTGCCTGGCGTTCGCCGCGGGGTTCGAGGTCGTGGTGCCGGGGCTGTTCGGCGAGCGCGTCGAGGTCGGCGCGGGCGCGCCGGTGTTCCACCGCGTGCTCGGCATCGAGGGGCGGGACCCGCGCTGGACCCCCTGACGACGCGGCGACAATGCCCGGGTGCACTTCGAGACCTTGAGCGTCCACGCGGGCAACGCCGTCGATCCCGGCACCGGCGCCATCCGGCGTCCGCTGGTCATGGCCAACTCCTACGCGCTGCCGGACGACCCGTCACAGCTGAGCTGGTCGGACTTCTCCACGCCGCTCTACACGCGCAACGGCGGCGCGAACCAGGGCTGGCTGGAGGAGAAGCTCGCCCTGCTGGAGACGGCCGGTGAGCGCGGCGACGTCGACGCCGTCGCCCTGGCCAGCGGGGTCGCGGCCCTGCACGCGGTGTTCTTCACCTTCCTGCGCTCCGGGGACCACGTGGTGTGCGCGGACACGACCTACGTCGCCACCTACACGCTGCTCACGCGGCTCCTCCCGGAGAAGTACGGGATCACCGCGACCCTCGTGGACGCGTCCGATCCCGAGGCCGTGCGGGCGGCCATCCGGCCCGAGACCCGACTCGTGCACGTCGAGACCCCCGCGAACCCGACGACGCGGATCGCCGACCTCGCCAGGGTGGCCGAGATCGCGCACGCGGCCGGGGCCCTGCTGAGCGTCGACGCCACCTTCGCCACCCCCGTCCTGCAGCGGCCACTCGCGCTGGGCGCGGACCTGGTCGTGCACTCGCTGACGAAGTACCTCAACGGGCACGGGGACGCGATGGGGGGCGCGGTGATCGGCGACCGCGCGCTCACCGACCGGATCAGGGCGGACGCGCAGGTCAACGTGGGCGGGGTGCTGTCGCCGTTCCACGCGTGGTTGATCATGCGCGGCATGGTGACGCTGCCGCTGCGGATGCGGCAGCACTGCTCGTCCGCGCAGGCGGTGGCGGAGTTCCTGGAGGCGGACCCGCGGGTGGCGTACGTGGCCTACCCCGGCCTGCCCTCACACCCGCAGCACGAGCTGGCGGCGCGCACGATGGACGGTTTCGGCGGGATGCTCGCCTTCGCCGTGCGCGGCGACCAGAACGCGTTCGTGGCGGCGCTGCGGCTGATCACGTCCGCGGTGTCCCTGGGCCACGACGAGTCGCTGGTCGTGCACGTGGCCGGGGACGACGAACGGGCGCGGTACTGGCCCGAGGAGTTCCGCACCTGGGGCCACCTGCGCTTCTCGGTGGGACTGGAGGACCCGCGAGACCTCGTCGCCGACCTCGACCGGGCCCTGACCGCGGTCCTCGGCCCCCGCTGACCCGGACGTCCGACTCGGCCGCCGAGAACGAGGGACTCGCGGGCACCGTCTCGCGAGTCCCCCACGTCCGACCCGCGAGTCCCCCACTTCGGACGCGTGCGTGGGACGTCAGCCGCCGTTCCCGCCGTTCCCGCCGTTGCCCCCGCCGCCGTTGCCCCCGCCGCCGTCGCCCCCGCCGTTGCCGCCGGGGTTCTCCCCGCCGCCGTTCCGGGTCGCGGGGTCGGGGGCGGGTTGGTCGCCCGCCGGGGGCTGCTGGTCCGGCGGCGGGGCGACGACGACGGAGGGGAGGGTGCCCGTCAGGTACGCCGGGTCCACGGCGGGCAGCGGGGCGACCGGTTGGCCCGCCAGGATGTCGCCGAAGGCCCGGTAGAAGGTCCTGGCCGGGGCCTTGCCGCCGTAGATGTTGCCTCCCCCGCAGGTCCGCGGCGGACTGCCGTCGCAGATCGGCTTGGGCGAGCTGGAGTCGTCGAACACGATCGCCGCGCCCGCGAGCTGCGGGGTCGCCCCGACGAACGCCGCGGACTTGTACTCCTGCGTGGTCCCCGTCTTCGCCGCGATCGGCCGGTCCCAGCCCATGATCCCGGCCGCGGCGGCCGAGGTGCCGCCCGCGGCGTCGTCCTTGGACAGGCCCGTCATCAGGGTGTCCGCGATCGCGGGGTCGAGCGCCTGCCGGCAGGCCTGCTGCGTGATCGTCACGGCCGCGCCCGTCCGGTCGGTCATCGAGGTCAGCGGGGTCGGCGGGCACCAGGTGCCGTGCGAGGCCAGCGTCGCCTGCACGTTCGCCAGCTCCAGGGCGCTGGTCGGGGTGACGCCGAGGGTGAACGAGGCCTGGTTCTGCGCCTTCATGACGTCGGCGATCGACGGGGTCCCCGCCTTGCCGCTGTACGGGGTCTCGGCCAGCGAGGTGAGCCCCAGCCGGACCGCCATGTCGACGACGGGCGGGATGCCCGTGTTCTCCTCGAGCTTGACGAACGCCGTGTTCGGCGACTCCGCCAGCGCGTCCTGCAGGGTCAGCGCGGTCCGGTAGTTCCCTGCGTTGCCCACCGGGATCGGCCTGCCCGCGCCGTTGCGGTAGATCGGCGAGGTGTACCCGCTGGGCGGCACCGAGATCACCGTGTCGATGCCGATGAGGTGCTGTTCCATGGCCGTGGCCGCGGTGAAGATCTTGTAGACCGAGCCCGCGCCCATGTTCTCCGGCTCGTAGGGCAGCCCGTAGCTGGACTCGCCCGGCTTGTTGCCGAAGGTCCGGTTGGCCGCCATCGCGACGACCTGGTGCGCGTCCGCGCCCGGCCGCACGACCGCCATGACGTCCGCGACGTGTGGCTGGGTCGGCGGGACCTGCTCGTCGATCGCGGCCTTGGTCTTGGCCAGCGCGTCCGGGTCCAGGGTCGTGGTGATCGTGTAGCCGCCGCCCGCGAGCCGGTCCGTGGCGAACCCGGCCTGGTCGAGGTAGGCGAGCACGTAGTCGCAGAAGTAGCCCGCGTCCCCGGCCCCGATGCACCCCTCCCCCGGGATCGCCGGGTCCGCCACGACGCCCAGCGGCTGGGCCGTCGCGCTGTCGTCCGGGATCGAGCCCTGCGACCGCAGTGCCTCGATCACCACGTTGCGACGACCGGTGGCCGCCTCCGGGTGGCTGATCGGGTCGTACTCGGCCGGGCTCTGCACCATGCCCGCGAGCAGCGCGGCCTGCGGCACGGTGAGCGCCGAGGCGTCGACCCCGAAGTAGGCCTGCGCGGCCGCCTGCACCCCGTACGCCCCGTGGCCGAAGTACACGAGGTTGAGGTAGCGGGTGAGGATCTCGTCCTTCGACAGGTCGTGGTCGAGGGAGACCGCGAGCTCGGCCTCCTTGAGCTTGCGGGCGTAGCTCGGCGCGACGGCGGCGCGCCGCTCGGCGTCCGTCTTCGCGGCGACGTACAGGTCGTAGTTCTTGACGTACTGCTCGGTGAGCGTCGACGCGCCCTGGGTCTGCCCGCCGTTGGAGTTGTTGACCAGCGCGCGGGCCGCGCCGATGGGGTCGAAACCGCCGTGCTCGTAGAAGCGCCGGTCCTCGATGGCGACGATCGCCGCCTTCATCGCGGGCGCGATCTGCCCACTCTCCACGGGCACCCGGTACTGCTGGTAGAGCGACGCGACCGTGTTCCCGTTCTTGTCCAGCACCCGGGTCACCGACGGCAGCACGCCCGCCTTCAGGTCGGCGTTCGTGCCCACCGCGGAATCGCTCACGGAACCGGCGAGCAGCCCGATTCCGCCGGCGACCGGAAACAGCATTCCGGCGAGCACCACGCCGGCCACCACCGTCAGCACGACGAGCTGCCGGACACCCACCATGCGACCCACGGTCGCACTGTCTACCAGGCCGGATCGCCCGCCGTCAGACGGACCGAACGCCGCGTTCCCGACGTTTCCCCGCAATTCGGACGCATTTCCTGACGACCGGCTGAGAATGTGCACCCCGGTCTGTCGGACCGTGGTGTCCCGCGGCACACTGCGCGCATGGGTGAGCTCAGCGCATGGCACTGGATCGTCGTGATCGCGGTGTTCGTGCTCCTGTTCGGGGCGAGGCGACTGCCGGACGCGGCCCGCAGCCTGGGTCGGTCGACCCGCATCCTCAGGGCGGAGCTGCGGGCCGAGGAGCCGCCGTCGGAGACCTCGGTGGCGTCGACCGGCTCCGCGGCGGCACCGCCGTCCACGGCCTCACCGCTCCCCCCTGCCGCGCAGGCGGAGACCGCGGCCCACGCCCCGGAGCACGGAGCGACCGCGGGGCTCCCGACGGCCGCCGTGCCGCCCGCCACCACCTGACCACGTCGACACGGGCCGCGGCGCACGATTAGCGTCGGGCCCGTGAAGGTGCGGATCGGGATCGGCTCGTTGCCCGTCGGCGGATCGACCGGCGCCGGCGGTTTCGCCGAGCTGGTGGACGAGCTGGAGACCCGCGGGATCGACTCGCTGTGGCTGGCGGACCTGGTGGGCTCGGACTCCGTCGACGCCATGGCGGGCATGGCCTTCGCAGCGGGTCGCACCCGGAACCTCAAGATCGGCACCGGGGTGCTGGTGCTGCCGGGCCGCAATCCCGCGCTCGTCGCGGCCCAGCTCGCCACGCTGGCGACCCTCGCCCCGAAGCGCATCCTCCCGGCGTTCGGGGTCCGTCCCGCCCGCGGCGCCGAGCGCCAGCTCTACCCGGTGCCCGGGCAGCGCGCGGCGGTGTTCGAGGAGAGCCTGGTGGTGCTCCGCAGGCTGCTGACCGAGGACCGGGTCACCCACCACGGCGAGTTCTTCCACCTCGACGACGCCGCGATCCGTCCCCGCCCACCCCGGCTGGACCTGTGGCTGGGTGGGCGCGCCCCGGTCGGCCTCGACCGGATCGGCAGGCTGGCGGACGGCTGGCTGGGCAGCTTCGTCACGGCCGCGGAGGCCGCGGAGTGCCGGGCCGCGATCGAGCGCGCCGCGGCCGCCGCGGGACGTGAGATCGAGGAGGACCACTACGGCACCAACCTCGCCGTCGTCCCACCGGAGGCCACGGAGGCCCAGGTCGCGGCGGCGTTGGCGGGGTCGGTCGACCGGCGCCCGGACGTCGCGCCGGAGCGGATCGTCGCCCGCGGCTGGGCCGAGGCGCGGGCGCGGATCGGCGAGTACGTCGACGCGGGGCTCACGAAGTTCGTGGTGCGCCCGGCCACCCCGATCCCGGACTGGCGCGGCTTCCTCGACCAGTTCGACCAGGAGCTGCGAGGACTGGAGACGGAGCCCGCGGAGTCGACCATCGGGACGGAGACGCAGCCCGCGGAGTCGACCATCGGGACGGAGACGCAGCCCGCGGAGTCGACCATCGGGACGGAGAGGGTGTGAGGCGGGACCGGGACCTCGCCGGGCGGGCGCGCAACGCCCGCCCTCGAGACGAGCTCGGCCGCCCCCTCCCCTACGGCGCCCAAGGGGTCCCCCAGATCCCGGAGGATCTGCGCCTCACCCCCGCCGAGACCGTGGACGAGGCCCAGCGCCTGCTCGACGACGGGCTCCCCTTCCAGGCCCACGAGGTGTTCGAGGCCGCGTGGAAGGCCGCGGGCCCGGCCACCCGCGATCTCTGGCGCGCGCTGGCCCAGTACGGCGCCGGGCTCACCCACGCCAAGCGGGGCAACGCCCGCGGTGCGGTGTCGCTGCTCGAACGGGCCGGCGACGGCATGGCCCGCTGGATCGGCGACCCCCCGGCCGACCTCGACGTCCGGGGCCTTCAGGAACACGCCTTCCACCTGGCCGCGACCATCGAGCACGACGGCATCGACACGGTGAGCGCGGACGACCTCGCGCCCCGCCTCAGGGCCTGACGATCAGTCCTGGTGGGCGACGTCGTCCACCGCGCGCAGGACCCGGAGGACGTTGCGGCCCGCGAGCCTGTCCAGCTCGCCCGACGACCAGCCGCGCGCGGACAGCGCGTCGAAGAGCCGGGGGTAGGCGCTCACGTCCTCCAGGCCCGCGGGGAGCTCGGCGACGCCGTCGTAGTCCCCGCCGATCCCGATGTGGTCGATCCCCGCCACCTCGCGGACGTGCTCGCAGTGCGCGACCACGTCGTCCAGCGTCGCGCCGGGCATCGGCGGGCCGTCCCACTGCGCGGCGAAGGCGTCCCGGGCGCGCAGGTCGCGGTGGTCCCGGCCCGCGGCCGCCATCGCGTCCGCCAGCCGCGCGTCCCAGTCCGCGACGGCACGGGAGACGAAGCGTGGGACGAAGGTCACCATGCAGACGCCGCCGTTGTCCCGCAGGGAGCTCAGCACGTCGTCGGGCACGTTCCGCGGATGGTCGGTCACCGCGCGGGCCGACGAGTGCGTGAACAGCACCGGCGCCCGGGTCGCCGCCAGCGCGGCCCGCATCGTCGTGGCGGCCACGTGCGAGAGGTCGACGATCATGCCGATCCGGTTCATCTCGGCGACCACGTCGAGCCCGAAGTCCGACAGCCCGCCGTGCACGGGCTCGTCCGTCGCGGAGTCCGCCCAGTCCGTGTTCAGGTTGTGGGTCACCGTCATGTACCGCACCCCGGAGCGCCGCAGCGCGCGCAGGACCTGCAGCGATCCGCCGATGGAGTGCCCGCCCTCGGCGCCGAGCAGCGACCCGATCCAGCCGTCCGCGTGGGCCGCCTCCACCTCGTCGGCCGTGGTCACGACCCGGAGGTCGGCCGGGTACCGGTCGGCGAGCGCGTACACCCGCTCCACCTGCTCGACGACCGCCGCCACCGCCGCACCCCCGACGTACGAGCAGGGCACGTAGACCGACCAGAACTGCGCCCCCACCCCGCCCTCGCGCAGCCTCGGCAGGTCCGTGTGCAGGGACGGGACGCCGGCGGCCAGGTCCGGTTCGGGCCCGTCGAACACCCGCAGGGCCCAGGGGAGATCGTTGTGGCCGTCGATGAGCAGCGGGGAGACGGAGCTTGCGGAGTCGACCATCGGCACAGTCGGCAGTATGGGGGCTGTGCAGATCGCTCTGGTCCTCCATCCCCACAACGACGTCACCGAGGTCGCCGAGCGCGCGGTCGCATTCGCCGCCCGACAGGGGGTGGAGGTCCTGGTGCGCGCCGCGGACGCCGGCCGGGTCCCGGGCGCCGTCCCGGTCGGCGCGGACGAGCTCGCCGCCGAGTGCGACGGCGTGCTCAGCCTCGGCGGGGACGGCACCATGCTCGGCGCGCTCCGGATGGTCGCCGACCGGCCCGTCCCGGTGCTCGGCGTCCACCTCGGCAACCTCGGCTTCCTGGTCGAGGTCACCCCCGCCGAGCTCGACGAGGCGCTGCCGCGGCTGGTCTCCGGCGACTTCACCGAGGAGCCGCACAGCGCCCTGCGGATCGACACCGGCGGCGCGCACCACGTCGCCTTCAACGACCTGGCGCTGGCCCGCCACCCCGGCCGCGGCACCGTCGACGCGACGCTGTCGGTGAACAAGCTCAGCTTCGGCTACTACCGCTGCGACGCCCTCGTCGTGGCGACCCCGGCGGGTTCCTCGGCGTACAGCTACGCGGCGGGCGGGCCGCTGGTGTCGCCGTCCGTGGGCGGCATCGTCGTGACGCCCTCCGCCCCGATGTCCGGGATCTCCCGCCCGCTCGTCCTCGCCGAGACCGACACACTGGCCCTGGAGCTGAACCCGCGCTGCGGGTCCCTGGCCCTGGAGGTCGACGGGATCGGGTCGGCGGACGTCGGCCCGGGCGACCACGTCGACGTCTCCGTGCAGCCGGACGCCGGGCGGGTGGTCCGGCTCGACCCGGACCTCCACGCCCGGCGCAGCCGGGTCAAGCTCAGCCTCCTGGACCTCCCGCTGCTCCCCGAGCAGCTGCGCGAGCTGCTGCCCGGGGACGTGCGGGAACGCCTGGAGGCGCGGGACACCGCCTAGTAGATGATCACGCCGCGGATGTTCTTGCCGTCGTGCATGTCCTGGTAGCCCTGGCCGATCTCGTCCAGCGAGTAGGTCCTGGTCACCAGCTCGTCCAGCTTGAGCACGCCCTGCTGGTACATCTCCAGCTGCCGCAGGATGCCGAAGCTCGGGGCCGAGGCGCCGAACAGCGAGCCCTGCAGCCGCTTCTGGAACAGCGTCAGCTCGGAGATCGCGATCGGCACGCCGACCTCGGTGATGTCCCCCAGCCCGGTGACGACGGCGGTGCCGGCCTTCCGGATCGCCCCGAAGGCCTGTGCCACATGCTCTCCGGTGGTCACGCCGACCGTCACGATCGCCGAGTCCGCGCCCTGGCCGTTGGTGAACTGGCGGCCCAGCTCGGCGGCCTCCTCCATCGACGCGACGGCGTGCGTGGCGCCCAGCTCCTGCGCCTTCTCGCGCTTGAAGGCCACCGGGTCCACCGCGATGATGTTCGACGCGCCCGCGTGTTTGGCGCCCTGCACCGCGTTGATCCCGATGCCGCCGATGCCCATCACGATCACCGTGTCGCCGGGCGCGACCTCGGCGGAGTTCACCGCGGAGCCCCAGCCGGTGCCCACGCCGCAGCCGACCAGGCAGGCCTTGTCGAGCGGGATGTCGTCCGGCACGACGACGGCGGAGTCGATCGCCACGGTCGTCGTCTCGCAGAAGGTCGAGATGCCGCACATCTGGCCGACCGGCTGTCCGTCGTCGAGGTGGAGCCGGAAGCTCGAGGCGTCCTCCCAGCGCGAGCCCTGCAGCAGGGTCGAGCCGAGGTCGCACAGGTTCTGCCTGCCGGTGGCGCACCACCGACACCGGCCGCAGCCGGGCAGGAACGAGAAGACGACGTGGTCGCCTTCGGAGTAGCCCTTCGTGCCCGGCCCGACCTTCGTGATGATCCCCGCGCCCTCGTGCCCGCCCGCGAACGGGTAGACGCCGACGGGGATGTCACCGGTCGCGATGTGGTCGTCCGAGTGGCACATGCCGGACGCCACCATCTGGACCTGGATCTCGCCGGTCTGCGGATCGTCGACCTCGAGGTCCACGACTTCGTACTTTCCGGGTGCCTGACGGATGATCGCTCCGCGAGTCTGCACTGTCCGTCCTCCTGGGACTCCGTCGTCACATGGGGAGATGCGCGCCCCAACATATGACGGCGATCACGTGCGCGCCAGGGTTCTCCTCAGACCTGTGACGCCGCGCCACGGAGGTGTCGACCGTGCCCGCCGACCGAGTCAGCGGGGCATGCGGCGCCACAGCGCCCGCGGGGCGTGCCTGAGCAACGCGAACACCGGCTGCAGCACGCGCGGGACCCACACCTCGCCGCGACCGGCGCGCAGGGCCGCGACCGTCGCGTCGGCGACCCGGTCCGGGGTGCTGGAGAACGGGGCGGGGGTCATGCCCTCGGTCATCCGGCCGATCACGAAGCCCGGGCGGACGAGCAGCAGGCGCACCCCGGTGCCGTGCAGGGCGTCGGCGAGACCGGAGGCGAAGCCGTCCAGGCCCGCCTTCGCCGAGCCGTAGACGTAGTTCGCGCGGCGCACCCTGGCGCCCGCCACCGAGGAGAAGACCACGATCGTGCCGTGCCCCCGCGCCCTCATGATCCGGGCCAGCTCGGTGAGCACCTGCACGTGCGCGACGTAGTCGGTGTGCACGATCTGGACGGCGTGGGCGGCGTCCGCCTCGGCGCGCGCCTGGTCGCCGAGCAGCCCGAACGCCACGACGGCGATGTCCAGGCCGTGCCGGGCGACCACGTCGTCCAGCAGGGGGCGGTGGGAGGCGAGGTCGTCCGCGTCGAACGGGACGAGCTCGACGGCGGCGCCGGGGATCTCGGGCGCGGGCTCCTCGCGCGGGCGGGCGGCCAGCACCACGGTGGACGCCTCGCGGCCCGCCAGCCGCCGCGCCACCGCGACACCGATCTCGCTCCGCCCACCCAGCACCAGCACGGTCCCCGCCATGGGCGGGAGTGTGTCAGTCCCCCAGGGTGACGACGGGACCGGCCGCGAGCTCGTCCGCGTCATAGGTGAGCGTGCCGCGGTGGGAGACCTCGAGCCGGTAGAAGTCCTCGCCCGCCGGGACGTCCGGCACGGTGAAGGTGAACGCGCACACCGAGGAGCTCGTCGCCACCCCGCCGGACAGGGCGCCCGTGGCGATGATCCGGCCCGCCGCGTCGGAGACCGTGACGGCGGTGCCGGAGTGGATGTCGGAGTAGCCGCCGTCGCCCGCGCAGGAGCGGCCCGGGGTGAACGACGAGCCGTAGAAGTACGAGGAACCCGTGTCGGTGAGGACGAAGGTGCCCTCGACGTCCATCGTCGACGCTGTCGACGCTGTCGACGCTGTCGACGCCGCCGCGGCCACCACGGCGACCAGGCCCACGGCCGCGACGCCCGCCGCGATCCCGCCGAGGAACAGGCCCCTGCGGGGCCGGACCGGGCCGCCGAACCCGGGGTGGCCGCCGAGACCCGCGGGCGGGCCGTAGGGGTTCCCCAGGGGCGGGACCGGCCGGTACTGCGGCGACACCACCGGGATCGCGACCGTGGGGTCCTCGGAGGTGGCGCCGCGCAGCACGGCGTCGGGGAGGCGGGTGTGGTCGGTGGCGGTCATGGCAGGTCCTCCGGTCGGCGGTTCACCTGCGTGTCGCGCCCGCCGTTAGTCCATTAGCACCACCGCGCGCGATTCATCAGGACGAGGTACGCAACATGCCCGACATACTCGCGATCTACCGTCGTCCCGTGCCCGAGGTGCTCTTCGACGTCCGCTGGCCGGACGGCTCCACCCAGTCCTTCTACTCGCCGTCGCTGATCGTCGAGGACTACTTCCGCGCCGGGCGGACCTACCCGGTGGCGGAGTTCGTCGACACCAGCCGGACCTGCATGCGGATCGCCGACCAGCGCGTCCGACGGAAGTACGGGTTCGGGTGCGCGGAGTCCGTCGCCACCATGGCAGGCATCGAGCGGGCCGCGGCCCGGTTCGCGGACACCGACGAGGTGACGCTCGAGGCGTTCCGCCGGTAACGGATACTGGGCCCGTGACCGGCGAACGACGGGCAGCGGTGCTCGGGACCCCCATCCGCCACTCCCTCTCCCCTGTGCTGCACCGCGCGGCGTACGCGGCGTTGGGGCTGCCCGAGTGGTCCTACGAGGCGATCGAGGTCACCGAGGACGGGCTGCCCGCTTTCGTCGACGAGCTGGGCGCCGAGTGGGCGGGCCTCTCGCTGACCATGCCGCTCAAGCGGGTCGCCCTGGAGGTCGCGGACTCGGTGTCCGCGCTCGCGGAGGCCACCGGCGCGGCGAACACCCTGGTTCTGGGCCCGCAAGGGCGGCGGGCGGACAACACGGACGTGCGCGGGATCGTCCAGGCCCTGCGCGAGGTCGGCGTCCGGGAGATCGAACACGCGGTCGTCCTGGGGGCGGGCGGTACCGCCCAGGCCGCGCTCGCCGCGCTGGCCGAGCTCGGGTCGTCGGACCCGGTGGTGCTCGTCCGGGACCCGCGGCGGGCGGGTGGGCTGCTCGCGGCCGCCGAGCGGCTGGACGTCCGGCCGGCCGTCCGCGGGCTGCTCACCGGCGCGGACACCGACACCGAGGCCGCGGCCCGGCTGCTCGGCGGGGCGGACGTGGTGGTCTCCACACTGCCCGCGGGCGCCGGGGACGCGCTGGCCGGGGCCCGCTGGCGGCCGGGCGCCGCGGTGCTGGACGTGGTGTACGCGCCCTGGCCCACGGCGCTGGCGGCGGGCGCGGCGGTCGGCGGCTGCCGGATCGCGAGCGGGCTGGACGTGCTGCTGCACCAGGCGGTCGCGCAGGTCGAGCTCATGACGGGCCTGCCGGGCCCCGTCGAGGCCATGCGCACGGCGTTGCACGCGGCCACCGACACGGCGGCCCGCTGACCTGCACGAGGAGCGTCCCCGTGCCATCGTGGCCCGGTGAGCACGGCGGCGGAGCAGGCGATCCTCGACCTCCTCGGCGCCCGGACCGGCACGATCTGTCCCTCGGACGCCGCCCGGGCCCTCGATCCGGACGGGTGGCGGGACCGGATGGACGAGGTCCGGGACGCGGCGCGGGGCCTCGTCGCGACGGGGGAGGTCGAGGTCACCCAGGGCGGCGCGGTGGTCGACCCGGCCACCGCCCGCGGGCCGATCCGCATCCGTAGGGTCCACTGAACGAACGGCGACTGAATGAGCGGCGACGTGTACACCCACGGCCACCACGACTCGGTGCTGCGCTCGCACCGCGGCCGGACCGCCGAGAACTCCGCCGGGTACCTGCTGCCGCTGCTGCGGCCGGGGCTCGACCTGCTGGACGTCGGGTGCGGGCCGGGCAGCATCACCCACGACCTCGCGACGCGCGTGGCGCCCGGCCGGGTCCGCGGGATCGACGTCGTGGAGGCCCCGCTGGCCGAGGCCAGGGCGGCGGGCGGCGGCTCCGATTCCGGCCCCGAGTTCGCGGTGGACGACGTCTACGCGTTGTCCGACCCGGACGACACCTGGGACGTCGTGCACGCCCATCAGGTCCTGCAGCACCTGTCGGACCCGGTGGCGGCGCTGCGCGGGATGCGGCGGGTGTGCAGGCCGGGCGGAGTCGTCGCGGTGCGGGACGCGGACTACGCAGCGTTCACCTGGTACCCCGCGGACCCCCGGCTCGACCGCTGGCTGGAGCTGTACCGGGCCGTCGCGCACGGCAACTCCGCCGAGCCGGACGCCGGACGTCGGCTGCTCGCGTGGGCCCACGCCGCCGGGTTCACCGACATCACCCCCACCGCGTCGGTGTGGTGCCACGCCACGCCCGAGGCCCGCGCGGCCTGGGGCGGGATGTGGGCGGACCGGATCCTGCAGTCCGCCATCGCCACCCAGGCCCTCGAGCGGGGCCTCGCCACGGAGGGGGACCTGCGGGAGATCGCGGAGGGCTGGCTGGCCTGGCGGGACAGCCCCGACGGATGGCTGATCGTGCCGCACGGGGAGATCGTGGCCCGGGCATGATGCGCGCATGACGCGTTACGAGAAGATCCCCGCGGACGGTGGAGAGTTCGACGCCTACCTCGCCCTCCCCGAGTCCGGCCGCGGCCCCGGCGTCCTGGTGTTCCAGGAGATCTTCGGGATCAACGACAACATCCGCGGCATCTGCGACCGGCTCGCGGGCGAGGGCTACGTCGCGCTCGCGCCCGACATGTTCTGGCGGCTGGAGCCCCGCTTCGAGCGCAAGGACGAGACGGGGATGCCGGACGGCATGGCACTGGTCCAGCGGCTGGACTTCGCCGCGGCCGCGGGCGACATGACGGCGGCGCTGGCCCACCTGCGCGGGCTGGACGCGTGCACCGGCAAGGTCGGCGCGATCGGCTTCTGTCTCGGCGGCACCCTGACCTACCTGTGCGCCACCACGAACCCCGACCTCGACGCCGCGGTGCCCTACTACGGCTCCGGCATCCACGACATGCTCGGCAGCGCCGGGAACCTCACGTGCCCCACGCTGTTCCACTACGGCGACCACGACCCGTTCATCCCCGCCGAGCAGATCGCGCTGGTTGACGCGGCGATGGCGGACAAGCCGAACGTCACCGTCGCGCACCACGACGCCGGGCACGCCTTCTCCAACTGGGACGCCCCGTCGATGTACGACGAGAAGGCCGCCGCGGAGGCGTGGGAGCAGACGGACGCGTTCCTGGCCGCGAACCTGCGCTGAGCTAGGTGTACTCGGCCATCACGTTGGTGACAGGCGGCTGGCCGGGGGTTGGCCGGTGCAGGCTG
>NZ_BAABGT010000072.1:0-71076 GCF_039541715.1 Pseudonocardia xishanensis
AGGTCCAGCGGCGGAGGACACAGAACGACCTCGTCGGAACCGAGGTGGTGTTGCTTACGCAGCGAGGGGTGCACGAACCGGATTGGACGAGGCAGGTCGGCGACGCAGGAGGGGCGCTCGTCGACACCCTGTGCATCGGAGCGACGCGACGCTGCACGACTTCCGCGTCAGCGGTAGGCAGATTCGTCTCCAGTCAGCAGAAGGAGACCTTCGATGCCGTCCGCTACTCCGCTGTTCCACACCGTCGCCGAAGCCGCCGCGCTGCTGCGCGTCGATACGGCCACCGTGTATCGAGCGATCCGCGATGACGCCTTTCCCGCAGTCCGCATCCGGGGCCGGTACGTCATCCCCGCGAAAGCCATCGACCAGATGATCGAGGCAGCGACGGAGAGCGGCAGGTGTCTCGACGTCGCCGACATCCTCGCCCGACAACGCATTCAGCGCGAGCTCGGTGAGAGCTCCCCACACCCAGTTCGATGACACCCGCGACGTCGACGTCGGGCCGTCCCGTGCCGACGATCAGTAAATCGTCGCGGCATGGCTCGGAACAATGGCGACGAGTTGTAAAAGTGGGCGCGACAGGACTTGAACCTGCGACCGCCTGGGTGTAAGCCAGGAGCTCTTCCAGCTGAGCTACACGCCCCTATGCCTGTGACGGCGTCCCTGACGCTACAGCGCCGTGTCGGAGGAGTTCCACACGTCCCCTGCTTCAGCTCGCCACACTCACGCGGACGTTACACGACCGCTCGCCCCACCCTTGCGGGTGCGGTCCTTGAGTAGCGCCGATCAGTCGAGAACGGCGAAGATCTTCACGGGCTCTCCCGGACGCAGGATGGCGAGTTCGAGCTCGTCTACCGGATCAGTCCTGCCCGTCCGCCGCGCGGCCTTGCGCAGCACCTTGTCGAGAACGGTGGCGTCGGTCTGGTCGACACTCATGCTGAAGCGCGTCACCGTCTGACCGAGGTGGCGCAGCTCGAACTCCGTGACGGGACTCTGAGGGCTCGCGACCGCCACCGTCGCCGTGGGCACATCGACCGCGATCGTCTCCGGGACGCGGACCACGAGCGGGCGTTGTCCCGGGGGCCATCGAGGAGCTTCCATTCGCGCAGGAGCTCGAACGCTCGGTGCACCGTGCTGACAGCGACGTCGTGCTCGGCCGCAAGTGTCTTGATGCCCGGGAGGTGCTCGTCGATGCCGACAGCCCCCGACACGATCGACTCTCGGAGTCGGACCGCCAGAAGCTCACGCGGGGTTTTGGGCGACGCGACCACCCGCTCCTCGTGCGACCGCACTCGAGGGCGCTCGGGCAACCGCGAGGCAAGTCCCTTCGCAGCAGGCTGATCGGCCTCGGCGACCCAGGCCGCATAGACCCGCAAGGTGGTGATACCGCCGCCGCTATGGCCTAGCCTGCCCGCGACGGTACGGATGTCGACGCCGCCAGCGATCAGCTCCGTCGCTGATCAGTGTCGTAGGCAGTGCAGGTGGGTGTCGATCTCCACTCGGGCAGCCATCCGTGAGGAGCGCTGGCCCACTGTCGCCGGCTTCATCGGCGTTGAGTTGTCGGGTGCAAGCGAGAACAAGAAGGCGTCGGGCCGCAGCGTGAGCCCGAGGGAGGCTGCGCGCTCCACCGCTCGCGCCCGGTGCTCCTTGAGAATCTCGATCGCTTGCGGATCGAGGGCCAGTCTCCGCTTCTGATGGGACTTCGTGTCCTTCTCGACGAGGACTCCGTCGTACCTGGCGATTGCCCGGTTGATGGTCACGGCACCCCGCTCGAGGTCGACCTGCGACCAGCGGACCCCGCACAGCTCGCCGCGACGGAGACCCGTCGTCATCGTGAACCACACCAACGTGCCCCAGTCCGGATCCAGCCAGGCTTCGTCCAGCAGTCGAACCGCCTCGGCCACGGTCGGCGGGTCCGGATCCGGCGGGAGCCGCGACGGCGGCTCCACGAGCTGCACCGGGTTGAGCGAGACCCAATTCCATCGGACGGCCCTCTGGAAGGCGCCGTTCAACAGGAAATGGATCTGCTGAATCGTCGAAGGGGCGAGCGGGAGGCATACGTGCGGCCGGCAACGGTCGTCACACTCATGCGGTCGGACCGTCCGATGGTCCGTCCTCGGCTCACCGCGTTCACAGTGGACCTGGCAGCGGCGCAGCTCGGCGTAGAGCGACTCGAGGTGCTCAGCTCCGACCGCCCCGGCCTTGATCCTCCCGAGATATCGGCGGATGTGCTTCTTGACGAACTTCGTGTACGTGACCTTCGTGGTCGGCGCGACGTCGACCTACTCAAGGTGACGCTCGAGAAGCTGATCGACGGTCGCGGAGGTTCGCGGTTGCCGTTGCTCGTCGACCTGGTTGGCGAGCCGACGCATCACCTTGTCCGCCTCGGCGGCGGCTCTCAGGCCCGCGGGGATCGTCTCTTTAAGGTAGTGCTTCCTACCGCTGACCGGATCGATACCCGCGTACACGCGGACACGGAACGCCCCGCTGCGGAGCTGTTCGACGCTCCCCCGCTGCCGTCTGCGGGGCCGCTTCAGCTCGGCCATGGCACGAGTTTACGACCCACTGATGCCACAAAGGATGCCACGAGCTGCGGAGACGCGAAGGCGGAGACGACATCTCCGCAGCTCAGAGGGGGTGGCTACAGTGATTTTCGAAGGAGTGACGACTCGGGTGTAAACCAGGTGCTCTTCCGCTGAGCTACACGCCCATGTGCCGGTCTCGGCGTCCACGACGGTACAGCGCCGCTCTCGTCCTCTTCCAGGCGTCCCTGGTCGTGGGCTCGCCACGACCATTCTCCCAGCGACAGGACGAACGACGACCGAGCGCATTCGGCATGGCCGAGAGCGGGCCCATGGTGGAGCCTTCCACGCGTCGCCGAGACCGCCGCCCCTCTGCGGGTCGACACGCTGCGCTCTGCGCCCGGGTGGCCCCCGGCGAGCCGGGGGCTCCGACTCTAGAGCGCCGCGATGGCCTTCTTCCAGGCCTCCTGGTCGCGGGCCTCGCCGGGCTGGTTGACCTCGGCGAAGGCGACCCTGCCCTCGGTGTCGACGAGGAAGGTGCCGCGGACGGCCATGCCCGCGCCCTCGTTGAACACGCCGTAGGCCTTCGCGGTCTCGCCGTGCGGCCAGAAGTCCGAGAGCAGCGGGAAGGTGTAGTTCTCCGCGGTGGCCCAGGCCTTCAGCGAGAAGGTCGGGTCCGTGGACACCGCCAGGACCTGGACCCGGTCGTTCTGGAAGGTCGACAGGTCGTCCCGGACGGTGCAGAGCTCACCGGTGCAGATCCCGGAGAAGGCGAAGGGGTAGAACACGACCAGGACGGCCTTGTCGCCGCGGAACGACGACAGGCTCACGTCCTGCTTGTCCTGATCCTTCAGGGTGAAGTCGGGGGCGACGGATCCCACCTCGACGGACATGCGGCTCCTCACGGGCGTGCGGGGAGCCCACCGGAGATCTCCGGTGGGCCTGTCCCCCCGAGCCTAGGCCACCATCGGGATCAGGTGGGCTGCCGCTTCCGGTTGGCCTTCGGCGGCACGAGCCGCGCACCGACCCAGTCCCCGAGGGTGACGTTCGAGGTCTGCGCGAGGCCCGCGGTGGGAGCGGCCTCGGCGATCTCGCTGGGCGAGAGGTGCCCGTCACGCCCCGTCTTCGGGGTGAGCACCCAGATGGTGCCCTCGTCCGACATCATGCCCCGGGCGTCCACGAGGGTGTCGACGAGATCGCCGTCGCCCTCCCGGAACCAGAGGATGATCAGATCGATGACCTCCTGGGCGTCCTCGTCGAGGATCTCCTCGCCCGTGACGCCCTCGACGGCGTCTCGCACCGCATCGTCGACGTCGGAGTCGTAACCCAGTTCCTGGACGACCATGCCCGGCTCGACGCCGAGCTTGCCCGCGATGTCGGACGATCGTCCGGCATCTTCCGCGGCGACCACGCCTGCACCTGCTTCCCTGTCGTCGGCGACACGTCCTCGCGCCGCCTGCACTCTCGTTCGGATGCGGAATCCGAACACGACCACGGTCCCCTGCGCAACCGCCGTACCGTGATCTCGCGACGAGGGGCACGATAGGGGCCGTCACCCGCATCCTCCGGCGCGCACCGGGGCCGAGGCGCGGGGAGACTGGACGGACCCACGTACGAGCCACACAGGGAGACCCCTTGACCGGCCAGAGCACCACCGGCGACAGCTTCGGCGGAGACGGCGGAGGCGAGAGCCCCCGCCGCGTCCACGTCATCCGCGACGGCCTCGCGGCCCACCTCCCGGACATCGATCCGGAGGAGACGGCGGAGTGGCTCGACTCGTTCGACGCCGCGCTGGACAACGCCGGGCAGCAGCGCGCCCGCTACCTCATGCTGCGGCTGCTGCAGCGTGCGCGCGAGCGCCACGTCGGGGTGCCCTCGCTGACCAGCACCGACTACGTCAACACCATCCCCACCGACCGCGAGCCGTGGTTCCCCGGTGACGAGGACGCCGAGCGCTCCTACCGCCGCTGGATCCGCTGGAACGCCGCGATGACGGTGCACCGCGCGCAGCGCCCCGGGATCGGTGTCGGCGGGCACATCTCCTCGTACGCGTCGTCGGCCACGCTGTACGAGGTCGGCTTCAACCACTTCTTCCGCGGCAAGGAGCACCCGGGCGGCGGGGACCAGATCTACATCCAGGGCCACGCCTCCCCCGGGGTCTACGCCCGCGCGTACCTCGAGGGCAGGCTGTCGGAGGACCGCCTGGACGGGTTCCGCCAGGAGGTGTCGCACGGCGGGCCGGGCCACGGGCTGCCGTCCTACCCGCACCCGCGGCTGATGCCGGACTTCTGGGAGTTCCCCACCGTCTCCATGGGCCTCGGCCCGATGAACGCGATCATGCAGGCGCGGTTCAACCGCTACCTGCGCGACCGCGGCATCAAGGACACCTCGGACCAGCGCGTGTGGGCGTTCCTCGGCGACGGCGAGATGGACGAGCCGGAGTCGCGCGGGCTGCTGCAGGTGGCTGCGGGCGAGGGGCTGGACAACCTCACCTTCGTCGTCAACTGCAACCTGCAGCGGCTGGACGGGCCGGTGCGCGGCAACGGGAAGATCATCCAGGAGCTGGAGTCCTTCTTCCGCGGCGCGGGCTGGAACGTCATCAAGGTCATCTGGGGCCGCGAGTGGGACGCGCTGCTGCACGCGGACCGCGACGGCGCCCTGATCAACCTGATGAACACCACGCCGGACGGTGACTACCAGACCTACAAGGCGAACGACGGCGCGTACGTCCGGGACCACTTCTTCGGCCGCGACCCGCGGACCAAGTCCCTGGTCGAGCCTTTGAGCGACGACGAGATCTGGGGCCTCAAGCGCGGCGGGCACGACTACCGCAAGGTGCACGCGGCCTACAAGGCGGCGACCGAGCACAACGGGCAGCCGACCGTCATCCTGGCCAAGACGATCAAGGGCTACGGCCTGGGCTCGCACTTCGCGGGGCGCAACGCCACGCACCAGATGAAGAAGCTGACCCTGGACGACCTCAAGCAGTTCCGGGACGAGCAGCGCATCCCGATCTCGGACGCCACCCTCGAGGCGGACCCGTACCTGCCGCCGTACTACCACCCCGGGGCGGACGCGCCGGAGATCCGGTACATGGAGGAGCGGCGCCGGGCGCTGGGCGGGGCGCTGCCCTCGCGGCGGACGACCTCGAAGGCGCTCGTGCTCCCCGGGGACAAGGTCTACGAGGCCGTGCAGAAGGGCTCGGGCAAGCAGGAGGTCGCCACCACGATGGCGTTCGTCCGGCTGCTGCGCGACCTGGTCAAGGACAAGGAGATCGGCGGCCGGATCGTGCCGATCATCCCGGACGAGGCGCGCACGTTCGGCATGGACTCCATGTTCCCGACGCAGAAGATCTACAACCCGCACGGGCAGCAGTACACCTCCGTGGACGCCTCCCTCATGCTGGCGTACAAGGAGTCCGAGCAGGGCCAGATCCTGCACGAGGGGATCAACGAGGCGGGCTCGGTGGGCTCGTTCACCGCCGTAGGCACCTCGTACGCCACGCACGACGAGCCGATGATCCCGGTCTACATCTTCTACTCGATGTTCGGCTTCCAGCGGACCGGCGACTCGATCTGGGCGGCGTCGGACCAGATGGCCCGCGGCTTCCTCGTGGGCGCCACCGCGGGGCGGACCACGCTGACCGGCGAGGGCCTGCAGCACAACGACGGACACTCGCTGCTGCTCGCCGCGACCAACCCGGCCGTGGCAGCGTACGACCCGGCGTTCGGGTTCGAGATCGCGCACATCGTCAAGGACGGGCTGCGCCGGATGGTCGGCGAGGACCCGGAGAACGTCATCTACTACCTGACGGTCTACAACGAGCCGTACCAGCAGCCCGCGGAGCCCGCCGACCTGGACGTCGACGGCGTGCTCAAGGGCGTCTACCGCTACCTGGAGACCGGCAGGGCGGACGGACCCCAGGTCCGCCTGCTGGGCTCGGGAGTCGGGCTGCCGTGGGCGATCCGGGCGCGGGAGATCCTCGCCGAGGAGTGGGGCGTGGGCGCCGAGGTCTGGTCGGTGACGTCCTGGGGCGAGCTGCGCCGAGACGGCGTCGAGGCCGAGCACCACAACCTGATCCACCCGGACGCCGAGCCGAAGGTCCCGTACGTCACGCAGGCCCTCGGCGGGTCGGACGCCCCGGTCATCGCGTCGTCGGACTGGATGCGGGCGGTGCCGGACCAGATCCGGCAGTGGGTGCCCGCGCCGTTCCTGTCGCTCGGCACGGACGGATTCGGGCTCTCGGACACCCGGCCCGCGGTGCGCAGGCACTTCGCGGTCGACGCCGAGTCCATCGTGGTCGGCGCACTGTCCACGCTGGCCGCGCGCGGCGAGGTGGACAAGGGTGCGGCGGCCGAGGCGGCCGCGAAGTACCGGATCGACGACCCGATGGCCGCCGGGCCGCAGACCTCGGACTCCGGGGTCGCCTGACGGGCGGGGCGCGGATCGCCCGACCGGTGGTCCGCGTCCCCCGAACGGCCCTGCGCCTCCGGAGGGGTGCCCACCCCTGTGTTTCATCCCGGTTCCGGGACGAATAAGCAGGTCAAGTCCTCTCGGCAAGCGACGAGAATCACGCTACGCTCCGCCCGACGCCGACCCACCCGGTGGAACGGCGTCCCGACGGGACCGCGGACAGTAGCGGCTCGTCGGCGTTTTCCCGGGGCGAGGGCCCCGTGAGCACGCACGAGGAGAGCAAGAATGGCAGAGGGCACCGTCAAGTGGTTCAACAGCGAGAAGGGCTACGGCTTCCTCGCTCCCGACGGTGGTGGGGCGGACGTGTTCGTGCACTACTCCGCGATCCAGGTGAACGGCTACAAGAGCCTCGACGAGGGACAGCGTGTGTCCTTCGACATCGAGCAGGGCCAGAAGGGCCCGCAGGCCACCGGAGTGACGCCGATCGGCTGAACCCGGACCACCGGAACCCTCCGGGGTTCCCCACCACCCACCGGCGCACAACCCGTTCCGCTTTCTGCCTCCTCGCGGTGCGTGTCAGCGAACGATCCGTACGTCGTCGGTAGCCGGGGTGACCAGCGAGATCCGGTCACCCCGGCTCTCGATGTCCGGACCGTGCCCGCCGCGCGCGGGTGCGTGTCATGCTTCGGCGCATGACCCTGTCCGACGTCCAGGCGGTCTCCGCCGCGACGCTGCGCCGCCTGGAACGGGCGACCGGCGATCTCGCGGCCGCCTGCCTGTCGGCCATGGAGGACGGCCAGCCGTGGTTCGCCCGGCTGCCCGCCGACCAGCGGGCCGGGGTGCTGCTCGTGACCCAGACCGGGGTGGCCAACTTCGTCGCCTGGCTGGGTGAGCCCGCGGAGACGAGCGGCTCGGAGACCATGCGGCTGACCGCGGAGGCCTTCCGGATCGCCCCCCGCGACCTGGCCCGCCGACTCTCCCTGCGCCAGACCGTCGACCTCGTGCGGATCGCCACCGAGGTCTTCGAGGAGCGGCTGCCCCCGCTGGCCGCGGACGACGCCGAGTACCGCATCCTCGTCGAGGCCGTGCTGCGGTTCGGCCGGGAGATCGCGTTCGCGGCGGCCACCGTCTACGCCAACGCGGCCGAGACGCGCGGTGCGTGGGATGCCCGGCAGGAGGCCCTCGTCGTCGACGGCGTGGTCCGCGGGGACACCGACGACGCGCTGGTCTCGCGCGCGGCCACCCTGGGCTGGGACGCCGCCGCGCCGCTGCGGGTCATGGTCGGCAGCCCCCCGGAGGACCGCGGGGACCCGCAGAAGGCGGGCGTCGAGGCCGCCGAGGTGCTCTCCGGGATGCGCAGGCACGCCACCCGCGTCGGCCGCTCGGTGCTGGTCGGGGTCCAGGGCAGCAGGCTGGTGCTGCTGCTCACCGAGCCGCGGGGGCACCCGGCGCCGGACGAGCGGCCCCCCGCGGGCGAGCGCCCGATCGCGCCGATCGTGGCGGACTTCGGGCCGGGACCGGTCGTCGTCGGGCCGGTGGCGGCCAACCTGGCGGCGGCGCACGTCTCGGCCCGGGCCGCCCTGGCCGGGCTGCGGGCCGCGCCCGCGTGGCCGGCGGCACCGCGGCCGGTCGAGGCGGACGAGCTGCTGCCCGAACGCGCCGTCTCCGGCGACCCCACGGCGCTGGGGGTGCTCCTCGAGACCGTGATCGCCCCGCTCGACGCGGCGGGCGGCGAGCTGCTGCGCACGCTGGCGACCTATCTGGAGGGCGGCGGATCGCTCGAAGCGTGCGCCCGCGCGTTGTTCGTCCACCCCAACACGGTGCGGTATCGCCTCCGCCGGGTGAGTGAACTCACCGGACGCTCCGCGACCGATCCGAGGGACGCCCACGTGCTCCGGACCGCCCTGCTCGCAGGGCGCCTGGCGGACCCTCCGACCGGGTCCTGACCTGCGCGAGAGCTGCCGCGGCGGTGATCGCGGCGACGACGGCCCACTCCTCGCCGTTGGAGGTTCCCCACAAATCGACGACACCATCGTGGTGCGCGGCGGTGTTCCGTTCCGCCGCTTCGCAGTGTTGGCTCTGCTGCTGTGATCGCTCTGCTCGCGCCCGGTCAGGGATCCCAGTCCCCCGGGATGCTCGGGCCGTGGCTGGAGGACTCCGCCGCCGCCGACACCGTCGCCACCTGGTCCGAGGCCATCGGCCTGGACGTCGCCCGCCTCGGCACCACCGCCGACGCGGACGAGATCAAGGACACCGCGGTGACCCAGCCCCTCGTCGTCGTGAACGCGCTGCTGGCCGCCGCGCGGCTGTCGGTCCCGGAGTCCGCGCCGGTCGCGGGCCACTCCGTCGGGGAGCTCGCCGCCGCTGCCGTCGCAGGGGTGCTGACCCCGGACGCCGCCGTCCGCCTCGCCGCGATCCGCGGCCGCGAGATGGCCGCCGCCTGTGCGGCGGAGCCCACCGGGATGGCCGCCGTCCTCGGGGGTGAGGAGGAGGTCGTGCTGGCCCGCCTCGCCGAGCTCGGTCTCGATCCCGCGAACCGCAACGGCGCCGGTCAGATCGTCGCCGCGGGCCCGCAGTCGGCGATCGAGGAGCTCGCCGCGAACCCCCCGGAGGGCGCGCGCCGCGCCGCCGTGCTGCCCGTCGCGGGCGCGTTCCACACCCGGTTCATGGGACCGGCCGAGGACGCCGTCCGGGTCGCCGCCGCGGAGCTGTCCCCCGGCGACCCCGCCCGGCCGCTGCTGACCAACTCGGACGGCTCGGTCGTCAAGTCCGGCCCCCAGGCCCTCGACCTGCTCGTCGCGCAGGTCACCCGGCCGGTGCGGTGGGACTCCTGCATGGCCGCGCTCGGCGCGCTCGGCGTCACGGCGGTCATCGAGCTGCCCCCCGCGGGTACCCTGGTCGGACTGGTCCGGAGGGACCTCAAGGGCGTCAAGACGCTGGCGCTCAAGACCCCGGACGACCTGGAGAAGGCCGCCGCGCTCATCGAGGAGTTCGCGTGAACCTCCGCCTGCAGGCCACCACCCCGGGCGCGAAGATCATCGGTCTGGGGAGCTTCCAGCCCGAGCAGGTCGTGACGAACGACGACCTGGCCCGGCGCGTCGAGACGAACGACCAGTGGATCCGGGACCGGGTCGGCATCGTCGAGCGGCGGATCGCCGAGAAGGACACCTCGCTGGTCGACATGGCCGTCGAGGCGGGCTCGCGGGCGCTCAAGGACTCCGGGCTGGCCGCCGCGGACGTCGACACGGTGATCGTCGCGACCTGCACGATGACGGCGCCGATCCCGAACGCCGCCGCGCAGACCGCGGACCGGATCGGCATCAGCGCGCCCGCCGCCTTCGACCTCAACGCCGCCTGCGCGGGCTTCTGCTACGGCCTGGGCACCGCCGCGGACCTCGTCCGCGCGGGCACCGCGAAGAACGTGCTGGTCGTCGGCGCGGAGAAGCTGTCCGACTGGGTGGACTGGGACGACCGCTCCACCTGCATCATCTTCGCCGACGCCGCGGGCGCCGCCGTCGTCACCGCCGCGCGCAGCGCCGACGAGGTCGGCATCGGCCCGGTCTCCTGGGGCTCCGCGGGTGACCAGGCCACCACCATCCGCATCCTGGAGGAGAGCACCCACAAGCTCTGGCAGCACGGCCAGGCGGTGTTCCGGTGGGCCACCACCCGCATCGCCCCCGTCGCGCTGGACGCCGTGGCGAGGGCGGGGATCACCCTCGCCGACATCGACGTGCTGGTCCCCCACCAGGCCAACCTGCGCATCGTCGAGGCCGTGGCCAAGAAGCTCCGCAAGGAGGGTGCCCGCGAGGACCTGCGGGTGGCGGACGACATCGTCCATTCCGGCAACACCTCCTCCGCCTCGATCCCGATGGCCCTGGACCACATGCGCGCCGCGGGCCGGGTCCGTTCCGGCGAGACGGCGCTGCTCGTAGGCTTCGGGGCGGGCCTGTCCTATGCGGGCCAGGTCGTCCGGATCCCCTAGATTTCCCCTCGAACCGACCAGAAGGAGCACACCCGAAGTGGCTGACACCGCCGAGATCCTGTCCGGCCTCGCCGAGATCGTCGAGGAGGTCGCCGGCATCGACACCGCCGAGGTGACCGCCGACAAGTCCTTCGTCGACGACCTGGACATCGACTCGCTGTCGATGGTCGAGATCGCCGTCCAGGCCGAGGACAAGTTCGGCGTCAAGATCCCGGACGACCAGCTCGCCGAGCTGAAGACCGTGGGCGACGCCGTCTCGTACATCGAGAAGAACCAGTAACACCCCGGGCACTCCCACAGAGTCCACGCACGACCGCACCACCCGTCCACCAGGAAGGCAGCACATGACCGACGTCGTCGTCACCGGCTACGGCGCCACCACACCGCTCGGCGGCGACGCGGCGTCGACCTGGGACGCGCTCCTCGCGGGCAGGTCCGGCGTCGGGCTGACGCGGGGGGCGTGGACGGAGAAGCAGGACCTACCGGTCAAGATCTCCGCCCAGCTCGCCGTGGAGCCCACCGACGTGCTGCCGCGCGTGCAGGCCCGGCGGATGGACCGGGTCGAGCAGGTCGCGGTGATCGCGGCCCGTGAGGCCTGGTCACACGCAGGCCTGGCCACCGCCGAGGGTGAGGACCCGAAGGTCGATCCCGTCCGGCTGGCCGTGGTCATCGGCAGCGGGGTCGGCGGGGCGGTCACCCTGCTCGACCAGGACGACCTGCTCGAGACGGGCGGGGTGCGCAAGGTCTCGCCGCTGACGGTCCCGATGCTGATGCTGAACGGGCCCGCGGCGATGGTCGGTCTGGAGATCGGAGCGCAGGGCGGGGTGCACGCGCCCTGCTCGGCCTGCGCGTCCGGCAGCGAGGCGCTGATCTGGGCCTACCGGATGCTGAAAGCGGGCGAGGTGGACGTCGTGGTCGCCGGCGGCGCCGAGGCGTGCATCACCGGGATCACGGTGGCGGGCTTCGTCCAGGCCCGCACGCTCTCCCAGCGCAACGACGCCCCGGAGGAGGCCTCCCGGCCGTTCGACACCGGCCGGGACGGCTTCGTGCTCGGCGAGGGCGCCGGGCTCATGGTGCTGGAGCGGCGGGAGTTCGCCGAGGCCCGCGGCGCCACGGTGCACGGCACCCTGGCGGGCATCGGGATCACCTCCGACGCCTACCACATCACCGGACCCGATCCCGAGGGCACGGGCCAGGCACGGGCGATGCTCGCGTCGGTCCGCACCGCGGGGCTGGAGCCCTCGGACATCGAGCACGTCAACTGCCACGCCACCTCCACGGTGGTCGGGGACGTCGGCGAGGCCCGGGCGATCCGCAAGGCGCTGGGCGACCAGCCGGTGCTCACCGCCCCGAAGGGCGCCCTGGGGCACCTCGTCGGCGGCGCGGGCGCGGTGGAGGGCCTGATCTCCCTGCTGTCCGTGCGCGACGGGATCATCCCGCCCACGCTCAACCTGCAGGACAAGGACCCCGGCGTCGAGCTGGATGTCGTGTCCGGTGAGCCGCGCAAGATGGAGCTGGCCGCCGCGGTGAACAACTCGTTCGGCTTCGGCGGGCACAACACCAGCGTGCTGTTCACCAAGTAGCACCCACGGGAAACGGGCCCCGGACGATCGTCCGGGGCCCGTTCCCCCGTGCTCAGCCGACCTGGTGCAGCCAGGTGACGGGGGCGCCGTCGCCCGCGTAGCGGCAGGACTCCAGCTCCTCGTCCCACGCCTCGCCCAGCGCGTGGCTCAGGCGCTGCTGCAGGGTCCCCGCCGGGCCCTCCGCCATCAGGGTCCGGATCTGGTCCTCACCCAGCATGACGTCGCCGTTGGCGCTCATCCGGCCCGTCCACAGGCCGAGGCCGGGGACGTGGCAGAACCGCTGGCCGTCGACGCCGGAGCTCGCCTCCTCGGTGACCTCGAAGCGCAGCATCGGCCACGCCCGCAGGGCACCGGCGAGGGCGCCGCCGCTGCCCACCGGACCGGACCAGCTGAACTCGGCACGCATCTGGCCCGGGACCGCCGGTTGCGCGCTCCAGTGGAGCGACACCCGAGTCCCGAGCACGCCGGACACCGCCCACTCGACATGCGGACAGACCGCAGTCGGCGACGAGTGGACGTGGACAACGCCGCGTGTGCTCACTGCAGACCTCCGCTTCTGACAGACGTGGATCGTCTTCCCCAACGTCCACGCGCATCCGCGACGGTCTCTCCGGGTCCTCTCCCCGGCCTCCGGCTTCGATCACTTGACTGTGCGTGATCACTCTGCCCGATCCCCGCGATCTCTGCCAGCACGACGCGGTCGGGGCGGCGTGTCGCGCGCGGCCGGGAGTGTCGATCAGCTACGGCGATCAGCCGCGTGGTCATCTCCGGACCTCGCCGCCGTCGACGAAGAGGTTGTCCGCCAGCACCGCGGCGCCGCGGATCCGGACGGTCGCGGCGGCGGCGTCGCGGTGGAAGCGGTTGCCGGTGATCCGGACGGGCGAGCCCTCCGCGGCGTCCTGGAGCAGCGTGTACTCGCCCCCGCCCAGCTCGTTGCCCCGGACGACGACCGGGCCCCTGCGGCTCCGCTGCCGCCCGTCGTCGCTCTCGTGGTGGGCCGCGACCGCGGGATCGACCAGGACGGCGCTGCCCAGCCCCGGGCCCCGGCCGAGCCGGACCCGGTTGTCCTCGACCAGGGCGTCCCCGCCGTCGCCCGCCGCGAGGGTGACGGCGTCGATCTCCCGGTCGGCCCGCGGGCGGAAGTCGTGCAGCCAGCTGTTGCGCAGGGTGGCGCCGGGCCCCAGCCGGGCACCGTCGGCGGCGACCCCGGTGATCTCGATGCGCTCGGCGACCCACGCCGGTCCGTCCACGGCGGCGTCGGTGAAGTCGCCGGTCAGCGTGCTGTCCTCGATCCGCACCGAGCCCGCGCCGACCGTCCGGACCCCGGCGGGCGTAGTGCCGTCCCCGGTGATCCGGCTGCGCCGCAGGACCACGTCCGGGGCTGCGACGACGACGCCACCGACGAGGTCCAGCCCGTCGAGCACCGCTCCGGGCGTGTGGACCTCCAGCGCCACGCGGACCGGGCAGAGCGTCAGTCCGGCGGGGACGCCGACGCTGCCCGGGGGCGGCGGGACGTAGGCGCCGGCGGCGGCGCAGCCGGGGAGCGGCGACTCCGGGGCCGGTGCGACGTCCCGGCCGACGCCCACCGCCACGCCGGCGGTCACCGTCGCCGCGACGAGGGCGCCGAGGGCGGCCCGGACCAGGATCATGCGCGGAGGGTACCCAGAGAATTAGTCCGAACGGCCTAGTCGCGACGGCGTGTCGCTCAGCGTCTGAAGGTGTCCGCGGGGCCGCTGTCCGCGCCGGTCATCCGTCCGGGACCGTAGGTCTCGTCGAAGGTGCGGAAGAGCAGGTCGAAGGGGAGGTCGGTGAACACGCCCCGGTCGTGGACGTACTCCATGTACCGGCTGCCGTCCCCGGAGAACTCGTGCATCAGGGCGTCCGCGGTCCCGTCGAACGGGATCGGGTCGACGCCGAACCGCGCGCACAGCTCCGCGTTGAAGGCGGGGGTGGCCTTGACCCAGCGACCGCCGAGGTGCAGGTCGGTGTAGCCGTGGAAGACGAAGAGGTCCGTGCCCATGCGGGCGGCCAGCTTGGGCGTGGTCAGGTGGTTGCGGACGTCCGCGAACCCGACCCGCGCCGGGATGCCGCACGCCCTCGCGGCCGCGGTGAGCAGTACCGCCTTCGGCACGCACCACGCCCGCGGTGCGGCGGCAATGGCGCTCGCGCGATAGTCGGCGGGATCGGCGGAGATGTCGAACGGGTCGTACCAGATCCCGTCCCGGACGGCGGCGAACAACCGGGCGGCCACCTCCACCGGGTCCGTGGCGCCCGCCGCGGCCCGCGCGGCGAAGGCCTGGACCTCCGGGGCGTCCGAGTCGACGAAGTCGGCGGGCGCGAGGTGCTCGGGGAGAACGGCGTCGGTCACCCGTCCCAGGCTAGGCCGATACGGTCCGCATTCGTCATATGACTTTCCGTGTCCGTCGCGCCCGTTTCCACCCTTTCGGGAAGCATCGATCGCCCAGTCGGTGACACTGGGTCCACTACTCTTCCGTCACAACAACACCACTGGTGACAGATGAGGCGGAGGGGCACGCGGGATGGCTGTAGGAGACCGGGACGAACCGGACATGATCGGCGCCCCCTTCCTCACCGTGGCCGAGGTCGCCGAGCGGCTGCGGGTCTCGAAGATGACGGTGTACCGCCTGGTGCACAGCGGCGAGCTGCCCGCCGTGCGGTTCGGGCGCTCCTTCCGCGTGCAGCAGGGCGCGGTGGACCGGCACATCGCGGCGGCCCGGTACGAGGCGGGCTGACCGCCTCCGGCGCCGTGCGGTGGCGGCGCCGGTCCCCCACGGCACTCCCGCTCAGCGAGCGGGGGTGCCGTTCGCGTCTCAGCGCTCGCGGCCGCGGGGGCGCAGCGGGGTCGGGGGGAGCTCGGGGGCGCTGAGCGGGTCACCCTCGTAACCCGGGACCTCCCCGAACCGGCCCCCCGCGCGCCGCGCGGCCTCCTCCTGCCAGGTGGCGCGGGCCTCGGCGATCTCCTCGCCGCTGCGGCCCACGAAGTTCCACCACATCACCAGCTGCTCGGCGAAGGGGACACCCCCGAGCAGCAGGAACCTGCTCTCCGGACCCGCGGCGACCGGCAGCTCCCGACGCCCGCTGCCCAGGTACAGCAGGGTTCCGGGCCCCACCTCCCGCCCGTCGATCTCGGGGGCGCCCCCCACGGTGAGCACCGCGTGCTCGAAGTCCGGCTCCAGCGGGAGCGTGCGCGCCGTCCCCGCCGCGAGCGCGACGTCCACCCCGAGCAGCGGGCTGTGCACCCGCCCCGGCGACAGCGCACCGCCCAGCTCCCCGAGCAGCACGGTGGCACGCAGGCCGGGCTCGATGAGCACCGGCAGGTTCGCGTGGTGCTCGAACCGGGGCGCGACGGCCCGCTCCTCCCCCGGCAGCGCCACCCACAGCTGGGCGCCGTGCAGGATCGGCGTGTGCGGGTCCGGCGACTGCTCGGAGTGCGCGATCCCGCGCCCCGCCGTCATCAGCCCGAGCTCGCCCGGCCGGACCAGCACCGAGCTGCCGAGCGAGTCCCGGTGGTGGACCTCCCCGGAGAGCAGCCAGCTCACCGTCTGCAGCCCGACGTGCGGGTGCGGCGCCACCTGCATCCCCGGCTCGGCCGCCACGTCGTCCGGGCCGTAGTGGTCGACGAAGCACCAGGCCCCGACCATCCGCCTGCCCAGGCTGGGCAGCAGCCGACGTACCTCGGTGCTCTCCCCGAGCTGTACCCGGCGCGGCTCCACCAGCTCCCTGACCGGCCCGGCCGTCGCCTCCGCGGCGCAGACGGTCACCCGCGGATCACGTGTCACATCACTCATGGCACCCCCGCCCCGACCCTACGTTCCCCCGACCCTGACACCATCTGCGCATGCGACGCGACGTGACGGCCCGGCTCCAGCTCTCCGTGACCGAGCCCGCGCTGTTCGCGCTGCAGATCGCGGTGGCGCAGGGCGCGACGGCCGAACGGCTCACCCTGACCCTCGACGACACCGTCCTGCCCGCACCGCCGCAGTTCGACGCCGGCTACGGGGGCCGCACCCAGCTGCTCGAGTGCGACCCCGGCACCCTGGTGATCGAGTACGTCGCCCAGGTGGACGGGCGACGCGCGACGCCCGAGCCCCCGTCGTCCCCCGAGATGGACCAGCTGGTCATGCTGCGGCCCAGCCGGTACTGCCCGTCGGACCGGCTGCTGTCGACGGCCTCGCGCGAGTTCGGCGGGATCGAGGGCACCGACGCACGGATCACCGCCGTCCGGAACTGGGTGCACGACCGGCTGCTGTACATCAGCGGCTCCTCCAAGCCCACCGACGACGCCGTGGACACCCTGCTGCTCGGCGAGGGGGTGTGCCGGGACTACGCGCACCTCGTCGTCACGCTGCTGCGGGCGCAGGACATCCCCGCGCGGCTGGTCGCCGTCTACGCGCCGGGACTGTTCCCGATGGACTTCCACGCCGTGGTCGAGGCGTGGAACGGCTCGGTCTGGCGGCTGGTGGACGCGACCGGCCTCGCCCCCCGGGAGTCCATGCTGCGGATCTGCACGGGCCGAGACGCCGCGGACACCGCGTTCCTCACCACCCACCGCGGCACCGTGGAGCTGACGTCCATGCAGGTCATGGCGATCGTCGACGACCTGCCCCGCGAGGACCTCGACGCCGAGGTCGTGCTGGCGTAGCGCTCAGCTCGGGAAGCCGGCGGTCGTGATCGCCGGGAGGCCGCCCCGCAGCCCCTCGACCACGGCCAGCTCGTGCGGCACCACCGGATCCGGCAGCGCGTCGAGCGGGAACCACTGCACCGCCGCGGACTTCTCCTCCTCGACCCGGTGCGGCTCCCCCGCCCAGCGACGGCAGGCGAAGAAGAAGTCGACGCGCTCGTCGATCGGCTCGCCGTTGCCCTGCGTGCGGTGCACCGTGGTGAGCGGTTCCAGGTCGGCGGGGTCGATCCCCACCCCGAGCTCCTCGCGCGCCTCCCGGACGGCCGCGGTGAGCACCGACTCCCCCCGCTCGACGTGGCCCGCCGCGGCGCAGGCCCAGAACCCGTCCCGGAACCCGGTGTTGCGGCGCAGCTGCAGCAGGACCTCGTCACCCCGCCGCAGGATCACGTACGCCGCCGGGACCACGCTGAATCGTGTGCTCACCCGATCACCGTAGGAGGCGCGTACGGCAGGGCAACACGGCGGTAATGCGACGGGATTAGCGTCACCCGGGTAGCCCACCCGGGAGTGCCATGCCCCGCCCACAGAACCGGCCCACCGGCGGCCGCCTCGGCGCCGTGCCGCCGCGAGACGCCGACCTGCGCTTCCGCACCGTGCACGGCTACCGGCGCGCGTTCCGGGTGGCGGGGGCCGGGCCCGCGGTGGTGCTGGTCCACGGCATCGGGGACAGCTCCGCGACCTGGGAGCCGATCATCCCCGCGCTCGCCCGGCACCACCTGGTGATCGCGCCGGACCTGCTCGGCCACGGGCACTCGGACAAACCGCGCGCCGACTACTCCGTCGCGGCCTACGCCAACGGCGTGCGGGACCTGCTGGGTGTCCTCGGCGTGCAGCGCGCGACGCTGGTGGGACACTCGCTCGGCGGCGGCGTCGCGATGCAGTTCGCCTACCAGTTCCCCGACCGCACGGAGCGCCTCGTGCTGATCGGCAGCGGCGGCGCAGGCCCCGAGGTCAACCCGGTGCTGCGGCTGATGAGCCTGCCCGGCGCCGAGCTCGCGCTCCACGCCCTGCGGCTGCCGACCATGCGGTGGCAGGTCGGGGCCGCGGTCTCGCTGGTGCGGGCCCTCGGGGCCGACCTGGGCCGAGACGCCCCGGACATGCTCCGGATCGTCGACGCCCTGCCCGACGCGACCGCCCGCGCCGCGTTCATCCGCACGCTGCGCGCGGTCGTCGACTGGCGCGGCCAGGTCGTGACCATGTTGGACCGCTGCTACCTGACCCGCGGCATGCCCACGCTGCTGGTCTGGGGCGAGCGGGACGCGATCGTGCCCGTCGAGCACGGGTACCGCGCCCACGAGGCCATGCCCGGCAGCCGGTTCGAGATCTTCCCGGACGCGGGCCACTTCCCCTTCCACACCGACCCCGCTCGCTTCGTGGGTCTGCTCGAGGAGTTCCTGGACACGACGGTCCCGGCCCGGTGGAGCCCGGAGCAGTGGCGACAGCTGCTGCGCATGTCCCCCGAGGAACCCGCGATCCCCGAGCCCCGCACCGAGCGCTCCGCGACCTAGCCGCCCTCCTGCGTGCTCTCCCGGAGGAGGAGGTGCAGCGCGGAGGCGGCCGGAACCACGGCGGCCCGCCCCTCGGGTGGAGGGACGGGCCGTCGTCACGCGGTGGTCAGCTGCAGCCGCTGGTGGAGCCGCAGCCCTCGCAGAGGTAGCAGGAGCCCGCCGGGCGCATCTTGGTGCCGCAGGTCAGGCAGAGCGGCGCGTCGGCCGCCTTGCCCAACCGCAGCTCCAGCAGCTCGGTGGAGCTGCCGACCTCGACCGGCGCCGGGTCGACGCCCGCCGGGGTGCTCGACGGCGGTGTGACGTCCACCGTGGACCGCACCGTCTCGATGTCCAGCTCGGCCGGGGCGCTGTAGTCCTGCTCGACCTGCGCCGACCGCTCCGCCGCGGAGAAGATGCCCAGCTGGGCGCGCTTCTCGTAGGGCAGGTGGTCCAGCGCGAGGCGGCGGAACAGGTAGTCCAGCACGGACGTGGCGATCCGGACGTCCGGGTCGTCCGTCATGCCCGCGGGCTCGAAGCGCAGGTTGGAGAACTTCGAGACGTAGAACTCCAGCGGGATGCCGTACTGCAGGCCGACCGAGATCGACATGGAGAAGGCGTCCATCACACCGGCGAGGGTCGAGCCCTGCTTGCCGAGCTTGACGAAGATCTCGCCCAGCCCGTCGTCCGGGTAGGACCCGGCGGTCAGGTAGCCCTCGGCGCCCGCGACGGCGAACGACGTGGTCTCGCTCGGGCGCTTCTTCGGCAGCCGCTTGCGGACCGGCCGCTGCTCGACGACGACCGTCGGCTCCGCCTCGGCCCTGCTGTCCTCGCGCGCCTTCTTGCCCGCCGACAGCGGCTGGCCGACCTTGCAGTTGTCCCGGTAGATCGCCAGGGCCTTGAGCCCGAGCCGCCAGCCCTCGAGGTAGATCTTCTCGACGTCGTCCACCGAGGCCTGCTCGGGCATGTTGACCGTCTTGGAGATCGCGCCGGACAGGAACGGCTGGACCGCCGCCATCATCCGTACGTGCCCCATGGCGGCGATGACCCGCTCGCCCATGGCGCAGTCGAAGACCTCGTAGTGGTCCGGCTTCATGCCGGGCGCGTCCACGACGTGCCCGTGCTCGGCCACGTACTCGACGATCGCCTCGGCCTGCTCCGGCTGGTAGCCGAGCTGGTCCAGGGCCCGGCGGACCGTCTGGTTGACGATCTGCATGGAGCCGCCGCCGACCAGCTTCTTGAACTTGACCAGCGCCAGGTCCGGCTCGATGCCGGTCGTGTCGCAGTCCATCATCAGGCCGATGGTGCCCGTGGGGGCCAGGACGGAGGCCTGCGCGTTGCGCCAGCCGTGGCGCTCGCCGGTGGCCAGCGCGTCCTTCCAGGTGATGGTCGCGAGCTTCTGGATCGCCGAGCTGGCGGGGAAGCTGCGGTAGCCGTCGTTCGCCGCGGCGTGCTTGCGCATGACGCGCTGGTGGGACTCGGCGTTGCGGGCGTAGCCCTCGTACGGGCCGACGACGCCTGCGAGCTCGGCGGACCGCTTGTAGGCCGCACCCGTCATCAGCGAGGTGATGGCGGCGGCGAGCGAGCGGCCGCCCTCGGAGTCGTACGCGTGGCCGGTGGCCATGAGCAGCGCGCCGAGGTTGGCGTAGCCGATGCCCAGCTGACGGAACTTCCGCGTGGTCTCCGCGATCGGCTCCGTGGGGAAGTCCGCGAAGCAGATCGAGATGTCCATCGCGGTGATGATCAGCTCGACGGCCTTGGCGAACCTGTCGCCGTCGAACAGCCCGTCCGTGCCGAGGAACTTGAGCAGGTTCAGCGACGCCAGGTTGCAGCTGGAGTTGTCCAGGTGCATGTACTCCGAGCAGGGGTTCGAGGCGTTGATCCGGCCCGACTCGGGCGTGGTGTGCCAGTCGTTGATCGTGCCGTCGTACTGGATGCCCGGGTCGGCGCACTCCCACGCGGCCTGCGCGATGCCGCGGAACAGGGTGCGGGCGTCCGTCCGCTCGATGATCTCGCCGTCCGTGCGGGAGCGGAGGCCGAAGTCGGTGCCCGCCTCGACGGCGTGCATGAACTCGTCCGTGACGCGGACGGAGTTGTTGGCGTTCTGGTACTGCACCGAGGTGATGTCGGAGCCGCCCAGGTCCATGTCGAACCCGGCGTCTCGCAGCACGCGGACCTTGGCCTCCTCCTTGGCCTTGGTCGCGACGAACTCCTCGATGTCCGGGTGGTCCACGTCCAGCACGACCATCTTGGCCGCGCGGCGGGTCGCGCCACCGGACTTGATGGTGCCCGCGGAGGCGTCCGCCCCGCGCATGAACGAGACCGGGCCGGACGCGGTGCCGCCGCTGGAGAGCAGCTCCTTCGACGACCGGATCCGCGAGAGGTTGAGACCGGCCCCGGAGCCGCCCTTGAAGATCAGGCCCTCCTCGCGGTACCAGTTCAGGATCGACTCCATGGTGTCGTCGACCGAGAGGATGAAACAGGCGCTGACCTGCTGCGGGGAGGCGGTGCCCACGTTGAACCACACCGGCGAGTTGAAGCTGAACACCTGGTGCAGCAGCATCCAGGTCAGCTCCTGGGCGAAGATGTCCGCGTCCTCGTCCGTGGCGAAGTAGCCGTGCTCCACACCGGCGCGGTGGTAGCTGCCGACGACCCGGTCGATCAGGGCGCGCAGGCTCGACTCCCGCGTCGCGGAACCGACGGCGCCGCGGAAGTACTTGCTGGTCACGATGTTCGTGGCGTTCAGCGACCAGAAGTCGGGGAACTCGACACCGCGCTGCTCGAAGTTGACGGTGCCGTCCCGCCAGTTCGTCATGACGACGTCCCGGCGCTCCCAGGTCACCTCGTCGTACGGGTGCACCCCGGCGGTCGTGTACAGCCGCTCGACGGTCAGGCCGCGCCTGCCCGCCTTGGCGGCGGCCTTCGCCGCACGCCCCCGTCCCGTGCCCCCCGCGGACCCCTTGGCCACCGCGTCCACGGTGTTCTCCCTGGGCTCCGCCCCGACGGTCTCCGTCATGCTCTCCCTCATTCGCATCCGCGTGTCACCTGCCACCGGCTGGGGCGGCGGCGGGTGTTCCGTGCGGGGTCGGCTCGAACGCCACAGCGCTTCAACCCTGGGTACGGGTCGGCCCCTGGTGTCGCTATCCGGTCGGCAGGTTCGCGCCGTCCGGACCGCTCCCCCGGGATGCGGCTGCTTCCCCGGCAGCCGTCCGCAGGTCGGCGATCTCCTTCTCGAAGTCCTCGATGGACGAGAACGAGCGGTACACGCTCGCGAAGCGCAGGTACGCCACCTCGTCGAGCTCCTTCAACGGACCGAGGATCGCGAGCCCCACCTCGTGGCTCGGGATCTCCGCGGTCCCGCCCGCCCGGACGGCCTCCTCGACACGGTGGGCGAGCTGCTGCAGGTCGTCCTCGTCCACCGGCCTGCCCTGGCAGGCGCGGCGGACGCCGCTGACGACCTTGTCCCGGCTGAACGGCTCCGTGACACCGCTGCGCTTCAGCACCGCGAGGACGGCCTCCTCGACGGTGGTGAACCGCTTCCCGCAGGCCGCGCAGGAGCGCCGACGACGGGTCGCCGCGCCCTCCTCGACCTCACGGGAGTCGATCACCTTGCAGTCCGAGTGGCGGCAGAACGGGCATCGCATGTCGATCCCTCCCTCTCCTCCACCATACTCCGACGAGCCCGGGTGAAACCCAAGCTGTAGGCGAACGACACGGATGTAACCACAACATCTAGGGGTTCGCCATCTCCGGGCCCCGTGCTCGCACCGCTTTCGCCCGATCGGGAGTGAACCTGTCACGCGGGCCCGCCCGGGCGGCCACCGGGTGCCGCCGTGCCCGCTCGACGACACCCCGTGACGCCCCGCTGGTCACGACCGGTGCCGCTGCGCGGTGATCGGCTCCGGCCCGGCCGGGCGCGTCGCCGGTACCGCTCGTCGCGTCGACGACACGCCGCGCGGGTGCGGGGAGCGAGAAGGTGTACCGCAGGCGGCGTGTCGGGGACGCGGGCGCGTCGCGCAGCCTCCGCGGACCGACACGCACGGTGGCCGTCCGTGCCGCGACCGCCACCCACACGATCGCTCACGAACCCCGGGCGCCCCACGCACCGCACGCCGCGCCGAACACTACCGCGGACGGGCTCCGCGACAGCCGGCGGGCGCACGGACGGTTCCACCACGATCCGCGGGCACAGCTCGGGTTCCGCGACGATCGGCGGCACCGCGCAGGATCCACGACAGCCGGGGGGAGCCGTGACGGACCTGCGGGCGCTGGACGGGTTCGCGGCGCCCCGCGAGGGCGCTCGGGACGCCGCCATGTCAGCGCGCGGCGGCCAGGTCCGCCAGCAGCCCCAGGACGACGACGACCGTGGTCGACCCGAGCGCGACCGCCACCGTGGCGAGCACCCGGTCCGCGAGGCCCGCGCGCACCTCACCGGCCAGCCTGCGCGCGCCGCCGGGTCGGTCGCCGCGGCCGAGCCGGACGCGGCGGACCGGCACACACGGGCCGCCGATCGTGGAGGACCGGCGGCCCGCGGACCCGCAGCCCCGGACTCCCCGGGTGAGCGGCGCGGGCGCCGCCGCCCCCGAGCCGGACGGCAGGACGGGCGCGCCGGACCGGTCCACGGTGCGCAGCGCCTGCGCACGGGCCCCGGACACGTACGCCCCGACCACCCGCTGCCCGCCCGACGACACCGACTCGCGACGGACACCCGCTGCTCGCCGACCGTGGACGGCACGACCGACCGCCGCGGAGCCCGCCGCACGCCCCCGGCCGCGAGGGAGGACGCAGTCGACCGGGCGCACCGGCCGCACCGCACTCTCGGCCCGGCCCGCGAGCCCGCCCTCCGCGCCGCTCCCGCGACCGGTCCGCTCGACCCGCCGCACCGCGTTCCCGAGATCCATGACGGCCTCCCCAGCCCCGCGCCGACCCCGCCCGAACCGGATGTCCGGGCCGTCGATCGAACGCCTGTGCGATGTCTACCAACGGGCACCGACAAAAACGGGCGCTGCCGCGTCCCGCCCTCCCCAGGGGTGCCCCGACCTGCGGCGGAGGCGGATCCTCAGGCCGGTACGCGCAGCGCGAGACCGGTGGGCAGCACGGAGTCCACGGGCCCGGTCAGGCCGTTGTCCGCCACGATCCGCTCCACCACGGCGGTCGTCCGCGCCCGCGGCGCCGCCCGTCGGGCCGGCTCCCAGACGGTCTCCCCCGGCCGGACCGCGGCGACGACACTCCCCGCGGGCACCTCCGCCCGGGCCTGGGCGGCGCCCGCCGCCTCGGCGACGACCCCGAGCACCACGACGACGAGCATCGACAGCACTCCGAGCACGGCGACGGCGACCGCCCGCCGGACGGCGTACCGCCGGGCGGACACCGGGCGCGCGACGACGGCCCGCGTCGATACGACCCGCGCCGACACTGCCTGCACCGACGGCACCGACCGCACCGACCGCAGCGCGGACGTCGGCTGCACCGCCCGGGGCCGGAGCTCCACGGTCGACCGCACCGCGCGCACCCGCGCCGAGGGACCCGACACCGGAACCACCGGGACCACCGGAACCTCCATGACCGCCGTCGACCGGTTCATCGCCGATCCCTCCCGCCCCGTCCCGGTCGGACCCGGGACTCGTACACATGTTCGATTCGAACGTCCGTGCGAGTTTGTACCATCGCGACCGACGCGCGTCACCTCCCCGCGCCGACACTTTCGGCGTGTCGTTCGAACATGTGTTTGGCGATCGACCGGATCCGGGCTACCGTCCGAACCCGACGGACCGCCACGGCGGTGGGCTCCCCCGGTTCGGGGACCGCGCCCGCCCGGATCGAGCGGGCACCCGAGCGACACCGGGACACAGCGACACAGCGACACAGGGACACGAGGAGGCGGCAGGGAGATGGCACGGGACGAGTCCGGCACCGGAGGCGAGCCCGGGCAGGTGCGGGCCTTCCCCGACCCGCCGGCGGACCCGACGACACTGACCCCCCGGCAACGCAAGGTGCTCGAGGTGATCCGCGACTGGGTGGAGCGCTTCGGCTACCCGCCCAGCGTCCGGGAGATCGGGGACGCGGTGGGGCTGACCTCCACCTCGTCGGTCCACCACCAGCTGCGCACCCTCGAGCGCAAGGGCTACCTGCGCCGCGACCCCAACCGCACCCGCGCGGTGGACGTGCGCAGCCCCGAGGAGGAGGCCCCCGAGCAGGGAGACGTCGTCGAACGGCCCGCTCCCGCGTTCGTCCCGCTGCTGGGCAGCATCGCCGCCGGTGGGCCGATCCTGGCCGAGCAGGCGGTGGAGAGCGTGTTCCCGCTGCCGCGCGAGATCGTCGGCGAGGGCGAGCTGTTCCTGCTCAACGTCAAGGGCGACTCGATGATCGAGGCGGCCATCACCGACGGCGACTGGGTCGTCGTGCGGCAGCAGCCGGTGGCCGAGCAGGGCGAGATCGTCGCCGCGATGATCGACGGCGAGGCCACGGTGAAGACGTTCAAGCGCACCGCCGGGCAGATCTGGCTGATGCCCGCCAACCCGGCCTACGAGCCCATCGACGGCAACGAGGCGACCATCCTCGGCCGTGTCGTGGCGGTCCTGCGCAGGCTGTAGGTCAGTCCGGCGCCGGGACGACGATGACGGGATAGCGGGCGGTGCGCACCAGCACCCCTGCGACCCCGCCCAGCAGCATCCGGCGCATCATCGGGTAGCCGCGCGAGCCGACCACCAGCACGTCCGTGCGTTCGGGCAGGTCGGCCAGGGTGACCGCCACCGACCGCCCGACGACGACGTCCGTGAGCGCGTCGATCTCCACCGGCGCCTTCGCGATCCCCTTGTGGGCGGTCTCGGTAGCCGCGGGCACGTCCGCCTCGGACGCCGCGACCACCACGAACCGCAGCGCGGCACCCGTCCGGCCCGCGAGGTGCACCGCCAGCACCGCGGCGCGATCGGCCTCCGGGGTGCCGTCGTACGCCACGCTGATCACGGTGATCCCGGCGGCGGCGGTGTGCCGGTACCCGCGGGGCGCGATCGCGACGGGGCAGCGCGCGGCGGGCAGCAGGCGTTGCACCGTCCCGCCGGGGGCGAGCCTGCCGAGCAGCCCGTGCCCGGTCGACCCCACGACCAGCACGGCCGCGCCGACCTCCTCCGCGTGATCGGCCAGCACGACCGCGGCGGGCCCCGGACCCAGCGGCGCGAACTCCGGCTCGCTCCCCCACTCGCGCCCGCCGATGAGCTCGCGGGCGCGGCCGAACCGGGCGCGGGCGACCTCCTCGGCCTTCTCCCGCCAGCGCGGGTCCCTGGCGAGCGCCGAGTAGCCCATCCCGTCCGTCGGGTACACCGTCGCGACGACGGCGGTCAGCCCGGTCAGGCGGGCGAGCTGCGCCCCCAGGACCAGGGCGTCGTGGCCGCCGGGGGTGTCCTCGTAGGCGGTCACGATCGGCACCGGGTCAGCGTAGGCGGCGCGGGGCCGCCCACAGCCGTCGCCGAACCGGCCTTAACGCGGTCGTCACAGGGCGCGCACGCCACACCGGCGACACCACCTGCCGCGATCGTCGCCCGAGCGCATTCGGCTGCGCGGGGCTCGTCGTTGCCCGGCGGACGACCGGCACGGACCCGTCCAGCGCCTCGGCCTTCCGGCCGGGCGTGCCGACGCCGGCGGCACGACGATGCTGGACGCGCGAGGCCGCCGTCATCCCCGCCGTCGGGCGTGCAGGGTCATGGCCCCGGCCGCCGCGACCAGCACCAGGACCACCGCACCCACACCCAGGACGGCGGGCTGCCACTCGGGCGCCGGCTCCGGCGGGGTCGCGACGGGCGGTGGCGGGACGGACTCGGGAGGGGCGGACTCGGACGGCGCGTCCGCGAGGGCGGCCTCGACCGCGCCCGGCACCGCGCGGAGACGCCCGCTGCGGCCGCGGGTCTCGGAACCGGAGAGCAGCGTGCCGTCCGGCAGGAACGCGATCGCCTCGCCCTGCGGTTCGTCCGGCAACGGCACCTGCCGTGGCGTGGTCTGCAGGGCCGCGACGAGGTCCCCGGAGGGGGGCACCCGGTACAGCCAGGCGTCGGTGTAGGTCCGCAGCGCCACCACCCTGCCGTCGGCCGAGACCGCCCCGCCGGTCACGGTGAGGGCTCCCACCGCGCCGACCGGCCCGCCGACGGTGTCCGACCGGGCGAACCCGACGGACCCGACGCGCAGCAGCGGGGTCGGACCCGGCTCGGCGAGCGGCCCGGCGGGCCGGTACACCCCGGCGATCCCGGTGACCTCCTTGGTGACGATCACGGGCACGCCGTCCGCGCCGATCAGGAGGGCCTCGGCGTCGTGCGGGCCGTCCGGGTAGGTGAGCCGGTGCAGGCGGGGGTCACCGCGCGGCGGCAGCACCAGCAGCGCGACGGTCTCGCGGCGGCGGTTGTTGTCCCCGGTGTCCCCGATCCAGAAGGCGCCGTCCGGGCCGAGGGCGAGGTCCTCGGCGTCGAACGGGTCCAGGTCGGCCCGCTCGGTGTCGATGATCGTGCAGTCCGCGGGATCGAGGCGGTACGCCGTGGCCCGGGTGCCACCGTCCGACATCGCCCAGATCTCGTCACCGCGCACCGCGAGGCCCGAGAGCTCCGCGAGCCGGGGCTCGGTCACCGTGCAGAGGTCCTGGGGTACGGCGGGGGATGCCGACGCCGAGGCAGGCGCCGCGAGCAGCCCGACCACCATCGAGGCCAGCACCGCCGCGACGAGGCGAGCCCTCACGACCCGCCACCCCCGCTCACCACGCGATGATCCCCGTCTCGGGAGCGAGGCGGTCGCTCAGCGACCGTCCCGCGCCCCGATCGTGGATCATCCACCCTGACGGGCCGGTGGAGCGTGCTCAGCCGATCGCGCTCGCGGCGGGAACGGGCTGCGCCGGTGTTCCGCCCACCACGTACGGCACCGCCGCCACGGCCAGCTCGGGGCCGACGCGGACGTGCAGCTTCGTCCCCTCGGCCACGTGCTCCGACGACAGCACCTCGCCTTCGGAGTGCAGCCGCGCGACCAGCCCGCCCTCGGTGTACGGAACGAGCAGGTCGAGGTCGACCTCCGGCCGCGGCAGCCGGTCGGCGATCACCGAACGGAGCCGTGCCATGCCCTCGCCCCGCTTCGCGGAGACGAACACGGCATCGGGCAGCAGGTGGCGCAGGCGCGCGAGGGCGAGGTCGCCCGCCGCGTCCGTCTTGTTCACCACGAGCAGCTCGGGCGGCATGGTGCCGCCCTGCTCCTCGCCGATCTCCACGAGCACCTTGCGAACGGCGGCGATCTGGTCCTCGGGCAGCGGGTCCGACGCGTCCACCACGTGGACCAGCAGGTCCGCCTGGCCCGCCTCCTCCAGCGTGGACCGGAACGCCTCGACGAGCTGGTGCGGCAGATGCCGCACGAACCCGACGGTGTCGGTCAGCGTGTAGGCCCGCCCGTCCGGCGTCTCCGCTTTGCGGGTGGTGGGGTCCAGGGTGGCGAACAGGGCGTCGTGCACCATGACCCCGGCCCCGGTCAGGGCGTTGAGCAGGGAGGACTTGCCCGCGTTCGTATACCCGACGATGGCGACGGACGGGATCTCGCTCCGGCGCCTGCTGCCGCGCTGGGTGTCTCGCACCCGCGACATCGCCGTGATCTCGCGGCGCAGCTTGGACATGCGGGTGCGGATCCGGCGCCGGTCCAGCTCGATCTTGGTCTCACCGGGACCACGGCCACCGATGCCGACACCGCCCGCTGCCCGGCCACCGACCTGGCGGGACAGCGCCTCACCCCAGCCGCGCAGCCGCGGGAGGAGGTAGGAGAGCTGGGCCAGCTCGACCTGGGCCTTGCCGTCCCGCGAGCGGGCGTGCTGGGCGAAGATGTCCAGGATCAGCGCGGTCCGGTCGATCACCTTGACCTTGAGCCGCTCCTCCAGCTGGCGGAGCTGGCCGGGCGAGAGCTCGCCGTCGCAGATCACGGTGTCCGCGCCCGCGGCCTCGACCGCGACGTGCAGCTCGTCCACCTTGCCGGAGCCGATGAACGTGGCCGGGTCCGGCTTCTGGCGCCGCTGGATCAGCCCGTCGCACACCTCCGAGCCCGCGGTCTCGGCCAGCCGGGCCAGTTCGACGAGCGAGGCGTTCGCCTGCTCGGAGGAACCCTCGGTCCACACCCCGACGAGCACCACGCGCTCGAGTCGGAGCTGCCGGTACTCGACCTCGGTGACGTCGGTGAGCTCGGTGGAGAGTCCTGCGACCCGCCGGAGCGAGGAACGCTCCTCGAGCTCCAGCTCACCCGTCGACGGGTTGCGGGGGTCGTACATCAGGGGGGAATCAGTCATCGTGCAACCGAGTGTCCCACGGAATCGGCGGATTGTCCGGTGGATTGCCACCAGGCCCGGGTCAGCTCGCCGGACGCGACCAGCACCGCGGGCCCGTGCAGGGCCGTGGACTCCCCGCCGCCGCGGACGGTGACCTCCAGCCTGCCCCCCGGCGTGTCGACGGCGAGCCTGCCGGACTCCCGCCCGGCCGCCCGCAGCGAGGCCAGCGCCGCCGCGACCGTGCCAGTGCCGCAGGACCGGGTCTCCCCCACCCCGCGCTCGTGCACGCGCATCGCGACGGGCTCCGTGGTGGCGGGCGCGATGAACTCGACGTTCGCCCCGTTCGGGAACACCGCCTCGTCCCGCCACGGGCGCTCGGTGAGGTCCAGCGCGGCGATGTCCTCGTCGGTCACGCACGCCAGGTGCGGGTTCCCCACGTCCACGGCGATCCCCGCGAACTCCCGCCCGCCGACCCGGGCCACCGACTCGCCGAACACCAGTGCCGGGCCCATCTCGACGGACACCCGGTCCCCCTCGAACGTGACGTCCCTGACCCCGGCCCGCGTGCCGACCTCGCCGCCCGCCCAGCCGCCGAGCTGCAGGTAGCGCGCGAACACCCGCACCCCGTTGCCGCACATCTCGGCGATGGACCCGTCCGCGTTGCGGTAGTCCATGAACCACTCGGGACCCTCGAGCCCCAGCGCGGCCGAACGCACGACTCGCAGCACCCCGTCCGCACCGAGGCCGCGGCGCCGGTCGCACAGCGCGGCGACCCGCTCGGCGGTGAGGTCGAGGCGCGCCTCCGGATCCGGGAGCACGACGAAGTCGTTCTCGGTGCCGTGGCCCTTGACGAACGGAATCACCGGACCAGCGTACGAGCCCGTGCCGACAGTTCCGGATCGGCGCCGTCGAGCCAGTGGATGCGGGGGTCGCGGCGGAACCAGGAGCGCTGGCGTCGGACGAAGCGGCGGGTGGCGCGGACGGTCTCCGCGGCGGCCGCGGCGAAGTCCCGGGGACCGTCCAGCTCGGCGACGACCTGCTGGTACCCCAGCGCGCGGGAGGCCGTGCGCCCCTCGCGCAGCCCCTGGGCGAGCAGCTTCTCGGTCTCGGCGACCAGGCCCGCGGACATCATGAGGTCCACCCGGCGGGAGACCCGGTCGTCGAGCTCGGCGGTGTCCCGGTCCACCCCGAGCAGGACGGCGTCGTAGCGCGGGACCCGCTGCCCGGGCAGCGTCGCGCGGAAGGGCCGCCCGGTCAGCTCGACGACCTCCAGTGCCCGCACGATCCGCCGCCCGTTGCTGGGCAGCACGTGCTCGGCCGCGGCGGGATCGACCTCGGCCAGCCGCCGGTGCAGCGCGGGCGCCCCGACCGCCGCCAGCTCGGCCTCCCAGCGGTCGCGGATCGCGGGGTCCGTGCCCGGGAACTCCAGGTCGTCGACGACGGCCTGGACGTAGAGCCCCGAGCCCCCCACCAGTACCGGCGTCCGGCCCGCGGCGAGCAGCGCCGCGATCACCGCGCGGGCGTGCCGCTGGTAGGCGGCCACGGACGCGGGCTCGGTGACGTCCAGGACGTCGAGCTGGTGGTGCGGGATCCCGCGCCGCTCGGCGACGGGCAGCTTGGCGGTGCCGATGTCCATGCCGCGGTAGAGCTGCATGGCGTCGGCGTTGACGATCTCGCCGTCGAGCGCTTCGGCGAGGTCGAGCGAGAGGTCGGACTTGCCGGTGGCCGTCGGCCCGACGACGCAGACCAGTCGGGTCACAGCGGCGTCCAGACGGCGACGTGGTACGCCACCCCGTACGGCGCACCGGTGTACAGCAGCTCCCCGCGCCAGTCCCGCCCCTCCGCGGCCCCCGCGAGGACCTGCCAGGGCGCGCGGCCGACCGCCCACAGCTCCCGGGCCAGGGCGGGGTCCAGCGCGGCCAGGGCCGTGGCGTCGGCGTTCTCCAGCGCCTTGACGACGGCGTCGTCGAACGGTTCGGCGCGCTCGTCCAGGTGGCCGGGGGCCTTCTCGGTGCGGGACGCGGCGCCGTCCCCGACGACCAGTAGCCCCGCGGACCCCGCCAGCGCGCGGCCCAGGCGCAGGCAGTCCTCGGTGGGGGCCTCCTCGGCGACCAGCTCCCCGCGGATCCGCACGCCGTCGGGGCGCATCCAGCCTGCGACCAGCAGCGGCAGGGGGAGCTCGGGATCGGGCGTGCCGGACTCGGGCGCGAGCGAGACCCGCACGTCACGGCCGTACCCGCGGAAGGTCCCGGTGGCGCCCTCGACGGTCCGCCGCACGGTGTCGGCGCCGACCGCGACCCAGTCGGTGGTCACCGCGGCCAACCGCGCGGCGGCCCCGCGCACGGCGGCGCGGAGGTCCTCGAGCTCGCCGGTCGCCCCGCCCGCGAGTTCGGGCACGAGGAGCGGCGGCTGGGGGACCACGACGACCAGAGACGGCACGCTCCGACCCTATTGGCTTCCCGCACCGCCTTCGCCCCGGACGCCCACCCGAGGACACGTTTCGTGCGCACAGCGCGGCTTGATCGCCGATGACGTGCCGTCCGTGCTGCGCCACCAGCGCTGGTTGCACGGAAACGACGACGACGGTGGCGACTCCCCTGCGGCGATCACGCTCCGTCGTCGTGCGGGATCGGAGGGTCGCACCAGGCGCGGCTCGTCGCGCCGAGGCGCCCGGTCGCGGCCTCGTCCGGGGCGCTCCGGTTCCCCCGGCCCCGCTGACCTGTTTGAATTCCGCCGACCGGTGGTCGCGGTGCGACCGGCCGGTTCGCGCACGGCCCCGCCCTTCGGCGGGGCGCCCGCCGCCCGGCGGGCCCGAACGAGGGAGGACGACCGTGTCGGAGCAGACCGGACCGGAGGACGGCACGCAGGCCGAGGGGACCGTGCGGGAGGCCGACTCCCCCGCCGCGACGCCGGGTGGAGCGACCGCGGCGACCGACCCCGAGCACGGGCCGTCGAGCGCCGGGACGACGGAGGACGCTCCGGCCGAGCCCACGAGCGAGACCCCCGCCCCCGAGGACGCCCCCGCATCCGCCGACGCCCCCGCGGAGCCCGCGCCCACCGCCGAGACCCCCGCATCCGCGGCGGCCCCGACGGAGCACGACCCTTCCCCGCCGAGCACCCCCAGGCCCGCCCCGCCCAAGCCCCGCCCCGGCCCGCCCCCGGGCGCCCGCCCCGGCCCGCCGCCCGGTGCCCGCCCGAGCCCCGCACCCGCCGCGGCCCGCCCCGCGGTCTCCGCGCCCGCCCCCGCCGTCGTGGCGGCCCAGCCCTCCCCCGTCCCGTCCGCCTCGGACGACCCGTCCCGCTGGGGCCGCGTCGACGCCGAGGGCGCGATCTTCCTGCGCACCGCCGAGGGCGAGCGGCAGGTCGGGTCCTGGCAGGCGGGCGAGCCCGCGGAGGGTCTGGCCCACTTCGCCCGCCGTTTCGACGACCTGCTCGCCGAGACCGAGCTGCTGGTCGCCCGCCTCGGCAGCGGCGGCGGCGACCCCAAGCACGCGCTGTCCGGGGCCAAGGCGCTGCGCGAGGGGCTGGACGAGGCCTCCGTCGTCGGGGACGTCGAGGGGCTGCGCAAGCGGCTCGACGAGCTCGTCGGGATGGCCGAGGACGCCGTCGGCGCGGCCCGGGACGCCCGCGACCAGCAGCGGCAGGCCGCCGTCGCGCGCAAGGAGGAGCTCGCCGTCGAGGCCGAGGCGATGGCCGAGGAGTCCAGCAACTGGAAGCAGGCGGGCGACCGCTACAAGGCCATCCTCGACGAGTGGCGCACGATCAAGGGCATCGACCGCAAGACGGACGAGGCCCTGTGGAAGCGCTTCTCCCGCGCCCGCGAGGCCTTCAACCGGCGCCGCGGCTCGCACTTCGCCGACCTGGACCGCCAGCGCGGCGCCGCCAAGGCGCGCAAGGAGGAGCTGGTCGCCGAGGCCGAGGCGCTCTCGAGCTCGGACGACTGGGGCCCCACCGCCGCGCGCTACCGCGACCTGATGACCGAGTGGAAGGCCGCGGGTCGCGCGCAGAAGGACGCGGACGACCACCTCTGGCAGCGGTTCCGCGGCGCGCAGGACGCGTTCTTCCAGCACCGGGCGTCGGTCTTCGCCGAGCGGGACACCGAGTTCGCCGCGAACGCCGAGGCCAAGCGCAGGCTGCTGGACGAGGCCGAGAAGATCGACACGTCGAACGCCGACCACGCCCGGGCCGCCCTGCGGTCCATCCAGGAGCGCTGGGAGGAGATCGGCAAGGTTCCCCGGGACGACATGCGCCCGCTGGACCAGCGGCTCCGCGCGGTGGAGGACGCCGTCCGGCAGGCCGCGGACCGCGAGTGGCGGCGCACCGACCCCGAGGCCGAGGCCCGGGTGGCGCAGTTCCGCGACCGCGTCGAGCAGTTCGAGGCCCAGGCCGAGAAGGCCCGGGCCGCGGGGGACGCCAAGCGTGCCCAGCAGGCCGAGGCGCAGGCCGCCCAGTGGCGGGAGTGGCTCGACGCCGCGGTGGCCGCGGTGCAGGAGCGTTAGCGGCGCTGCAGCGAGATCTTCGCCCAGGTGAAGGTCAGCAGCGCCGTCGCGAGCACGGTGAGGATCAGGCCGGGGCCCGGGCCGTCGATGCCTTCGAAGGCCCCGGTCTGCCGGGTCCAGATCGCCCAGATCCCGTTCACGGTGGCGATCCCGGACCCCACCGCGGAGACCCAGGCGAGCGCCCAGAGCCGGGTGGTCAGCGCGAGCACCCCGGTGACCAGCCCGAACACCGTCGCGGTGATCGTGGACAGCCGCGGCAGCGGGCCGAGGTACTGCGCCCCGACCAGCAGCTGCCAGCCCGCCGTCGAGCCGACCCAGGGCAGCAGCAGCCCCCCGACGACGGCCAGCACCCCGACCGCCGCCACCAGCGCCGCGACCCCCGGGTCGATCCGCCGCTCCACCCGCCGGGCGACCCCGGCGAGCTCGCTCTCCAGCGCGGACAGCTCGCCGCCGCCGTGCTCCCAGGGCGCCTTCTCGTTCATGACTGCACTCCGCATCCCGCCGTGACCGGCTCCGGGGCCGGCTTCCCGAAGCTCGGCAGGCCCAGTCCGGTCGGGACGCCGCCCGGCCGCAGGCCCGCCTCGTGCGCGTCCCCCGCCCGCGTCCGGCGGTGGGTGAGCACCCCGCCGTCCGACACCAGGTGGTGCGGCGCGCCGTAGTCGATCCGCACGGTCACGACGTCCCCCGGCCGCGGCTCGGCCGTCCCGGGCGCGAAGTGCACCAGCCGCCCGTCCCGCGCCCGGCCGCTCATGCGGTGGGTCGCGCCGTCCTTGCGACCCTCGCCGGTGGAGACGAGGACCTCCACCTCGCGACCCTCGACGCGCCGGTTCTCCTCCCAGGAGATCTGCTCCTGCAGCTCGACGAGCCGCATGTACCGCTCCTGCACGACTGCCTTGGGCAGCTGGTCCGGCAGGTCCGCCGCGGGCGTGCCGGGGCGCTGCGAGTACTGGAAGGTGAAGGCCTGCGCGAAGCGCGCCTCCCGCACGACGTCCAGCGTGGCCGCGAAGTCCTCCTCGGTCTCGCCCGGGAACCCGACGATGATGTCCGTCGACACCGCGGCGTGCGGGATCGACGCCCGCACCTCCTCCAGGATGCCGAGGAAGCGCGAGGAGCGGTACGAGCGGCGCATCGCGCGCAGCACCCGGTCGGAGCCGGACTGCAGCGGCATGTGCAGCTGGGGGCAGACGTTCGGCGTCTCGGCCATGGCGGCGATGACGTCCGAGGTGAAGTCCCGCGGGTGCGGGGAGGTGAAGCGGACGCGCTCCAGACCGTCGACGGACCCGCAGGCGCGCAGCAGCTTCGCGAAGGCCCGCCGGTCCCCGAACTCGGAGCCGTAGGCGTTCACGTTCTGTCCCAGCAGGGTCACCTCGAGCACGCCGTCCGCGGCGAGCGCCTCGACCTCGGCGAGGATGTCGCCGGGGCGCCGGTCGCGCTCCGTGCCGCGCAGCGCGGGCACGATGCAGAACGTGCAGGTGTTGTTGCAGCCCACCGAGATCGACACCCACCCGGCGTAGGCGGACTCGCGGCGGGCGGGCAGCGTGGACGGGAAGACCTCGAGGGACTCCAGGATCTCGATCTCGGCCTCGGAGTTGTGCCGTGCCCGTTCGAGCAGCGTGGGCAGCGACCCGACGTTGTGGGTGCCGAACACGACGTCCACCCAGGGCGCCTTGCGCGTGATCGTGTCGCGGTCCTTCTGGGCCAGGCACCCGCCGACGGCGATCTGCATGTCCGGGTTCGCGGTCTTCGCCGGGCGCAGCCTGCCGAGGTTGCCGTAGAGCTTGTTGTCCGCGTTCTCCCGGACGGCGCAGGTGTTGAACACGACGACGTCCGCCGCCTCGGGGTTCTCCGCACGCGCGTACCCCGCGGACTCGAGCAGCCCTGCCATCCGCTCGGAGTCGTGCACGTTCATCTGACACCCGTAGGTCCGGATGCTGTAGCTGCGGGTCACGCCCCCGAGGGTATGCCCCGCCGGGGGAGCCCGCGGAGCCGACCGTCGGCACGCGCCTGCACAACGAGACAGCGACCGCCCCGGTCCGGGAGGATGCCGCGGTGGACCCCCGCGCACTCGACCGCCGGTCCGCGCTGCGGGTCCTGGCCGGGCTCGCGGCGACGGCCGCGCTCGCGGGCTGTGCCCCCGCCTACTCGGGCAGGCGGCTGGCGATCGCCGCGGGCGTCGGCGCGGGTGTCTACTACCGGCTCGGCGGGACCCTGGCCGCGGTCTGGGCCGAGCGCCTCGACGCCGCCCCCGAGGTCCTCACCACCGCGGGCTCGGTGGACAACCTCGACCGGCTGGCGGCGGGCACCGCGGACATCGCGTTCAGCCAGGTGGACACCGCCGCCGAGCGGGAGGCGGACGACGCCCCCGGCGACCCCCGCTCCCCCCGCGCGCTCGCCCGCATCTACGACGACGCGGTGCACGTCGTCGTCCGGCGGGACTCGGCGGCCCGGCTGCTCGCGGACCTGCGCGGTGCGACCGTGGCCGTCGGGACCCCGATCTCGGGCTACTACGGCATCGCCCGACGGCTGTTGACCACCGCGGGCATCGACCCGGACACCGGCGTCCGCCCCCGGCAGCTGGGCCTGGCCGACTCCATCACCGCCCTGCGCGACGGCACCGTGGACGCCTTCTTCTGGTCCGGCGGACTCCCCACGGCGGGCATCACCGACCTCGCGGCCGCCCTCCCGATCCGCCTGCTGGACCTGACCGACCTGCTCGAACCCGTCCGCGCCCGCTACCCCGTCTACTCCCCCGGCACGGTGCCCGCCTCGGCCTACGACATCGGCACGCCCGTCGCGACGCTCTTCGTCCGCAACTTCCTGCTGGTCCCCGCCTCGTTCGACGCCGATCTCGCCGCCGCCCTGCTGCGGTCGATGTTCGCCGAGCAGGCCCGCCTCACCGCCGCGAGCCCCGCGGCGCTGACGATCGACCCCCGCTCCGCCATCGGCACCCAACCCGTCCCCCTCCACCCCGGCGCCGAACGCTTCTACCGCGAGGGCAAGGTCGCCTGACGTCCGACTCGGACGTCGGGAGTGGGGGACTCGCGCGTCGAGAACGGGGGACTCGCGGACACCCGCGCCCCCACCCGCGAGTCCGACACCGCAACCCGCGAGTCCGGCACCGCGGCGGGCGAGTCCGACATCTCGGCGCGGACCCCGGGGGTCAGGGGGCGCGGAGGAGGCGGGCGGCGACTTTGAGCCCGCCGCCCGGGGGGAGGTCGAGGGTCAGGGTGCCGCCCGCCAGCTCGACGGTCCGGGCGGCGATGGCCAGGCCCAGCCCGGATCCATCCACGTTGGACTGGTCGGGAGCCCGCCAGAAGCGGTCCGTGGCGCGGTCGAGCTCGTCCGGCGCCATGCCCGGGCCGGTGTCGATCACCGCGAGCTCCACCGCGGCGGGCTCGGCGCCCCGGACCGGGCGCACCGTCACGGTGATCGACCCGCCGGGCGGGGTGAACTTGATCGCGTTGTCCAGCAGGGCGTCGAGCACGGTCTCGATGCCACCGGGCGCGATCCGGACCCACAGCCCCCGGACCCCGCCGCGCAGCAGCCGCAGGCCCGTGTGGTCGGCCAGCGGGCGCCAGGCGTCCAGCCGGTCGTCCACGGCGGGATCGACCGGGACGTCCGCCTCCCGGTCCACGCCCGCGTCCCGCTCCGCGCGGGCCAGCGCGAGCAGCCCGTCGAGCACCCCGGAGAGCCGCTCGGCCTCCTCCATCGCCGCCCCGTGCTGCTCGACGGCGTCCCCACCGCCGACGTGTCCCTCCAGGTTGGACAGCCGCAACCGCAACGCGGTCAACGGGTTCCGCAGCTGGTGCGAGGCGTCGGCGACGAACGCCCGCTGGGTGCTCAGCGCCTGGGTCACCGACTCGGCCATCCGGTCGAAGGACAGGGTGAGCCTGCGCAGCTCCGGCGGCCCTGACCCGTCGGACACCGGTTCGGCGGGCCGCCCGGCCAGCACCGCCCGCGTGACCCGGCCGGTGCCCTCGTCCAGCCTGCGGACCGGGCGCAGGATCCACCGGGTCACGGGCAGCGCGACCAGCACACCGAGCGCCACCGCCAGCACCACCAGCGCCGCGACCAGCGACCAGACCTGCACCTCGGCGGCCCGCAGCGCACCGGTCGGCGAGACCGAGATGGCGGCGCCGCGCACCTCGCCGTCGACGAGCACCGGCTCGGCCAGGACCAGCGGCCGGGTGTCCCACGGCCAGATCAGCGGCGGGGCCGCGGACCGGCGGCCGGCCAACGCGACCTGCAGGCGTTCCCGGCCGTCCTCGTCCAGCACGGGCGGGTCCGGACGCGACGCCGCGACCGTCGTCCCCGCCCGGTCGACGACGGTCACCGCGACCCCGTAGACCTCGTCGTAGCGGGCGAGCTCCTCGGCGAGCCCGGGCGCGGTGTCCTCGGTGATCGGCCGCTGCGCGCGGGAGGCGAAGTAGATCGTGTCCGTGAGCCGGTCGATGAACAGCTCCTGTTGCGCCGCACGGGAGTTGGCCAGCGCGAGCGGCACCCCCAGCCCGACGGCCAGCAGCCCGACGAGCACGCAGACGATGACCAGCAGCCTGCTCCTCAAGCGGTCCCCAGCCGGTACCCCACCCCGCGCACGGTCTGGACGAGCTCGGGGCGACCGAGCTTCGTGCGCAGGGTGGCCACGTGGACGTCCAGCGTGCGGTTGGCCCCGGGCCAGCTCCGCCCCCACACCTCGGCGACGATGCGGGTCCGGGTGCACACCGTTCCGCGCGCGGACGCCAGCAGGGCCAGCACCTGGAACTCCTTGCGCGTCAACGTGACCTCGGCGCCGTCCACGGTCACGGTGTGCCTGCCCAGGTCGATCGCGACGCCGTCGGGGGTGGTGACGACCCGGTCGCCCTGCTGCTCCGCCGCCTCGGGGCCGCGGCGGCGCTGCACCGCGTGGATGCGGGCGACGAGCTCGCCGACGTCGTAGGGCTTGACCACGTAGTCGTCCGCCCCGGAGTGCAGCCCGACGATCCGGTCCTCCACGTCCCCCCGCGCGGTCACCACGATGACGGGGACGTCGCTGGCCTCACGGATCGCCCGGCAGACGTCCACGCCGTCCGCGTCCGGCAGGCCCAGGTCGAGCAGCACCACGTCCACCCCCGCGAGGTGCTCGACGGCCTCGCGCCCGCGGTCCAGCCGGGTGGTGGTCATCCCGTGCCGGTGCAGCGCGGGGCGCAGCGCGGCCGCGACCCGGTCGTCGTCCTCCACCAGCAGGATGTGCACTTCCCGACCTCCCCGCGACTGTTATCAGAGCGAAACCCTAAAGGTTGCCCAAGGTGATGGACTCGCATGTCCGATTCGCCCTAGCGTCCCGCCATGCCGGAGGCGGAGCTTGCGAAGCCGACCATCAGCACTGGAGACCGCCCATGACACAGACCGGTACCCCCATGATCCGCATGGCCACCGTCGACAAGCACTTCGGCGAGCTGCACGTGCTGAAGGACATCAACCTGGAGGTCGACGCGGGGCAGGTCGTGGTGGTGCTGGGCCCGTCGGGGTCGGGCAAGTCCACACTGTGCCGCACCATCAACCGACTCGAGCCCATCGACAGCGGGGTCATCGCGATCGACGGCGAGGAGCTGCCCGCCGAGGGCAAGGCGCTCGCCGGGCTCCGCGCGGACGTCGGCATGGTGTTCCAGAGCTTCAACCTGTTCGCACACAAGACGATCCTCGAGAACGTCATGCTCGCGCCGCTGAAGGTGCGCAAGCAGAACAAGGGCGAGGCCGAGAAGAACGCGATGCGCCTGCTCGAGCGGGTCGGCATCGCGAACCAGAAGGACAAGTACCCGGCGCAGCTCTCCGGCGGGCAGCAGCAGCGCGTGGCGATCGCCCGCGCGCTGGCCATGAATCCCAAGGTGATGCTCTTCGACGAGCCCACCTCGGCGCTGGACCCGGAGATGGTCAACGAGGTCCTCGACGTCATGACCGCGCTGGCGAAGGAGGGCATGACCATGCTCGTGGTGACCCACGAGATGGGCTTCGCCCGCCGCGCCGCGCACCGGGTGGTCTTCATGGCGGACGGGGAGATCGTCGAGGACTCCACCCCGGACGACTTCTTCACCAACCCGACGAGCGACCGCGCCAAGGACTTCCTCGGCAAGATCCTCTCCCACTGACCGACCCCCACACACAGGAGTCCCGAATGAAGTTGCGTTCCCTCGTGGTGGGGCTGGCCGCGGCCGCCCTCACCCTGACCGCGTGTGGCCAGTCGGGCAGCCCCGGCGCCACCGGCCCGGTCGTCTCCGAGGCCCCCGCCGCCGGCGTGCAGGTCCCCGGCTCGGCGACCTTCACCGCGATGACCCAGCGCGGCGGGGTCGTCATCGGCGTCAAGGACGACCAGCCCGGCCTGGGCTTCAAGGACGCCACGACCGGCGAGTACTCGGGCTTCGACATCGAGATCGCCCGGCTCGTCGCGGCCAAGCTCGGCTTCGGCACCGACAAGATCACCTACAAGACGGTGCCGTCCGCGGCGCGCGAGGACACGATCTCCCGCGGCGAGGTCGACTACTACGTCGGCACCTACACGATCAACGACAAGCGCAAGACGCTCGTCTCCTTCGCGGGCCCGTACTTCGTCGCGGGCCAGGGCCTGCTGGTCCGGGCCGACGAGACCGCGATCACCGGCAAGGACACGCTCAAGGGCAAGAAGGTCTGCTCGGTCACCGGGTCCACCCCGATCCAGCGGGTCCGCGACCAGCAGCTGACCGACCAGGTCGTGGAGTTCCAGACCTACACCCAGTGCGTGGACCAGCTGCTGTCCAACCAGGTCGACGCCGTCACCACCGACGACGCGATCCTCAAGGGCTACGCCAGCCAGCAGCCGGACAAGCTGAAGGTCGTCGGCGAGACCTTCTCGCAGGAGCCCTACGGCATCGGTCTGAACAAGGACGACGCCGCCCTCCGCGGGAAGATCAACGACATCCTGCAGGCCGCGTACGACGACGGCACCTGGCAGAAGATCTACGACGAGACCCTGGGCAAGTCCGGCTCGCCGGCCTCGCCGCCCGCGATCCAGCGGTACTGAGCCCCTGACGCCCCCGGGGGCGGGTCGACCGCGACCCGCCGCCGGGGGCGTCCTGCGCACCGGAGAAGGAGCGGCCTGCGGTGAACGTCCTGTTCGACAACCTGCCCCTGTACGGGGTGGGCTTCCTGGGCACGATCGAGCTGTTCGTCGTCGCGGCGATCGGCTCGCTGATCCTCGGCACGATCCTGGCCGCCATGCGGGTCAGCCCCATCCCGGTGCTGCGCTCCTTCGGCACGGTCTACGTCAACACGATCCGGAACACCCCGCTCACGCTGGTGCTGTTCTTCTTCGCCTTCGCCTACCCGCGGCTCGAGATCGCGGACATCTCGTTCTTCTGGCGGGCCTCGATCGGCCTGATCCTCTACACCTCGGCATTCGTCTGCGAGGTCGTCCGCTCCGGCGTCAACACAGTGCCGGTCGGCCAGGCCGAGGCCTCCCGGGCGCTGGGCTTCACCTTCGGCCAGACCATGGGCCAGGTCGTGCTCCCCCAGGCCATCCGGTCCGTGGTGCCGCCGCTGACCAACACGATGATCGCGCTGCTGAAGAACACCACGATCGCGGCGGGCTTCTCGGTGATCGAGGCGGGCGGCATCTACGCCAACCTCTCCGAGCGCGGCTACAACGTCTTCGTCGGCCTGCTCTGGGTGGCGCTGGGCTTCCTGATCCTCGTGGTGCCGCTGACCCTGCTGCAGCGCAACCTCGACCGACGCTGGAGCCCGTCCCGATGAGCACGCACATCCCTGGGAGCGCCTCGTGACCGCGGTCCTCTACGACATCCCGGGCCCCAAGGCCCGCGCCCGCAACCTGACCCTCGGGGTCGTCGGCACCGCGGTGGTGCTGGCGATCGCCGCGTTCGTGATCTACCGCTTCATCGTGACCGGCCAGTTCGACGCGCGGCTGTGGGAGTGGATCACCTACGTCAACATCCAGTACATCCTGCTGGGGGCGCTCGGGAACACGCTGTCGGCCTTCGCCGCCGCCGCGGTCCTCTCGCTGGCCTTCGGGGCGGTGTTCGCCGCGGGCAGGCTCTCCGAGCACAAGTGGCTCAGCGTGCCCTCGACGGCCGTCATCGAGCTGTTCCGGGCGCTGCCGCTGCTGGTCCTGATCTTCATCCTGTTCTTCGGCGTGAGCCGGGGGCTCGGCGTCGACATCCCGGCCTACTGGGCCGTCGTCATCGGCCTGATGCTCTACAACGGCTCGGTGCTCGCCGAGGTCTTCCGCGCGGGCATCCGGGCGCTGCCGAGGGGCCAGGGCGAGGCCGCCTACGCGCTGGGCATGCGCAAGACCCAGGTGATGACGAACGTCCTGCTCCCGCAGTCCCTGCGCGCGATGCTGCCGACGATCCTCAGCCAGCTCGTGGTGGTCCTCAAGGACACCGCGCTGGGCTACATCATCCTGTACCCGGAGCTGCTCTACCAGGCGCGCTTCCTGGGCAGCCAGGGCCAGCTCGGCGCCCCGATCCTGCAGGTCGCGATGGTCGTCGCGGTCATCTACATCGCGATGTGCCTGATCCTGTCCGGGCTGTCGAAGCTGCTGGAGCGACGCCTGCGCCGCAGCCCCCGCGCCGCCGCGACCGAGGAGACCGAGGAGCGCGAGGTGGCCGCCGCGCAGGCACAGGGCGGCGGCGGCACGTTCGGCGACTGACTAGAGGTTCTCCACGTCGACGGGGTCGATGCCCTCCGGGGCGTCGAACCCGTAGACCTGGGCGTAGAAGCTCAGCTCCGCGTCCAGGGCGCGGCGGATGTTCTCCGCGCGGCGGAAGCCGTGCTGCTCGCCGGGGAACAGCAGGTAGGCGACGGGGACCTTGCGCGCCCGCAGCGCCTCGACGATCGCCTCGGACTGGTTGGGCGGGACGATGGCGTCCTCGGCGCCCTGCAGCACGATCAGCGGGGTGTGGAAGTCCTCGACGTGGTGGATCGGGCTGCGTTCCACGTAGGTCTCCCGCGCCGCGGGGTACGGCCCGATCAGCCCGTCGAGGTAGCGGCTCTCGAACTTGTGGGTGTCCGCGGCCAGCGCCTCCAGGTCGGCGACGCCGAAGTGGTCCGCTCCCGCCGAGAACGGGGTGTCGGCCCTGGCCAGCGCGGCCAGGGTGGTGTAGCCGCCCGCCGAGCCGCCACGGATGGCCAGGCGCGTGCCGTCGACGACGCCGCGCTGGGCCAACCAGCGGGCCGCGGCCAGGCAGTCCGCGACGTCGACGATCCCCCAGGCGCCCTTGAGCAGGTCGCGGTAGGCGCGGCCGAAGCCCGTGGACCCGCCGTAGTTCACGTCGACCACGCCGAACCCGCGGCTGGTCCAGTACTGGACGGACACCGACAGCACCGGCACGGCGGCCGCCGTCGGACCGCCGTGGATGACGACGAGCAGCGGCGGGAGGGTGTCCGCGGGTCCCTCGTGGTCGGGGTTGGCGGGCGGGTAGTACAGCGCGTGGGCGGTGCGGGGCTCACCGGCGGGGGTCACCGACGGGAAGGAGACGGCCTCGGGGACGGAGAGGTAGCCGTCGTCGATCCCCAGGTCGCGGGGGGCGGCCAGGGTCTCGACGTCCCCGTCCACGCTGACCACGTGCACACCCGGTTCCTCGGTGGGCGTCCCGGCGACGATCACGACGCTGCCCACCCCGTACGGCGCGACCGAGCCGATCGCCGAGAACGGCAGGTCCAGCTCGGTGAACTCACCGTCCGGCTCGCGGACGGCCAGCCCGTCGTAGCCCTTCGACCAGCGCGCGAACACGACCCGGCCGCCGGGGAGCACGGCGTAGCGCGAGCTGCCGAGCTGCCAGCCGGGGACACCGATCTCCGCGTCGAGCACGACGACGGGGGTGATGTCCTCACCTGGCACCCAGCGGTAGAGGTTCCACCAGCCGGTGCGGTCGGAGAGGAACCAGAGCGAGCCGTCCGGCTGCCACTGCGGCTCGGCGACCGACTCCCCCGGCCCGCCCGCGATGAACGCCTCGTCCCCGGTCTCGAGGTTGCGTCCCATGAGGACGACGTCGTCCCACGGCATGGACGGGTGGTCCCACTGCATCCAGACCAGCCGCACGCCGTCCCGGGACAGCCGCGGGCTCGTGGCGAAGTCCGGCCCGCTGACCAGCACCTCCGGCTCGTCGGTGGGTCGGTCGGCGGCGATCCGGACGATCTCGTTGCGCACCTCGGCGGCGCTCGGGCCGTCGTGGCGCTCGCGGATCAGCAGCAGCGAGTCCTCGTGCAGATGTCCGTCCGCGTAGCGGTCCGCGCGGGGTGTCGCGGGCACGGGGGTGAGGGGCTCCGGGGCGCCGCCGGGGGCCAGCCGGTAGAGGCGCTGGTCGGTCCAGTTCGCGAACCAGACCACGCCCGCGCGCACCCACCAGGCGGCGCCGCCGTACTCGTGGACGCCGGTCCGGGCGTCGAAGCCCTCTGCGAGCAGGTCGGTGGTGGTGCCGTCGGGGTCGCGGCGCACGATCTGGGTCCGCCCGCCCTCCGACGGGCGCGCCTCGGCCCAGTAGACCGCGTCCCCGTCGGTGCGCGCGCCGGACACCCGCACCGCGGCCGTGACGACGAGCTCGGACGTGATCGGGGTCGGCCAGGACCCGAAGGGCAGCACGGTGCTCACGACGGCCACGCTAGTCCCCGACGTGGTGCAGGGGCGCCGAAGAGCGCACGTTTCGTGCCGCCGGCGCGGCGAGATCGCCGGTTGCGTGCACTGAACGCGGTGTGGGCCACGCTGTGAGCACGAAACGTGCATACTTCACGGCACCAACGCATGATCCACCGTCCGGGAGCCGAGCGGTCGGGAATCGACCGCGTCGCTCCCCGGGCGTGGATCATCGGGGGCGCGCGGCCTCCCGGAGCAGGGTGAGCGCTCGGGGCAGGGCACCGAGGCGCAGCACGGGGAGCAGCCCGACGGCCCCGCGCAGCCCCGCCCACCACCGCACCTGCCCGTCGGTCCGCAGGATCCCGACGGCCGGGGTGTCGCAGCCCGCGACCGCCGCGGGCAGGTTGGGGTAGATCTCCGCGAGCCGCGGCTCCCGGCACGCCCGAGCCCGCACCGGCACGGTCACGCACTGCGGCAGCTCGCGGGCGATCCGGGAGCAGCGGGGACAGCCCGAGTCGAACACCACGACCACCTCACGCACCCGCACGACACGGATTATGGATCGACGAGCCGTCGGGGAGCAGCACCGCCGGGGATCGGTGGTCTCGGCGCTGCCTCACCGTGCGCCGGTAGCGTGGAGCGCGACCCCAGGGAGGCCGCCATGCCCGACCAGCCCGCCGTCCCCGAGCCGTCCGAGCCCCGGGCGGCGCCGGACGCCGAGCTCGAGCCGATCGACGCCGAGATCGTCGAGCCCGCCGAGCCCGCCGCGCTCACCCCACCGCCGTTCGTCCCCACCGACTACACCGACCAGGGCGTCCCGACCCTGGACTACGTGCGGGACAAGATCGAGGGCCGCTCCGCGACGGCCATGGGCTGGGAGGAGCTCCGCACCGCCGAGGTCGAGGAGGCGGAGAAGAAGTTCGCCGAGCGCGAGGAGAAGGGCAGGGCCAAGCTGGAGGAGCTGCGCAGGCAGATGGGGCTCTAGCGGCTCGACCGCGGGTCCCGCTTCGCAGGCGCCCCTGGTCACCACCCTCGCCGGCCGGGTCGTGTTCGCCCCGGTCAGCCGGATCACCGACGAGATGTACCGCGAGATCCACGACTGGCCCGTGCCTGGACGACCGGCCCACGCCCACCGCCGCGCAGGTCCGGCAGGCGGTGCGGGCGGTCCTGGACGAGGACCGCTACCGCACCGCCGCCCGCGCGATGGCCGACCGGACGGCCGCGGCCCCCGGCATCGCGCTCCTCGACCGGGTCGTGGACGCCCTGGTCAGCGCCTGAACAGCTTGTTGCCCAGCCAGACGATCGGGTCGTACTTGCGGTCCACCACGCGCTCCTTCATCGGGATCAGCGCGTTGTCGGTGATCTTGATGTGCTCGGGGCAGACCTCGGTGCAGCACTTGGTGATGTTGCAGTAGCCGAGCCCGTGGTCGTCCTGCGCCATGTCCTTGCGGTCCGCGGCGTCGAGCGGGTGCATGTCCAGCTCCGCGATCCGCATGAGGTACCGCGGGCCGGAGAACGCCTCCTTGTTCTCCTCGTGGTCCCGCACCGCGTGGCACGTGTTCTGGCACAGGTAGCACTCGATGCACTTGCGGAACTCCTGGCTCCGCTCCACGTCGATCTGCTGCATCCGGTACTCACCCGGCGCGACCCCCTCCGGCGGGGCGAACGCGGGGACCTCGCGGGCCTTGACGTAGTTGAACTCGACGTCCGTGACGAGGTCCCGGATCACCGGGAAGGTCCGTAGCGGGGTCACCGTGACGACCTCGTCGTCGGCGAACGTCGACATGCGCGTCATGCAGGCCAGCCGTGGCTTGCCGTTGATCTCCACCGAGCACGAGCCGCACTTGCCCGCCTTGCAGTTCCAGCGGCAGGCCAGGTCGTTCGCCTCGGTCTGCTGGAGGCGGTGGATGATGTCGAGGACGACCTCGCCCTCGTTGACCTCGACGGGGTAGTCCTCGAGCTTGCCGCCGCCCTGGTCGCCGCGCCACACCCGGAAGTGGTGCCAGTGACTCATGCCTTCTCCCCCTGGTCCGCGCGGTGCCCGCCCAGCTCCTCGCCGGTGTAGTACTTCTTGAGCTCGTCGAGCTCGAAGAGGTCGAGCAGCTCGGGCCGCATCGGGATCTGCTCCTTGCGCGTGAGTTCCACGTTGTCCTCGCCCAGGGCGCTGCACACCAGCAGGACGTGCCGCCAGTCCGAGTCCATGACCGGGAAGTCGTCCCGGGTGTGTCCGCCGCGGCTCTCCTGCCGCTCCACCGCCGCCTTCGCCACGCAGAGCGAGACCAGCAGCATGTTCCGCAGGTCCAGTGCCAGGTGCCAGCCGGGGTTGAACTCCCGGTGCCCCTCGACGGTGACGGTGCGGGTCCGCGTCGCGATGTCCTGGAGCTTCTTGAGCGCCATCTCCATCTCGTCTTCCTTGCGGATGATGCCGACGAGCTCGTGCATGGTCTTCTGCAGCTCCAGCTGCACGACGAACGGGTTCTCACCCCCGTCGGTGGCGGTCGAGAAGGGCAGCAGCGCCCGGTCGACCGCGGCCTGGATCTCCGCGGGATCCACCGCGGGCCGCGGGCCCTCGGAGAACTGCGCCGCGTACAGCCCGGTCCGCCGCCCGAAGACGAGCAGGTCGGACAGGCTGTTGCCGCCCAGGCGGTTCGAGCCGTGCATCCCGCCCGAGCACTCCCCCGCCGCGAACAGCCCCGGGACGCTCGACATCCCGGTGTCCGGGTCGACCTCGATGCCGCCCATCACGTAGTGGCAGGTGGGGCCGACCTCCATCGGCTCCTTCGTGATGTCGACGTCCGCCAGCTCCTTGAACTGGTGGTACATCGACGGCAGCCGCTTGAGGATCTCCTCCGGCGTCTTGCGGGAGGCGATGTCCAGGAACACCCCGCCGTGCGGTGACCCCCGGCCCGCCTTGACCTCCGAGTTGATCGCGCGCGCGACCTCGTCACGCGGGAGCAGCTCCGGCGGGCGCCGGTTGTTGTCTGGGTCGGTGTACCAGCGGTCGCCCTCCTCCTCGGTGGTGGCGTACTGCTCCTTGAACACGTCCGGGACGTAGGAGAACATGAACCGCTCGCCCTCGGAGTTCCGCAGGACACCGCCGTCGCCGCGGACCGACTCCGTGACCAGGATGCCCTTCACCGACGGCGGCCAGACCATGCCCGTCGGGTGGAACTGCAGGAACTCCATGTTGATCAGCGTGGCGCCTGCGCGCAGGGCCAGGGCGTGTCCGTCCCCGGTGTACTCCCAGGAGTTCGACGTGACCTGGTAGCTCTTGCCGACCCCGCCCGTCGCCATGACGACCGCGGGCGCGTCGAAGCGGACGAACCGGCCGTCGTTGCGGAAGTAGCCGAAGGCGCCTGCGATCCGGCCGTCCGTCTTGAGCAGCTCGGTGATCGTGCACTCGTGGAAGACGCGCAGGTGGGACTGGTAGTCGCCGGTGACCTTGTAGTCGTCCTGCTGCAACGAGACGATCTTCTGCTGCAGGGTGCGGATCAGCTCCAGCCCGGTCCGGTCGCCGACGTGGGCGAGCCGCGGGTAGGTGTGCCCGCCGAAGTTCCGCTGGCTGATCTTGCCGTCCGGCGTGCGGTCGAACAGTGCGCCGTAGGTCTCCAGCTCCCAGACGCGGTCCGGGGCCTCCTTGGCGTGCAGCTCCGCCATCCGCCAGTTGTTGAGGAACTTCCCGCCGCGCATGGTGTCGCGGTAGTGGACCATCCAGTTGTCGTTCGGGTTGACGTTGCCCATCGACGCCGCGCAGCCGCCCTCGGCCATCACGGTGTGGGCCTTGCCGAACAACGACTTCGAGATGACCGCGACCCGCTTGCCCTGCAGTCTGGCCTCGATCGCCGCCCGCAGGCCCGCACCCCCGGCGCCGATCACGACGACGTCGTACTCGTGCGTCTCGATGTTCTCGGTCATCAGATCACCCCACGATCCGCAGGTCGGAGATCCAGCCCGCGGACACGCACATGATGTACGCGTCGGTGATCGCGAGGCTGGCGAGCGTGGTCCAGGCCAGCTGCATGTGCTTGCCGTTGAGCTTGGTCACGAAGCCCCAGGCCCTGTAGCGCACCGGGTGCTTCGAGAAGTGGTTGAGCCGCCCGCCGATGATGCTGCGGCAGGAGTGGCACGAGGCGGTGTAGAGCCAGAGCAGCACCACGTTCGCGACGATGATGATGTTACCGAGACCGAGGCCGAAGGAGCCGTCGGACTTGATGAACGAGATCACCGCGTCGTAGGTGTTCAGGATCGAGATCAGCGCCGCCGCGTAGAAGAAGTAGCGGTGCAGGTTCTGCAGGATCAGCGGGAAGCGGGTCTCGCCGGTGTACTTGCCGTGCGGCTCGGCGACCGCGCAGGCGGGCGGGCTGCCCCAGAAGGCCCGGTAGTAGGCCTTGCGGTAGTAGTAGCAGGTCAGCCGGAACAGCAACAGGAACGGCAGGCTGATCAGCGCGTACGGCAGGAACCAGACGTCCGGCACGAACCGGCCGAGGTGGGCCGCCTGCTCCACGCACCCGTACGAGACGCAGGGCGAGTAGAACGGCGTGAGGTAGTTGTACTCCGGCACGAAGTACCAGTTCTGCATGAACGCGCGGACCGTCGCATAGAGCACCCAGGCCCCGAGCCCTGCCACGTTGAGCAGGGGCGGGAGCCACCAGCGGTCCGTACGGAGCGTCCGGGCCGCGATCTGTGCGCGGCCGGCACCCATGTCAGTGGTGGATGACACGTAGTCCCTCGTTCGGCGTCGTTGCCTGTCGTGCGGATCACACGGAGCGTACGACGGAGGTCACACGTGACGTGTGTCAGGTCAGGAACAATCGGCCGGTCGAGACGTAGGTCACACTGCGTACCCGTTCACTCACGCAACACGACGAGCCCGGCCCCCACCAGGGGGAACCGGGCTCGCCTTGTGCAGTTGTGGATCCCTCCGGCTACTTCTTGCGCCGCCCGCCGACGGTCGCCTTGAGGTAGTCGTGGTTGAGCTGGGAGATCACGTCGAGCGGGATCTCCTTGGGACAGGCCGTGGCGCAGGCTCCGGTGTTGGTGCACCCGCCGAAGCCGGCGTCGTCGTGCGTCTCGACCATGTTCACGACGCGGTCCCAGCGCTCCGGCTGGCCCTGGGGCATCTCGCCGAGGTGGGTCAGCTTGGCGCCCAGGAAGAGCGACGCCGAGCCGTTGGGGCACGCCGCCACGCACGCGCCGCAGCCGATGCAGGCCGCCGCGGTGAACGAGCGGTCCGCCGCCGCCTTCGGCACCGGGGTGGAGTGCGCCTCGGGGGCCGAGCCGGTGTTGGCCGAGATGTAGCCGCCCGCCTGGATGATCTTGTCGAAGGCGTTCCGGTCGACGATCAGGTCCTTGATCACCGGGAACGCGCCCGCACGGAAGGGCTCGACGGTGATGGTGTCGCCGTCGTTGAACTTCCGCATGTGCAGCTGGCAGGTGGTGGTGGAGCGCTCGGGGCCGTGCGGCTGGCCGTCGATCACCATCGAACACATGCCGCAGATGCCCTCGCGGCAGTCGTGGTCGAACGCGACCGGCTCCTCGCCGGACAGGATCAGCTTCTCGTTCAGCACGTCGATGAGCTCGAGGAACGACATGTCCTCGGACGCGTCGTCGACGGTGTAGTCGACCATGCGGCCCTTGTCGACCGGGTCCTTCTGGCGCCAGACGCGCAGGTTGACCTTCACTTGTAGCTCCGCTGGGTCGGGTGGACGTACTCGAAGTTCAGCTCTTCCTTGTGCAGCACCGGGGCCGAGCCCGCACCCGTGTACTCCCACGCGGCGGCGTACGAGAAGTTCTCGTCGTCCCGCTGGGCCTCGCCGTCCTCCGTCTGGCTCTCCGCGCGGAAGTGGCCGCCGCAGGACTCGCGGCGTGCCAGGGCGTCCAGGCACATGAGCTCGCCGAGCTCGATGAAGTCGGCGACCCGGCCGGCCTTCTCGAGGCTCTGGTTGAGCTCCGCCCCCACGCCGGGGACCTTGACGTTGCTCCAGAACTCGCGCCGCAGCTCGGCGAGCAGGTCGATCGCCTTGAGCAGGCCGTCCTCGGTCCGCTCCATGCCGCAGTAGTCCCACATGATGTGGCCCAGCTCGCGGTGGAACGAGTCGACGGTGCGGTTGCCGTCGATCGACAGGAGCTTCTCGATGCGCTCCCTGACCGCGGTCTCCGCCTCGAGGACCTCGGGCGCGTCCGCCGGGACCTCCGGCAGCGTGTTCGACGCCAGGTAGTCGCCGATCGTGACCGGGAGGACGAAGTAGCCGTCCGACAGGCCCTGCATCAGCGCCGAGGCGCCGAGCCGGTTCGCGCCGTGGTCGGAGAAGTTCGCCTCGCCCGCCACGTAGAGACCGGGGATGGTGCTCTGCAGGTCGTAGTCGACCCACAGCCCGCCCATCGTGTAGTGCACGGCGGGGAAGATGCGCATCGGCGTGTCGTAGGGGTTCTCCCCCGTGATGCGCTCGTACATCTCGAACAGGTTGCCGTACTTGGCCTCGACGGCCTTGCGGCCCAGGCGCGTGATCGCGTCCTCGAAGTCCAGGTAGACGCCGAGGCCCGACGGACCGACGCCGCGCTTCTCGTCGCAGACCTCCTTGGCCGCGCGCGAGGCGATGTCGCGCGGGACCAGGTTGCCGAAGCTCGGGTACTTGCGCTCGAGGAAGTAGTCCCGCTCGGCCTCCGGGATCTCCGACGGCCTGCGCGTGTCGCCGAGCTGCTTCGGGACCCAGACGCGGCCGTCGTTGCGCAGCGACTCCGACATCAGGGTCAGCTTCGACTGGTGGTCGCCGGAGACCGGGATGCAGGTCGGGTGGATCTGGGTGAAGCACGGGTTCGCGAACAGCGCGCCCTTGCGGTGCGCCCGCCAGTTGGCGGTGACGTTGCAGCCCTTGGCGTTCGTCGACAGGTAGAAGACGTTGCCGTAGCCACCCGTCGCGAGGACGACGGCGTCCGCCAGGTGCGAGGAGATCTCGCCGGTGACCATGTCCCGGACCACGACGCCGCGCGCCCGGCCCTCGACCACGATCAGCTCCAGCATCTCGTGGCGCTGGTACATGTTCACGGTGCCGGCGTGGATCTGGCGCTCGAGGGCCTGGTAGGCGCCGAGCAGCAGCTGCTGGCCGGTCTGGCCGCGGGCGTAGAAGGTGCGGGAGACCTGCACCCCACCGAACGAGCGGGTGTCCAGCAGGCCGCCGTACTCGCGGGCGAACGGGACGCCCTGCGCCACGCACTGGTCGATGATCTGCCGGGAGATCTCGGCCAGGCGGTGCACGTTCGACTCACGGGCGCGGAAGTCGCCGCCCTTCACGGTGTCGTAGAACAGCCGGTAGACGCTGTCGCCGTCGTTGCGGTAGTTCTTCGCCGCGTTGATGCCGCCCTGCGCCGCGATGGAGTGCGCGCGCCGCGGGCTGTCCTGGTAGCAGAAGCTGGTGACGTGGTAGCCCGCCTCGCCCAGGGTCGCCGCCGCCGCGCCCCCGGCCAGGCCGGTGCCCACGACGATGATCTTGACCTTGCGCTTGTTGGCCGGGTTGACCAGCTTGACGCTGAACTTGCGGCGCTCCCAGCGGGTCTCGATGGGACCGTCGGGAGCGGCCTTGTCGACGACGGGGGTCCCGACGGAGTAGTCGGCGTAGCTCATGTCAGATCCATCCGAACGTGGCGGAGATCGGGACGATCAGGAAACCGACGATCAGCACGGTGGTGAACACCGTCGCGCCGGCTTTCAGGGTCTTCTCGCGGCGGTTGCTCGACCTGCCGAGGGTCTGGATCGCGCTCCACAGACCGTGCCGCAGGTGGAACCAGATGGCGACCAGGGCCAGGACGTACCAGAGGGTGATGTACCACCGGTCCGGCGTGAAGTCGGCGGTGATGTTCTCGTACGGCTTGAGGTGCTCGCCGTTCGGGTTCACGACGCCTGCGGTCAGGTCCAGGATGTGCCAGATGATGAACAGCAGGACGATCACGCCGCCCCAGCGCATGGTGCGCGCGGTGTAGCTGCCCTTCACCTTGTTGCCTGCCGCGTACTTGACCGGGCGGGCCCGCTTCGCCCGCAGGGCCAGCAGCGTGGCGGCCCAGATGTGGCCGACGACGCTCACCGTGAGCGCGACCCGCACGACCCAGACGAAGCCCTCCCAGCCCAGCACGGGCTCGAGCAGCGTGCGGAGCCACTCCGCGTAGCCGTTGAGCGCCGTGGGCCCCCAGAAGATCTGGAGGTTGCCGATCATGTGCACCACGAGGTACAGCACCAGCACGGCGCCGGTCAGCGCCATCACGAACTTGAGCAGGACCGCCGGGATCAACGGCCGCTTGGGCCGTGCCGGGGTCGCGGGGGACTTCCCCCTCGTAGACACCTGTGTCGCCACGGACGTCAGTGCACTACTCAGGAGTTGTGTCGTCCAATGCATGGAGACGCCATGATCTATGCACGTAGACTATACCTGTGACACTTCAGCAGCTTGCGTACTTCGTGGCGGTCGCGGACGTGCGCAGCTTCACTCGTGCGGCGGATGTGACCGGTGTCGCCCAGCCCACCCTCAGCCGCCAGCTCCGCGCGTTGGAGGACGATCTCGGTGCCCCCCTGGTCAATCGGGGGAAGTCGGTCACGCTCACCCCCGCCGGTGAGGCGGTGCTGCCGCTCGCCCGTCGGATGCTGGCGGACATGGACCTCGCCCGGGAGTCCGTGGCGGAGCTGGTGGGCCTGCGGACGGGGCGGGTGCGGGTGGGCGCGACCCCGTCGATGTGTATCGGCTGGTTCGCCGAGGTGCTGCGGCTCTTCCACGAGCGCTACCCGGAGATCCACCTCGAGCTGGCCGAGAACGGGTCTCAGTCGCTGGTCCGCTCGCTTGCCCGCGGCGCGCTGGACGTGGCACTGGTGGTCGTGCCGCCGTCCGGGATCGACCCGACGCTGGACACGCTGCCGCTGCTGCGCGAACGGCTCTCGGTCGCCTCCCCCCGCTCGGGCCGCCCGCCCTCCTCGCGTGGCTCGATGACGATCACCGAGCTGTCCCGTCGCTCGCTGGTGATGGTCCGGCAGGGCTACGACCTGCGGGAGGTGACGCTGCAGGCGTACCACGCGGCCGGCGTGACCCCGCGGTTCGCGGTCGAGGGCGGGGAGATGGACGCGGTGCTGCGGCTCGTGGAGGCGGGCACCGGGGTGGCGGTGGTGCCGGACCTGGTGTTCGCGGGGCGGCCCCGCCTGCGCCGCACGGTGTTGACCCCGCCGCTCTACCGCACGGTCGCGCTGGCGAGGCGCACCGACATCGCCCCCACCCACGCCGCCCAGTCCTTCATCGACGTCCTGCTCAGCTACGTGAGCACGGTCGACGCGGCGGGTGGGATGTCCGCGGACGTGCAGGTGCTGCACCGCGCCCCCTCCCCCTGACCGATCCGCCGCGTTCCGGACCGCGGAGGCCGCGTGGGGGTGTGGTGATCATGGATCCGGGTGGATCGGGGTGCCGCACGGCTCAGTCGAGGTCCGGCGGGCCGAGCTCGTCCTCGTCCGCGCCGTGCTCGGCGAGGGCGGCGCGGACCACGCCGTAGGCGATGCCTGCGGGATAGCCCTTGCGGGCGAGCATCCCGACCAGGCGCTGGGCGACCTTGCGGCGGTCGTCCGGGCCGCGCAGCGTGACGGTGCGGAGCCTGCGGTCGACGAGCTCGCGAGCCCGCCGGGCCTCGGCCTCGTCGTCCACCTCGGTGAGCGCCTCGTCCGCGATCTCCTCGGCGACGCCCTTGCGGCGCAGCTCCTGCGCGATCGCGCGGCGACCGAGCCCGCGCTGCGTGTGTCGGGAGCGGACCCAGGCACCGGCGAAGGCCTCGTCGTCGATCAGGCCGACCTCGTCGAAGCGGTCGAGGACACCCTGGGCGACCTCGTCCGGGATGCCCTTCTGCCGCAGCCGCGCGGCGAGCTCGTGCTTCGTGCGGGCGCGATCGGTGAGCAGGCGCAGGCAGATCTCCCTGGCCGCGGCCTCCAGCTCCTCGGGCGTGCGGGTGTCCTCGGTGGGCTCCTCCGGCACGGCCCGTCGGGCGCGACCCCGCTCGCGACCCCGGGGCCGGGCCCGGTCGGCGCGCTCCGGATCCGCGCCGATCGAGGTGAACTCCCCCGCCTCCCAGGCAGCGGCGGCGGTGTCCAGCGCGGGAGCGTCGTCCGGGAGGCGCTCCGACCGCGGCTCCGCCGTCCCGCCCCGGACGCCCGATCCCCCTGCCGACGCGGGGGCGGCGCGGCCGGGGCGCTCCCGAGCCCGCGCCCGCTCCGCTCGGAGCTCACGGTCGGTGCGCGCACGACGGTCGGTGCGCGCGCCGCGGCGTCCGAAGCGCAGGTCGTCCATCGTGAGCTGCGGGGACTCCCCTGCGGGCGCGCCGAGGGTGCCCAGCTCGGCAGGCGGCTGCCGGTCCGGGGCGGCGTCGAGCCCGTCGAAGTCCGCGACTCCGGGACGGCGGTCCTCGGTGTCCTCGCTTTCCTCGGTGTCCTCGCCGACGGCCGCCTCACCGACGGCCGCCTCGCCGACGGCCCCAGCAGGCCCCGGGCCCTCGACCGCACCGCCGACGGCGGCGAGGTCACCGAGCCCGACGGGGTGACCGACTCCCGCCACCGCCACGGACTCCGCGGCGTTCGCGGAACCGGCCCCGTCGCCGGCACTCGTCCCACCCCCGGCACCACCTGCGTCGAGCGGGGCGGCGGAGGCGGCGGTCCCGCCGCCGCCCGCAGGGACGGGGAAGTCGGTGAAGTCCGCGACGGCGGGGGGTTCGGTCTCCCCCGGGGTGGTCCCGGGACCGGAGCGGTCCTGCCCGGCCGGATCGTCCCCGAACGACGCGACGACGACCTCCGCCGAGGGGGCCGGGTCGAGGTCCTCCATGGCGAGGCGGTGCCGGGCGGGCGCCGCCTCGCCGACCCTGCCGGGGGTCGTGCGGGGGGCCACGCTCAGAAGTCGACCGGAGCGGGCACCGGCTCGACGGCGGCGTCGGCGTCCAGCACCGCGCCGATGCCGAGCTTCTCCTTGATCCGCTTCTCGACCTCGGCGGCGATGTCCGGGTTCTCCTTGAGGAACTTGCGGGCGTTCTCCTTGCCCTGCCCCATCTGGTCGCCCTCGTACGTGTACCAGGCACCGGACTTGCGGATGATGCCCTGCTCCACGCCGACATCGATCAGCGAACCCTCGCGGCTGATGCCGACGCCGTAGAGCACGTCGAACTCCGCCTGCTTGAACGGCGGGGCCACCTTGTTCTTCACGACCTTGACCCGGGTGCGGCTGCCGACCATGTCGGTGCCGTCCTTCAGGGTCTCGATGCGGCGGATGTCCAGCCGGACGGAGGCGTAGAACTTCAGCGCCTTGCCGCCCGTCGTGGTCTCGGGGGACCCGAACATCACGCCGATCTTCTCGCGGAGCTGGTTGATGAAGATCATCGTGGTGCCGGAGGTGCTCAGCGCGCCGGTGATCTTGCGCAGCGCCTGGCTCATCAGCCGGGCCTGCAGGCCGACGTGGCTGTCCCCCATCTCGCCCTCGATCTCGGCGCGCGGCACGAGCGCGGCCACCGAGTCGATGACGATGATGTCCAGCGCGCCGGAGCGGATCAGCATGTCCGCGATCTCGAGCGCCTGCTCGCCGGTGTCCGGCTGGGAGACCAGCAGCTCGTCGGTGTTCACGCCGAGGGCCTTGGCGTACTCCGGGTCCAGCGCGTGCTCCGCGTCGATGAACGCGGCGGTGCCGCCCGCGGCCTGCGCGGAGGCCACCGCGTGCAGCGCGACGGTGGTCTTACCGCTGGACTCCGGGCCGTAGATCTCGACGACGCGGCCGCGGGGGAAACCCCCGACGCCCAGCGCCACGTCCAGCGCGATCGACCCGGTGGGGATCACACCGATCGGCGGACGGGTGTCGTCGCCGAGGCGCATCACCGAGCCCTTGCCGTGGTTCTTCTCGATCTGGGCGAGGGCGAGCTGGAGCGCCTTCTCGCGGTCGGGAGTGCCCATCTGAGTACCTCGCTCGGTCGGGGTGGTGCGGGTCTGTGTTGACGTGTTCGACGACTTCCGGGGAGCCACGGGTGAACCGTATGGGGTCCCACCGACACTTTCGGAATCGTGTCCCCGCCATCCACAGGCGAGGCTTTCTGTGGACGCAGGCTATACGAACACGTGTTCGAGGCCGAGTCCGACACGCCGATCGGCTATCCTCCCGCGCCCAGCGGCAGGGGACCTCCTAGTCCCGCCCCAGCCGCCGGTCCGCGGGCACGTCGTAGGCCGTGCAGATGACGTCCCAGACCCGCTTCGGGTCGATCCCCGCCTCGATCGCCTGCTCGGCGCTGCGCCCGCCCAGCTCGGCGAACACGTGGTCGCGGGCCAGCGAGCTGCCGCGCGCCTCGCCGAACTCGTCGTGCAGCAGGGACCGGAAATGACTCAGTCGCACCCGGTCGAGGGTAGTCACCGCCCGACGGACACGACGGAGGGCCGGACCGACGGCGCGGCGTAGCATCCGTCTCCGTGATCGAGCAGGTCTGGGCGGCCCTCGGCGGGGACCCCGCCGAGCTCCCCCGGCTGACGACGACCGGTCCCGCGCACACCCTGGCCAGCCGCTTCCCGGTCACCGCGTTCGGCACCGCGACCATCGGCGCGGCCCTGCTGGCCGCCACCGACCGCCCCGTCGCGATCGACACCCGACAGGCCGCCGTGGCGTTGTGCAGCGAACGCCACCTGCGGGTCGACGGCGCGAGTCCCGGCAGCGGGTTCGCCCCGCTGTCCGCCTTCCACCGCACCACCGACGGCTGGATCCGCCTGCACGCGAACTACCCCTGGCACGCCGCCGCCGCCCGTGGCGTCCTCGGGCTCGGCGAGGATGCCGGGCTCGACGAGGTCCGCGCCGCGATCTCCGCATGGCCGAAGGTCGACCTCGAGACCGCGATCCACGAGGCCGGGGGCGTCGCCGCCGCGACCCGCACCGAGGAGGAGTGGGCGGCCACCGGGGCCGGGCGGGCCGCGCTGGCCCTGCCACTGGTCGAGCGCCGGAGGATCGGCGACGCCGCACCCCGGCCGTCGGCACGGGCGGGCGGGCTGCGGGTGCTGGACCTGACCCGGGTGATCGCAGGCCCGGTCGCCACCCGGACGCTGGCCGCCCACGGCGCGGACGTGCTGCGGATCGATCCGCCGCACCGGCCGGAGCTGCCCGCGCAGGCGTGGGAGACGCTGCCGGGCAAGCGGTCCGCGATCGCCGATCTCCCCCTTCCGGAGCTGCTCGCCGGGGCGGACGTCCTGGTCACCGGCTACCGTCCCGGCGCTCTGGACCGCTTCGGGCTGGCCCCCGAGGAGCTGGCGCGGACCCATCCCGGACTGGTCGTGGTCACCTTGTCCGCCTGGGGGCACACGGGGCCGTGGGCACACCGACGGGGGTTCGACAGCCTGGTGCAGACCGCGAGCGGGATCGGGCTCGTCGAGGGGTCGCCGGGCGCGCTTCCCGCCCAGGTCCTGGACCACGCGACCGGCTACCTGGGCGCGGCGGCCGCGCTGCTCGCCGTCGCCGAGCAGCGCCGGTCCGGTGGGACGCACCACGTCCGGCTGGCGTTGGCGGGCACCGCCACGTTCCTGCAGGGCCTGCCCCGCGGGGAGCCCGACGCGGTCGAGGTCGATCCCGCGCCCCACGTCGAGTCCCTCGGGCGCTTCACGCTCGCCTCCCCGCCCGGGACCGTGGACGGGCAGCCGTTGCACTGGCCGTCCGTGCCGGAGCCCGGCGCGGCGAGCCCGACCTGGCTACGCTGACCGGTATGTCCGATCCCACGGGGCTCGCCTCGCCGCTGGGACAGCTCGTCGTACTGCTGATGTTGCTGACCTCGCTCACCCTGCTGATCCGCTGGTGGGTGCAGAACCGCAGGCGCTGAGCAGCCGTTCCGCCGCCGCCTTCGCCCGTACCGGCGCGTCGGGGACGCCGCCCGCCGTCGCCATCACCGACGCGCCCTCGTAGAGCAGGTGCAGGTCGATGCCGAGCTCCGCGGGCAGCCCGGCGGCGCGGACCAGCTCGACCAGGTAGGCACGCATCCACTCCTTCTCCGCCCGGATCACCGGCTCGGCCGGGTGGTCCGTGCCGCCGATCTCGGCGTAGGCGTTGACGAACGCGCACCCGCGGTCCTGGTCTGCCAGCCACTCCGCGAGGACGTCGAACACCGCCGCGGGCGGGCGGCCCGCCATGCGCTCCCGCAGGAACCCCTGCCAGAACGCGGCGCGGCGCTCCAGGTAGAGCGCGACGAGGGCGTCCTTGGAGCCGAAGCGGTCGTACAGCGTCTTCTTCGTGGTCCCCGCCGTCTCGGCGATCAGGTCGACGCCGACCGCGCGGATCCCGCGCCGGTAGAACAGCGTGCTCGCGGCGGTGAGGAGGCGTTCGCCCGCGGGGGTGCTCATACACTGCGAGTATACAGACCGGTATGATTACCTCGCGACCATGAGACTCGCACCGGCGGCATTCGTCCTGTTCTGGAGCTCAGGGTTCGTCGGCGCCGAGCTGGGCACCGGCTACGCGCCTGCCGACACCCTCCTCACCTGGCGCTACGCCGCCGCCGCTGCCCTCCTCTGGATCGTCGTGCTCGTCCGACGGGCGCCGATCCCGCGGGGCGCGACCGCCCGCCAGGCCCTGCTGGGCACGCTGGGCCAAGTCCTGTACCTGGGCGGGGTGGTCACGAGCGTGGGGCTCGGGGTGCCCGCCGGGACGGCCGCGCTGATCGCCGCGCTGCAGCCCCTGGTCGTAGCGGTCGCGGCCGGTCCGGTGCTCGGCGAACACACGACCGGGCGACAGCGGCTCGGGCTCGTCGCGGGGCTGGCGGGCGTCTCGCTGGTGGTGGCGGGCGACCTCGGTCCCGGGACCGCCCCGACCTGGGCCTTCCTCCTGCCGGTCGGCGGGATGCTCGCGCTGTCCGCCTCGACGCTGCTGGAGCGCAGGCTGCGCCCGCCGGAGACCCCGCTCGTGGCGATGGCCCTCCAGGTGACGACGGCCGGTGTGCTGATCTCGCTGGTGACCGTTCTGCTCGGTGACCTCCGGCCGCCCGCGGAGCCCGGGTTCTGGGGCGCGGTCGCCTGGACCGTGGTGCTGTCGACCTTCGGCGGCTACGGGATGTACCTGGTGGTCCTGCGCCGCAGCGGCGCCACCCGGGTCTCGACGCTGCTCTACCTGACCCCGCCCACCACCATGCTGTGGACCTTCCTGATGTTCGGCGACGTGCCCGGGGTGCTCGCGGGCCCCGGCATCGCGCTGTGCGCGGTCGGGGTGTGGATGGTGCTGAGCCGCCGGCGCGAAACTGTCGGTGGGTCGGGCCATGATGGGTCCCGTGAGCGCACTCGACGGGTTCTCCCCCGCGACCAGGGACTGGTTCCGGGGCGCCTTCGCCGCGCCCACGGCCGCCCAGGAGGGCGCGTGGAGTGCGGCGCAGGCGGGGCGGAACGCGCTGGTCGTGGCCCCCACGGGCTCCGGTAAGACGCTCGCCGCCTTCCTCTGGGCGCTGGACCGGCTGGCGGCGGAGCCGCCCGCGCCGGTCGAGCAGCGCTGTCGGGTGCTGTACGTGTCGCCGCTCAAGGCCCTCGCGGTGGACGTGCAGCGCAACCTGCGGGCGCCGCTGACCGGTATCCGGCAGGAGGCGCAGCGGCTCGGTGCCGCTCCGCCGGACATCACGGTGGGGATGCGCACCGGGGACACCCCGGCGGACGAGCGGCGCCAGTTCGCCCGCACCCCGCCGGACGTGCTGGTCACCACCCCGGAGTCACTGTTCCTGATCCTCACCTCGGCGGCGCGCGAGTCGCTGCGCGGGGTGGAGACCGTGATCGTGGACGAGGTGCACGCGGTGGCAGGCACCAAGCGCGGCGCGCACCTGGCGCTGTCGCTGGAGCGGCTGGACGAGTTGCTCGAGACGCCGGCGCAGCGGATCGGGCTGTCCGCCACCGTCCGCCCGCTGGACGAGGTGAGCACCTTCCTCTCCGGCGCACGCCCGGTCGAGATCGTGCAGCCGAAGACGCCCAAGACCATCGAGGTGCGGGTCGAGGTGCCCGTGCCGGACCTCGCGGCGCTGGACGAGCGGCCCGCCCCCGGCAGCGCGGACGAGGAGGTCATCGGCTCGGCGGCCGGTGGCGCACAGCGGCCGTCGATCTGGCCCGCGGTGGAGAGGCGGCTGCTGGAGCTGGTGCGGGAGCACCGGTCCACGATCGTCTTCTCCAACTCGCGGCGGCTCGCGGAGCGGCTCACGGCGAAGCTGAACGAGCTGGCGGCCGCCGAGGCCGAGGCGGAGGACGCGGTCGATCTCGATCGCTTCCCGGCGGAGGCGATCGGGCAGTCCGGGGTGGGCGGGGGCGCACCGCCGGTCGTGGCGAAGGCGCACCACGGGTCCATGTCCCGCGAGCAGCGCACCCTGGTCGAGGAGGAGCTCAAGTCCGGGCGGCTGCCGTGCGTGGTGGCCACGTCGAGCCTGGAGCTGGGCATCGACATGGGCGCGGTCGACCTGGTCATCCAGGTGGAGGCGCCGCCGAGCGTGGCGTCCGGGCTGCAGCGCGTCGGCCGCGCGGGCCACCAGGTGGGCGCCGTGTCCCAGGGTGTGGTCTTCCCGAAGTTCCGCGGCGATCTCGTGTCGTGCGCGGTCGTCGCCGAGCGCATGACCGGCGGCAGGATCGAGTCGATGCGCTACCCGCGCAACCCACTGGACGTGCTGGCCCAGCAGATCGTCGCGATGGTCGCGCTGGAGCCGTGGCAGCTCTCCGACCTGGCCGCGATGGTGCGCCGGGCGGCGCCGTTCGCGGCCCTGCCGGACTCGGCGCTGCACTCGGTGCTGGACATGCTGGCCGGGCGGTACCCGTCGGAGGAGTTCGGCGAGCTGCGCGCGCGGATCACCTGGGACCGGGTGACGGACGAGCTGAAGGGCCGCCCCGGCGCGCAGCGTCTCGCCGTGACGAGCGGCGGCACCATCCCGGACCGCGGCCTGTTCACCGTCATGACCCCGGGCGGGGCGGACGGCGCGGGCTCGCGGGTCGGCGAGCTGGACGAGGAGATGGTCTACGAGTCCCGGGTCGGGGACACCTTCCTGCTGGGCACCTCGAGCTGGCGGGTGGAGGACATCACCCACGATCGCGTGATCGTCACGCCGGCGCCGGGCGAACCCGCGCGGATGCCCTTCTGGAAGGGCGAGTCGATCGGGCGGCCGCTGGAGCTGGGGCGTGCGGTCGGGGCGTTCGTGCGGGAGATGGCGGGCCTGACCGATGGGGAGGCCCGCGAACGGGCCGCCGCCGCGGGCCTGGACGCGTGGGCCACCGACAACCTGCTGGCCTACCTGCGCGAACAGCAGGAGGCGACCCGGCACGTCCCGAGCGACCGCACGATCCTGGTCGAGCGTTTCCGGGACGAGCTGGGCGACTGGCGGCTGGTCGTCCACTCCCCCTTCGGCTCGCAGGTCAACGGGCCGTGGGCACTGGCGATCGCGGCCCGGATGCGGGAGCGGCGCGGGGTCGAGGTGCACGCCGCGGGCGCGGACGACGGGATCGTCCTGCGCCTGCCGGACGCGCCGGACGACTCGGGCGCCGAGATCATGCCCACCGCCGAGGACGTGCTGCTCGAACCGGGTGAGGTCGAGCAGATCGTGGTCGGGGAGCTGGGCGGGTCCTCGCTGTTCGCGTCACGGTTCCGCGAATGTGCCGCGCGGGCGCTGCTGCTCCCCCGCCGCGATCCCAAGCGCCGCAGCCCTCTGTGGCAGCAGCGCCAGCGCTCCGCGCAGCTGCTGGCCGTGGCCGGGAAGTTCGAACAGTTCCCGATCACGCTCGAGGCGATGCGCGAGTGCGTGCAGGACGTCTACGACCTGCCGGGCCTGCGCGAGCTGATGACGGACATCGGGTCCCGCAAGGTCAAGGTCGTCGAGCTGCAGACACCGGCGCCCTCGCCCTTCGCCCGCAGCCTGCTGTTCGGCTACATCGGGATGTTCCTCTACGAGATGGACGCCCCGCTGGCCGAGCGCCGGGCGGCGGCGCTGTCGCTGGACTCCACACTGCTGGCCGAGCTGCTGGGCTCCGAGGCGATCCGGGAGCTGCTGGACCCGGAGGTGCTGGCCGAGGTCGAGGCCGCGCTGCAGCGCACCGCGGAGGACCGCCGGGCCAGGGACATGGAGGGCGCGGCGGACCTGCTGCGCTTCGTCGGGGACCTGTCGGAGGCGGACGGGCTGGCCCGCGGCGTCCAGCCCGCCTGGCTGGCCGAGCTGGAGGCCCAGCGCCGGGCCATCCGCGTGCGGATCGCGGGCGAGGAGCGGTTCGTCGCGATCGAGGACGCGGGCCGGATCCGGGACGCGCTCGGCGCCCCGCTGCCCGTCGGCGTCCCGGAGACCTTCACCGAGCCCGTGCCGGACCCGCTGGGTGACCTGGTGCTGCGGTACGCGCGCACGCACGGGCCCTTCACCGCGGCCGAGTGTGCGGCGCGGTTCGGGCTGGGCGTCGCGGTGGTGTCGGGGGTGCTGGACCGGCTCACCGGCGTCGGGCGGGTGGTGCGCGGTGAGCTGCGCCCGCAGGCTGTGGCATCCACCCCGAGCCCCGGCACCGTCGAGTACTGCGACGCCGAGGTGCTGCGCAGGCTGCGCCGGGCGTCGCTGGCTCGGCTGCGGGCCGAGGTCGAGCCCGTCGAGCAGCGGGCGCTCGGCCGGTTCCTGCCCGCGTGGCAGGGCGTGCAGACCGGCGCCGGGGGCGAGCGGCGGGGCCGGATGCGGCGCGCGCCCGGCGCGGAGGACGTGCTGGGCGTGGTCGAGCAGCTGGCCGGGGCGCCGCTGCCGGCGAGCGCGCTGGAGTCGCTGATCCTGCCCGCGCGGCTGCCGGGCTACACCCCCGCCCTGCTGGACGAGCTCACCGCGGCCGGCGAGGTCACCTGGACCGGGTGCGGACCGCTCGCGGGCAGCGACGGCTGGCTGGCGGTCGCCCCGGCGGACGTGGCCGACCTGCTGCTGCCCGAGCCGGAGACCGAGGTCGCGGGCACGCCGCTGCACCGCGCGCTGCTGGGTGTACTGGGAATGCCGGAGCTCGGCGAGCCCGCGGTGGGTGGGGGCGCGTTGTTCTTCCGCCAGCTCGCGGACGCGGCGGGCGCGGCGCTGGTCGCCCAGGGCGAGGAGACACCGGTCGACTCCGCGACCGAGGCCGCGATCTGGGACCTGGTGTGGGCCGGGCTGCTCACGAACGACACGCTCGGGCCGCTGCGCGCGCGGCTGTCCGGCGGCGGTGGGCGCAAGGGCGCCGCGGCGCACCGGACCCGGCGCACCGCGGGGCGCGGGCGGTACGCACAGCTGCGGGCGGGGCGGCCGCAGATGCCCAGCCGCACAGGGCCTCCCTCGGTCGGCGGGCGCTGGGCGCTCGCGGTGGACCGCGAGCCGGAGGCGACCCGTCGGGCCCACGCCAAGGCCGAGGCGTTCCTGGAGCGGCACGGCATCCTCACCCGCGGGGCGCTGGGCACCGAGCGGGTCTCCGGCGGGTTCGCCGGGGTCTACAAGGTGCTGCGGGCGATGGAGGACTCCGGGCGGGTGCGCCGCGGGTACGTGGTCGAGGGGCTCGGCGCGGCACAGTTCGCGGTGCCGGGTGCGATCGACCGGGTGCGGGCGATGTCCTCACCGGACGGTCCGGCCGTGGAGCCGACGGGCGCCGGGTCCGTCGGCGGGGCGGGCGAGGCCGGGTCGCGCGCGGCCGGTCCCCCCGCCGGGCGCGGAGCCGGGTCGGAGGGCCTCGACCCGGAGGAGCTCGGGTTCGGGGACGAGGCCGGACCCGGCCGCACCCCCGGGGTCGCGGCGGGTCCCGGGCGCGGCGGCGGTCCGGGGCGGGGTCGCGGGTTCGCCCCCGCAGGCCCCGAGCTCGCGGGGGCCCGGCTGTCCCGGGTCGTGCTCGCCGCGGCCGATCCCGCCCAGCCCTACGGCGCCGCCCTCCCCTGGCCCGGCACGATCGGCGAGTCGAAGCATCGGCCCGCGCGCAAGGCGGGGGCGCTGGTGGTCTTGGTGGACGGGGCACCCGCCCTCTACGTCGAGCGGGGCGGGAAGTCGCTGCTGTCCTTCACCACGGACCACGAGGAGCTCTCGGCGGCGGCGCAGGCGCTGGCCGGGGCGGTGCACGAGGGCTGGCTGGGTTCACTGGCCGTCGAGAAGGCGGACGGCGGGGGCGCGCTGGGTTCCGAGCTCGCGGACGTGCTCACCGAGGCGGGCTTCCGCGTCACGCCGAAGGGCCTGCGACTACGCGCCTGACCGTGGAGCCCGCCGAACCGGGCGGTCCCGCGATCCGGTGAACGGGTCGGCGGGGTGCAGGCAGGGAGCGGGCCGGACATGATCGGGTCGGTATGCCCGAGCCCGACTCCGCCGATGTGGGAGGCCCCGTGACCACCACCGACTACGCTCTCGATCCCGAGCTCGCCGCGGCGTTGCCCGAGCTCCCCGCGCTCGATCTCACCGACCTGCCTGCCGCGCGGACCACGCTGGCGGCGATCCGCTCCACGCTGCCCGCGCCGGACGAGAGCGGTGTGCGGGTCACCGACATCGCCGTGCCGGGGCCCGCGGGAGCACCGGACGTGCCGTTGCGGATCTACCGACCGGAGGTCGTCCGGGGTACCGGCGGGATCCTGGACGTGCACGGCGGCGGGTTCGTCATGGGGGACGTCGACGGGTCGCACGCGGCGAACCTGGCGCTGTGCCGGGCCGTGGGGGTCCCGGTCGTCACGGTGGAGTACCGGCTCGCGCCCGAGACGCCGTACCCGGGCCCGCTCGAGGACTGCTACGCCGGTCTGACCTGGTTCTCCGAGCACGCGGACGAGGTGGACGTCGATCCCACGCGGATCGCGGTGCACGGGACGAGCGCGGGCGGCGGGCTCGCGGCGGCACTCGCGCTGCTGGCCCGGGACCGCGGCGGCCCGGAGATCGCGTTCCAGTTCCTGGCCATCCCGGAGCTGGACGACCGGCTGGAGACCCCGAGCATGCGCGCGTTCGTGGACACCCCGGTATGGAACCGGCCGAACGCCGTCGTGAGCTGGGAGTGCTACGTCGGCGCCGACATCCGCGGCACCGACGCCGTGCCCCCGTACGCGGCCCCCGCCCGGGCGACGGACCTGACCGGGCTGCCGCCTGCGTACGTCTCGGTGATGGCCTTCGACCCGCTGCGGGACGAGGGCATCGCCTACGCGCTCGCGCTGCAGGCGGCCGGGGTGCCGGTGGAGCTGCACCTGTACCCGGGCACCTTCCACGGGTCCACGCTGGTCCCGGGCGCGGCCGTCACGAAGCGGATGGCCGTGGAGAAGTACACCGTCCTGGGGCGGGCGGTCGCCTAGAGGGCCGAGGCCGCCTGCCAGTCCGGCCAGCTGAGCTCCCAGTCCCCGTAGGTGTCGTAGAGCGGCAGGGACGGGCCGCCCGAGTTGGTGATCTCGACGACGTCCCCGATGCCGAAGTGGTCGAAGAACCACTGCGCGTCCGCGGGGGCGAGGTTCACGCAGCCGTGCGAGACGTTGGAGTTGCCCTGCTGCCCCACCGACCACGGCGCGGAGTGGACGAACTCGCCGTCGTTGGAGATCCGCAGGTCGAGGTCGACCTTCTCCTTGTAGTACCCGGGCTGACCGGCGCAGACACCGTAGGTGCAGGAGTCCATGACGATGGACGGCTGCTTGTCCGAGATGACGTGGGGTCCGGTGTGCGACGGGAAGCCGGGCGCGCCCAGGCTGATCTGCATCGTCTTCACCAGGGCGCCGTTGTCGAAGATCTGCATCTGCTCGGTGGCGCCGTCCGCCTTGGCGACCCAGGCGTCGTGCACCTTCAGGGTCAGGGTGCGGTCCGTGGAGCCGTAGACGCCGTCGCCGAGGTCGACGCCGAACATCGCGGCCTTCAGCGTGATCGCGGTCCCCGGCTGCCAGTACTGCGGCGGGCGGTAGTGGACCTCGGTGTCCGAGATCCAGGCCCAGCCGCCGGCCTGCGCGGGGCTCGTGGTGACCGTCAGGGCCTTCTCGGCGGCGGCGCGGTCGGTGATCGCATGGTCGAAGCGGACGACGAGCGGCTGCCCCACCCCCACCGTCGGCACCGAGTTCGGGGCGGGCACGAACGAGGGGTAGGCCTCGGCCTTCGGGGCGATCGTGTGCACCGTCTCGTCCGCGTGGCCGGGTGTCCGGTCCGCGGCGAGGGTGTCCACGGCGACCGCGTAGGTGGTGCCGTAGGCGAGGGCGCCGGTGGAGGTCCAGGTGTGGGCGTCGGGGGCGAGGGTGCCGTCGACCGCCGTGCCCTTCGGGTCCGTGACGCGGACGGTCTGCGCGGTCCCGTCCGTCACCGTGACGGTGATCGGCGTGGTGGGGTTGAGGTCGGTCGCCGAGACGTGCACGACCGGTGTGGGAGCCGGTGCGGCGGGTTCGGCGAGCGGGAGGAGCCCGTCGGACCCCAGCGCTCCCGCGGCGGCCGGGTGCGTGCCGAGCAGCACCCCGAGCACCATCGCGGCGGCCACCGCCACGCCGAGCGCGGCCGCGCCCCAGCTGACCCTCATCCCTGTGCCCCACCCCTCGTCGTCCGCCAGCCATCATGCCCACGTGACGGCCGTCGCACGGGAGCGGTGCGCAGACGTCCGGTTCGGGTGTTTCCGCAGGCGGACGAGCCGGACAAGGCTCACGAACCGACGGCGGCGACCAGGTTCCGGAAGGACTGCTGCAGCGAGGTGAAGTCCGGCCCGCAGTCCTGCGGGCCCCCGACGGGCGCACCCCCGGTCGCGACGCAGGTGTCCTGGGTCAGCCTGCCCACCGCTCCGTCGACCGCGTCGGCCGCCGCGACGAGCGCGCCCGGCGAGGCGACCGCTCCGCTCTCCGCCCGCGCGGCGGGTACCACGTTCTGCACCTCGCGGACGAACCGCGAGCAGTTCGGGTAGGCCTGCGCGCCGGGCTGGGTCAGGCACTCGTCCAGCGCCAGCGAGGCCAGCTTGGTCCGCAGCGCGGGCAGCGTGGCGCTCGGCCCGCCCCCCGAGCTCGGGGCCGAGGTCGTCGCCGCACCGCACCCGCCGAGCACGAGGGAGGCGACCAGGACGACGACGACGCGCGCAGTTCTCACCCTCGCGACCGTAGGCCGCGACCGGCTCCTCCGCTCCGCCGCCCTCGCACATCGCGCCGAGCGGGCGGTCCGCCGGTAGGTTCGAGTGCGTGCCCGAGGGTGACACGGTCTTTCTCGCCGGGAAGCGCCTGCACGCCGCCCTGGCAGGCCACGAGCTCGTGCGCGGCGAGCTCCGACACCCCCGGCTCGCCGCGGTGGACCTGACCGGGCTCGGCGTGACGGGCGTGGCGTCGGTGGGCAAGCACCTGTTCACCCGCTTCGACGACGGCACGAGCCTGCACTCGCACTTCCGGATGGACGGCTCCTGGCACCTCTACCGACCCGGCATGGCGTGGCGGCGCCCGGCGTACGAGGCCCGGGCGGTGCTGGAGGTGCCGGACCGGGTCGCCGTGGGGTTCGCCCTGCACGACATGGAGCTGCTGCCCACGGCGGAGGAGGACCGGCTCGTCGGGCACCTCGGGCCGGACCTGCTGGCCCCCGACTGGGGGCCCGAGCATGAGGCCGAGGCGCTGCGCAGGTTGGCGAGGCGCGGCGAGCACGAGCTGGGGCTGGCCCTGCTGGAGCAGCGGGTGATGGCGGGCGTGGGGAACCTCTACAAGACCGAGGTGTGCTTCCTGCTCGGGCTCACCCCGTGGACGCTGGTCCGGGACACCCCCGATCTGTCCGGGGTGATCGCCCTGTCCCGCACGCTGCTGCTCTCGAACGCCGACCGCCCCGAGCAGACCACCACGGGTTCGATGCACCCGGACCAGGCCCACTGGGTGTTCGAGCGCGGCAACCGGCCGTGCCGCCGCTGCCGGACCCGAGTCCTGACCGCCGAGCAGGGCGACGGCGTGTACGCCCGCCCCGCGTACTGGTGCCCGCGCTGCCAGCAGGGCCCGGCCCCCGCGCCGAAGCGCCCTCGCCGCCGCTGACCGGCACGGACCCCGTTCGCCGGATCGCCCCCGCGCCGGCGTCGTGTTTGACTCGGCGGACGCCGGTCGGGGCCGCCGAACCTCGGGAGACCCGTGTCCACCGCCGCACCGAGCACGTTCCGTCTGGCCCTGCCGTTCCTGCCGGTGGGCGCGGCGCTGTTCTGCATCCAGCTGGACTTCTTCTCGCTCAGCCTGGCGCTGCCCGCCATCGCCGCCGACCTCGACCGCACTCCCACCGACCTGCAGTGGCTCGTCAGCGGGTACATGCTCGCGCTCGGCTCGCTGCTCATCCCCGCCGGTCGGGCCGGGGACGTCCTGGGGCGGCGCAGCGTGCTCGTGGCGGGCATCGCGCTGTTCGGCCTGACGTCGCTGGTGTGCGGTCTGGCCTCGTCCGTGCCGCTGCTGATCGGGGCCCGGATCACCCAGGGCGTCGGCGCAGCCCTGATCATGCCGACGGCCTTCGCCCTGGTCACCAACGCGACGGACGAGGTGGTCCGGCCGCGGGTCACCGGGTTCCTGCTCGGGATCGCGGGGATCGGCACCGCGCTCGGCCCGGTCGTCGGCGGGGTGCTGGCCTCGACCGCGGGCTGGCGGTGGGTCTTCCTGCTCAACGTCCCGGTGGCCGCCGTGGCGGTCTGGCGGGCGCTGGCGCTGCCGGACTCGCGCGAGGCGGGGACGTCGCGGTCCCTGCGCGGGCTCGACTGGTGGGGTGTGGTCACCGTCGTGGGCGGGCTCGCGGGGGTCAGCCTCGCGATCGACGACGTCTCGGCCCAGGGACTCGCCTCGGTCGAGACACTGGTGCCGCTCGTCGCGGGTGTGCTGCTGCTGGCCGCCTTCGGGGCGCGGGAGACGCGCGCGGCCGCCCCGCTGGTCCGGCCCTCGCTGCTGCGGGACCGGCTGTTCGTGGTGCTCGCGGTCGCCGGGACCGTCGCGAACATCGGCTCGTGCGTCTACATCGTGGTCGCGACACTCGACCTGCAGACCGTCCGCGGGTTCTCCGCCGCGGCGGCAGGCGTGCTGTTCTTCGTCTCCTCCGTCGGCCTGGCCGCGTGCGGGCCGCTGGCCGGACGGCTGTCGGTGCGGTTCCCGCCCGGGATCGTGATGGGCGTCGCGCTGCTGCTCGCCGCGCCCTCGCTGGTCCTGTTGGCGGTGGCCGGGCCGGTCCCGCTGTACGTCCTCGCGCTGGCGGCCTGCGGGATCACGACGGGCATGGGCTACTCGCTCGGCCAGCTCGCGGTGCAGAACGTGCTCCCGCCCGAACGCTCGGCGGAGGGCACCGGCGTGCTGCTCACCCTGCTGATCTGCGTCGGCGGGATCTTCGTCGTCGCGGCCGCGGCGGTGATCGAGGCGATCGGCGACGGGCGCTCCACCGCCCCGGGCATCGCGGCCGTCCTCGCGGGGATCGCACTACTACTGCTGGTGGCGGGCGTGGTCGCCGTCCTCATCGAGCGGGCCCGGATCGCGGGCTGAGACGACGAACGGCACCCCCGCCGCAGCGGGAGTGCCGTCCGGGACGAGCGGATCAGGCGGTGCCGGGCTGCTCCTGGGCCTGCGGAGTCGTCTGCGGGGACGCCGGGATCTGCTGGGTGGGCTTCTCGCCACCGGTGATGGAGTTGCCCGCCATCGAGGCGCGGATCTGGTCCAGCCTGCTGGCGCCCGCCATGTCGACGGTGGCCTGCTGCACCTCGAGCATCCGGCCCTGGACCGAGTTCTGGGCCAGCTCGGAGGCGCCGACCGCGTTCGCGTAACGCTTCTCGATCTTGTCCCGCACCTCCTCAAGCGACGGGGTGTTGCCCGGCGCGGAGAGCTCGGTCATCTGCTGGAGCGACTTGGCCGCCTGCTCCTGCATCTTCGCCTGCTCGAGCTGGCTGAGCAGCTTCGTACGCTCGGCGATCTTGGTCTGCAGCTGCATGGCGTTGCGCTCCACGGCCTGCTTGGCCTGCGCCGCCGCGCCGATCGACTGGTCGTGCAGCGTCTTGAGGTCCTCGACGGACTGCTCCGCCGTGACGAGCTGGGTCGCCGTGGCCTGCGCGGCCTGCTCGTACTGGCCGGCCTTGACCTCGTCCCCCTGGGCGCGGGCCTGGTCGGCCAGGACCAGCGCCTGCCGGGCCGACGCCTGCAGCTTCTCGATCTCCCCCAGCTGCCGGTTGAGCTTCATCTCGAGCTGGCGCTGGTTGCCGATCACGGCGGCCGCCTGCTGCGAGAGCGCCTGGTGCTGACGCTGTGCATCCTCGATGGCCTGCTGGATCTGCACCTTCGGGTCCGCGTACTCGTCCACCTTCGACGAGAACAGCGCCATCAGGTACTTCCAGGCCTTCGTGAAACCGTTGGCCATCTGCTCCGCCTACCTCCGAGTACGAAAACCGGTCGAGCGGACCGCGTGTCCCCCCGCGACCGCCATCGTGGCATCGCGGACCGGGCTGCCGCCACCGCGCACGGACGATATCGGGGATCGTCCGGAGGTCGCCGTCGGGGCGACCCTGGCCCAGGCTACCGGGCGCGCCGGGGTGCCCGGGAGAAGATCCGGGAGATCCGGACGAACCGGGCTCAGGCGGCGGACGCCACGGGCGTGCCGGGGCGTGCGCCCGCCAGCCTGCCGCCCACCGGAGCGAGCCGCAGGTCGGCGTGTCGCTGCCCGATCGGGACGAGCGTGTCCGTGCGGCCGACGAACTCGACGGCGGTCATCTCCTCGACGACCTCGGTGAGCAGGTCCGCCAGCGAGACGTCCAGCGCCTCGCAGATCGCGGCCAGCAGCTCGCTGGAGGGTTCCTTGCGGCCCCGCTCCACCTCGGACAAGTAGCCCAGGCTGACCCGGGCGGCGCGCGACACGTCCCGCAGGGTGCGCTTCCGCAGGGTGCGGGCACGCCGCAGGCTGCCACCGATCGCCTCACGCAGCAGCAGAGCCATTCGCCCACCCCTCCTCGTCGACCCGAGGGCCGCACCGTCGCACCGACGGCGTGGGTCCACCGTACCGAGTCCGGCCCCCGCTCGTCCCCGCACGACCCGTCCGCTGTCGGCGAACAGCGACCGTCCGGCTAGCTGTCCTACTTACGGAGGTTGGTGACGCGGTGGGCAGGGTGACACGCCCAGGCGAATG
>NZ_BAABGT010000073.1:0-4234 GCF_039541715.1 Pseudonocardia xishanensis
GATCACCGACCAGCACGACTCCACACAGGACCGACACGCCGACTTCTGAAACGACGTCTTAAGTGCTGCATCTGGATTGATGCTTGATGAGTTAATCATAACATCACATGACCTTTGTCGGCATGATGTCTAAGCGCGTAGTCGCTGATCTAGCTTGACCCCAAGAACAAGTGCCCGGCGGTCGGTCAATACTTGCCTGATGATTGCTTCGAGATTGCTGGAAGAAGCTCCGTGGCTGCCGATCCAGCCGGACTTGACTAGGTCGATGAAGCTGGTGTTTGAAAGATGCCGCTTCACATTGGAATACCCGAGCCGGGGCCGTCCCCTTGGGCCTCTGCAGTCCGGTGAGTCTAAGAGGGCTTCGAAGTAGGCCCTAGGTAGGTACATGCCTTGAATCAGTTCGTGTGGCTTATCGACCTCAGCTGTTGGATCACAGAGTTTCACCCAGCTCGCCTGGCTGTGTAGCCGGAAGTCAGAGTCCGGGGCCGGGATGCATAGCTCGTCAACGCCGCGCATCCGGTCAAGTTCCAAGTAGAGCTGGTCGTCGGGCCGGTACCAAAGCTCCTTCGTGCCAGTGGCGCGCTTGTTGATCATCCGCTTGTATTGGACCATGACAAATGAGTTATCGCCCTGGTTGTAATAGATAACATCGACGCCAAGCGTCCGCTCCAGCGGCTCCATGTTGGTGTTCGCGACATAGAGTCGATTGTTGGCGTTTTGGAAGATGCGCCAGTCGACATGCGCTCCTCGCATTGCCTCCATGCCTGGGACGACATTAACGTCGTGATCGATCAGCGTCTCCTCGGAGACTGCACGGGGAAGCTGAGAGGCAAGGAACGAAGGAAGCTGTTCGAATGGGTTGAACCTTCCTTGGCGAAGTTCTCGACGGCCAACTCCACTGATATCGAGGAGCAGTCCGGTGGCGTCACGTTGCTCATTAACGCGTATCGCGTGGTCGTCGTTGGGGCTTATTCGAATGTTGTCTCGACCCAGCCACTCAACCAAATCCTCTAAGTGCGGGAAGAATGAGGTGAGGGTGTCGATGAGCTTGTCTCCTGCATCGACAGAGATCGGCCCCAGCGTTCGAGCTTCGGCGGCCGTAAGCTTGGCTTCAGATGCGAGCGTGGCGTATAGCGTAGTCTCAATCTCTTCAATCTCAGATACTTCAATAAGCGTATCGCGATCAGAGACGGTCCTGCTGGGCTCAGCGCGGCCGAGCCACTGAATCCAACCGTCGGTGTTAAGGAGAAGCGCGACCTGAGGCTTAGCCGTTCTCCACTCCCGGTTACGCCAGGAGGTGCTCCAGGTTCCGGCCTTCGTCTTGTCGTTCCGTCGGTTGCTGAGCAATGACGAGATGTTGCCCGCGTCGATGATCGCTACCACCGCGTCATCGTTGCACGTGTCAGCAGCTAAGAGGCTGAGGCGGCTACAGCTGCCGGGCGATCAGCTCGACGACGATCGGGTCAGGCACGATCAGCTCAATCTCGATGGCGTCGGGGACGACGAGCTCAATCTCCAGCGGCGGCGTGTAGATCGGGTCGCGCTTCACAATGACGGCGCTGCGGTCTGACCTACAGCCTGGACAGTCACCAGGCGGGCGCTGGCAACTTGTTCCCGGAGCTTCAGGGTCTCCAGCGTCGCGACGGCTGGCTGAGTGGCAAGGAGGTAGCTCTGTACCCAGGCTGCTGCCGGTTGGCTCGATACCCGGACGCTCCCGACGGCTGCTTCCGCGGACTGCTGGGCGACGTTGACCTGCTCGACTGCGGCAGCAGATCGTCAACCAGCTGATCGTCAAGAACGATGAGTGCCGCGGCAAGTCGAAGTTCGTGCTGGCTGGGTACTCGCAGGGAGCCATGGCGACCCACCAGGCCGGCTGGGAGCTCAAGGGCACCGATGCCGGTAAGTCGGTCATCGGGACGTTCCTCATCGCGGATGGTGACCGGTTCGGGGGGACCGGGGCGAACCGTTTCGGGGACGCCAACCAGGGTGCCAAGGGAGTGAGGACGGCCTTCTACGGGCTGGTGCCGGATGTGCCGAAGCCGAGAGACGTCGCTGACCCGGCCAACACCGCGGACATCTGCGACCGCAACGACATCGTGTGCGACTGGAGCACCAAGTCCGTTGTCGCTGGTGTCCCGATCCACCTGAGCCACTACCAGAAGCCCCGTACCTCGCCAGTCATCAAGGCTGTCGCGGGGATGAAGGACAAGATCAACGCCCAGCTCAAGAAGGCTCCCGTCGCACCACTCAGGATCGACTGGCTGACGGCTACGGCCAAGAGCGGCATCGTCATCATCACGGCGAAGGCAGCGAGTCCGGAAGGCTTCACCGAGTACACCCCGGCTACCCGGACCGCTACAGCGCTGTCATCGCCGATGTCTTCTGCTGGACACCGGACGGGACCGCGCGGACCGCGAGCGGGAACCACTGGGTGACCCAGCAGCTGATCTCCGGCACGAAGTACGACGGCACGTACCGGATGACTTTCGACTACAAGTTCGCAGGCAACGCCAAGTGCACGGTGGTTCACGCGTTCATCAGCTCGCTCGACAACAGCCGGATCCACTACGGGAGCGTCGAGGAGTCGGCGAAGGCTGATCCGTTCAACGCGAGCTTCACCTTGCCTGGGGGAGTCTGACCAAGGACTCGGCCCCCGCACGTAGAGGAGTCTTCGTGCGGGGGCACGCCCGTCTTCGTCTCCTGGTGCTAGCGACGCAGGCGAGAGAAGCGGTTGACGATTTGGGGTCGGCGCTCCTGCGGGTCACGGAAGAAGCTGAGCAGGAACTCTAGGAGCAAGGCGCCAAACAAACCAGCGAAAGCGCCCCCAGCGAAGAGCCAGCGGTTCGCACGGTCAGCTAGCGAAGCGTCGTTGAAGACCGTGACTGTGAAGTCCAGGTCGGCCGTGATCTTTGGTAACTGCTGCCCGTCGTCGCAGGCGTCCCAGCTGAACAGTCTGTCGTTATTACTGTTGAACTCTTGCTTGACAGGCGTAACCGGAGGTTCCTGAGCCTCCACATTGAGCTGGGGCGAGCTTCTAAGGGCGACCTGTACGCATGATGCTGAATCTGCCGGCGCAGGGTCCAGCGGGTTGAGGGATATTGATGGGCTGCGAAAGGTGACCCGGCTGCCGGACGTCGACCAAAGAGGGTCGGGCTCTGAGCTAGTGAGAGAGCAGACTGCCGTCGAGTCGTATCTGAAAATCGTGCTGTCTGGGGGCCGACCGACACGGCCGGGTAGGGTGTCGACTACCGTTAGATTAGCCGCTCCGCACGACATCAGTTCCTCCTCTAACCGGCCTTGAGCAATTATGTAGCCTGGCGCCAGTCGTGCGTCTATAACTTTGGGTAACACGCTTATGACCGACCTGGGCGACGAGCCGGAATAGTAGTAGCCCTCAATCTTGATGCTCGCACCGTCGCCAAAGATTGTGAGGAAGGTTGGAGCTGTGGCTTCTTCGGACTCGGCGAAGCTGTTGTCCCAGCAAATCCATGTCACAAACATGACGGCGACAGACAGTATGCCCAGAATGACGCTCTTTCCTGAGATCCAATGTCGTTGGGTCACGACTCACCTCTTCGCTCAGGTCACTGGTCGAGTCGGTAGCCACGGGCGTTACAAAAGTCGAAGCCCCTGCACGCGATCCGGATGGATGTTGTGCAGGGGCTGACCTTCACGCTGCCTGAGGCTCCCGGGAGCCGCTGGGCGCGTTCACAGCCTCGACCTGGTCCAAGACCTCCCACGTGCCGAGCGACCGGCTGACGAGCCTCTCCGTGCGGCTGAGGCGGTCCTCGTGGGCCTCGAGGAGCTTGTCGATGTGCTCTGTCGGGAGGTCGGCCGGGATCTCCAGCGTGGCTTCGTAGACCTCGTAGCGGACCACTGACCACGTCATCTTCATCGTGAGGGTCGGAACCTCCAGCGGTGTAGCTGGGGGCTCAACGACGCTGCGGATGAGCTGGTTGGGTCGGACGCCGTTGAGGACGAGCAGCCGGTAGAGATCGTGGACTAGTTCCTTCCTGGTGTCTCCCTGGGCTCCGAGCGACTTGGCCGCTTGGACCAGGGGGTAGTTGCGGAACCGCAGCGGCCGAACCCGAGCCGACTCGATAGGTGAACGTGACGAGTACGACGGCATCTGCCTGCGCTCCTGGGAGTTGAGTCCGATGTGAGCGACGACGAGACAATGAGCCCTTTCCACTTGGCCTCAGCCGGCGTGGATGAGGACGAGGACGGCCTTGAC
>NZ_BAABGT010000074.1:0-8461 GCF_039541715.1 Pseudonocardia xishanensis
CGGCGCGGTCCTCAAAGCCATAGTCACCTGGTTACAGGCTTTGGGAGACATGCCCTAGCCGACCAGGGCCCGGCCGATGATCTCCTTCATGATCTCGTTCGTCCCGCCGTAGATGGACTGCACCCGGGAGTCCACGAAGGCCCGCGCGATCGGGTACTCCAGCATGTAGCCGTAGCCGCCGTGGAGCTGGACACAGCGGTCCACGACCCGGCGCTGGACGTCCGTGGCCCACCACTTGGCCTTGGCGGCGTCGGCGGGGGAGAGCTCGGTCTCCACGTGCTGTCGCAGACACCGGTCCACGTAGGCGCGGGTGACGTCGATCTCGGTGTCCATCTCCGCCAGCTCGAAGCGGGTGTTCTGGAACGCGGCCACCGGCTTGCCGAAGGCCTTGCGCTCCTTGGTGTAGTCCAGCGTCATCTGCAGGGCGGCGGCCGCGCCCGCCGTGGCGCCGAGGGCGATGGACAGCCGCTCCTGGGCGAGGTTCTGCATCAGGTAGATGAAGCCCTGGCCCACCTCGCCGAGCACGTTCGCCGCGGGCACCCGGACGTCGGTGAAGCTCAGCTCCGCGGTGTCCTGGGCCTTCATGCCGACCTTCTCCAGCCTGCGGCCCCGCTCGAAGCCGGGCATCCCGCGCTCGACGACGAGCAGCGAGAAGCCGCGCGCCCCGGCGTCGGGATCGGTCTTGGCGACGACGATCACGAGGTCGGCGAGGATGCCGTTGGTGATGAACGTCTTGGCGCCGTTGAGGATCCAGTCCTCCCCGTCCCGCTTGGCGTTCGTGGCGATGCCCTGCAGGTCCGAGCCCGTGCCGGGCTCGGTCATCCCGATCGCGGTGATGATCTCGCCGGAGCAGAAGCCGGGCAGCCAGCGCCGCTTCTGCTCGTCGGTGCACAGGCGCAGCAGGTAGGGCGCGACGACGTCGTTGTGCAGGGGGAAGCCCAGCCCGCTCGCGCCCGCGGCGGTGATCTCCTCCAGCGCCACGGCGTTGTACCGGAAGTCCGGCGTGCCGCCGCCGCCGAACTCCTCGGGCACGTCGGTGCCGAGCAGGCCCGCGCGGCCCGCGGCGAGCCACACCTCCCGGTCGACCTGGCCCTGCTTCTCCCAGTCCGCGTGGTGGGGGAGGACCTCCTTCGCGAGGAAGGTCCGCACCAGGTCGCGGAACGCGTCGTGTTCGTCGTCGAAGATGTCGCGCTGCATGGCGTGATGGTGGCATACCCGTCGGTAACCTCGAGGGCCGTCGGTGGCACGGAGGGGCCCGTACGCTCCGTCGATGGGCGTCCTCGAGAACATCTGGGACAAGACGGTCGCAGGCGGCGTCGCCGACCTGCGCCGCATGCCGCGCACCGAGGTCGCCCGCCATCCGGGCGGGGTGCTGCACCGCTACACGCCGCTGGTCGCGGAGCGGGGCTCACCGGTCCTGCTGGTCCCGCCGCTGGGTGCCCCGGACTTCGCCTACGACCTGCGCCGCGGCGGCTCGCTCGTCGAGCACCTGCTGGGGCGGGGCAGGCCGGTGTACCTCGTCGACTACGGGCGGATGTCGTTCGCGAACCGGCGGCTGGGCGTGGAGCACTGGGTGGACGACGTCGTGCCGTGGGCGGTGCGGGCGGTGGGGGAGCCGGTGCACCTGGTCGGCTGGTCGCTGGGCGGGCTGTTCTGCCTGCTCGCGCTGGCCGCGGACGCGCTCCCGGTCCGGTCGGCCACCGCGATCGGCAGCCCCGTGGACGTCTCCGCGGTGCCCCTGGTCGCCCCGCTGCGCCCGGTGGCCGAGGTCGCGGGCGGGCGGGCGGTGTCCGCGCTCTACCGCGCGCTGGGCAGCTTCCCGGCGCCGGTGGTCAGTGGCGTCTTCCACCTGACGGCGGTGGACCGGCTGGTCACCAAGCCGCTGGCCGTGCTCTCCCGGCTGGACGACCGGGACACCCTCGCGCAGATGGAGGCGGTGGACCATCTGATGAACAACATGCACGGCTACCCCGGCCGAGCCTTCGGTCAGCTGTTCCACCTCCTGCTGCGGGCCAACGACCTGGCCGCGGGCACGCTCGACCTGGCCGGGCGCCGGTTGGACCTGGCGGACGTGCGGGTGCCCGTGCTCGTCGTCGCGGGCCGAGACGACGTCATCGCCCCGCTGGCGGCCGTGCGGGGCGTCGTCCCGCTGCTGACCGGTGCCCCCGAGGTCCGCTTCGAGACCGCCCCCGGCGGCCACCTGGGTGTGCTGACCGGCCGCCGCGCCCGCACCACGACCTGGCCGATTCTGGACTCCTTCCTCCAGGCCCACTGAGGGGCGGCGCCGCGGGGCAGTATGGGGAGCATGCGTCACGTCGAGGGCATCACCACCGCGAAGCCGTACTCGGTGATCGGGCTGGGCACCTGGCAGTTCGGGTCCCGCGAATGGGGCTACGGCGAGGACTTCGGGGCCGAGGCCCCGCGGATCGTCGCCCGGGCCCGCGAGCTGGGCGTGACCGTGTTCGACACCGCCGAGGTGTACGGCTTCGGGCGGTCCGAGCGGATCCTCGGCCAGGCGCTCGCGGACACCGGCGGCACGGAGGACGTCGTCGTCGCCACCAAGATCTTCCCGGTGCTGCCGACCGCCGCGGTCGTGCAGCAGCGCGGGGTCGCCAGCGCGCAGCGGCTCGGGGTGCGCACGCTGGACCTCTACCAGGTGCACCAGCCGAACCCGCTGGTCTCGGACGGCACGACGATGCGCGGCATGCAGGCGCTGCGCGCGGTCGGAGTCGTGGACCAGGTGGGGGTGTCGAACTACCCGCTCAAGCGCTGGCAGTCCGCCGAGGTGCGGTTCGGTGCGCCGGTGCTGTCCAACCAGGTGCAGTTCAGCCTGGTCCACCGGGACCCGATGGCCGAGATGCTGCCGTGGGCGCAGCGCACCGGGCACCTGGTGATCGCCTACAGCCCGCTCGCCCAGGGGCTGCTCTCCGGCCGCTACGACCGGGACAACCGGCCCGCCAACGGCGTCCGGGCGGCGAACGCGATGTTCCTGCCGGAGAACCTCGACGCCGCGAAGCCGCTGCTGGACACCCTGCGAGACGTCGCCTCCGGGCACGACGCCACCCCGTCGCAGGTGGCGCTGGCCTGGGTCGTGCACCGGTCGCATGTGGTCGCGATCCCCGGAGCGTCCAGTGTGGCGCAGCTGGAGAGCAACGTGGCCGCGGCGGAGATCCGGCTGTCCGACTCGGAGTACGCGGGGCTCACCGCGGCCGCCGAGGCCTACCGGCCACTGACCGGTTTCCCGGCCATTCCGAAGCTGGTGGCGTCCCGGCGCAGGGGGTAAGTCCGGTTCGTCCGCGCAACCGCCGTTCACGAGTGATGTAAGGCCGGCGCTCAGACCCTGACGAACAGGGCCTCGCGGCGTTAGCGTGACCACGTGAGCACGGCGCAGATCGGGGCAGGGACCCCACCGGAGACCCGGTCGGCGGCACGACGGCGACACGACGGCGTCGTCGCGGGCCTCGTCAAGGCCTACCGCGAGGTGCCCGCGGGCACCCGGGTGCGGCTGGGCAAGCGCACCTCGAACCTGTTCCGGTTCGGGGCGCCGACCACCGAGGTGGTGCACCTGGACACGGCCGGGCTCGCGGGCGTGATCGAGGTGGACCGCGAGTCCCGCACCGCGGACGTCCAGGGCATGTGCACCTACGAGGACCTGGTCGCCGCCACCCTCCCGCACGGGCTGATGCCGCTCGTCGTCCCGCAGCTGAAGACCATCACCCTGGGCGGAGCGGTCACCGGGCTCGGCATCGAGTCGACCAGCTTCCGACACGGGCTGCCGCACGAGTCGGTGCTGGAGATGGACGTGCTCACCCCGGCGGGCGAGCTCGTCACGGCGGCTGCGACGGGGGAGCACGCGGACCTCTACGCCGCCTTCGCCAACTCCTACGGGACCCTCGGCTACGCGCTGCGGATCCGGATCGAGCTGCAGCCGGTCAAGAAGTACGTCCGGCTCACCCACCACCGCTTCCGCACGGCCGAGGAGGCCACCGAGGCCCTGGGTCGGTTCGCCGACCAGGACTTCCTGGACGGGACCGTGTTCTCGCCGACCGAGCACTACGTCTCGGTGGGCGAGTTCGTGGACGAGCCGCTGCCCGGCGCCCGGGTCAGCGACTACACCGGCATGGACGTGTTCTACCGGTCGCTGCAGACCCGACCGGTGGACCACCTCACCACCCACGACTACCTCTGGCGCTGGGACACGGACTGGTTCTGGTGCTCGCGGGCGTTCGGCGTGCAGGTCCCGGCGGTGCGCAGGCTCTGGCCGAAGCGCTACCGCCGGTCGGACGTCTACCGCAGGCTCGTCGCGCTGGACCAGCGGTACCAGGCCTCGAACACCGTTCGTCGCCGCCTCGGGCAGCCCGAGGAGGAGATGGTGATCCAGGACGTCGAGATCCCCACGGGGCGGCTGCCGGAGTTCCTCGCCGAGTTCCACGAGCACGTAGGCATCACGCCGGTCTGGCTGTGCCCGCTGCAGCTGCGCGGGGAGCGGACCTGGCCGCTGTACCCGATGGAGCCGCACACCCCGTACGTCAACGTCGGCTTCTGGTCGTCGGTCCCCATCACGCGGGGAGCGACGGAGGAGGAGCTCGCGGATCCGACCATCCGCACGAAGCACAACCGGTTCGTCGAGGACCTCGTCGCGCGCCTCGACGGGCACAAGAGCCTCTACTCCACCGTCCACTACGACGAGGCGGAGTTCTGGGAGCGGTACAACGGCGCGGCCTACCGTGCCGTCAAGGAGCGCTACGACCCCGAGGGTCGGGTGCCGGACCTGTACACGAAGGTGGGTGGGGGAGCGTGAGCATGCGGGTCGCCGAGGTCTTCGGGCACGTCATCGGGCAGGACGCGCCGATCCGGTTGATCGCCTACGACGGCAGCAAGTCCGGTCCGGACGACGCCGAGATCGCGCTGCGCATCGAGTCGCCCCGGGCGCTGGCGCGGCTGGCGTCGGCGCCGGGGACGCTGGGTCTGGCGCGGGCGTACGTGACCGGCGAGATCGACGTCGAGGGTGACCTGTACACCGCGCTGGCGTCGCTGTCGGAGATCACCCTGAACGGGGTGTCCAAGGCGGACTTCGCGAGGCTGCTGGCCACCGTCGGTCCGGTGTGGCTGAGATACCGGCCCGCGCCGCCCGAGCTGGAGGCCCGCCCGCGCGGTCGACTGCACTCGAAGTTCCGGGACAGCCAGGCGATCTCGCACCACTACGACGTGTCCAACCGGTTCTACGAGTGGGTCCTCGGCCCCTCGATGACCTACACCTGCGCGGCCTACCCGGGCCCCGCGGCCACGCTGGAGGAGGCGCAGGCCGCCAAGTACGAGCTCGTCGCGAACAAGCTCGCGCTGGAGCCCGGGATGCGGCTGCTGGACGTCGGGTGCGGCTGGGCGGGCATGGTCCGCCACGCCGCGCGGATGGGCGTGCACGCCCTGGGCGTGACCCTGTCGAAGGCGCAGGCCGAGTGGGGGCAGGAGGCGATCCGCCGCGAGGGTCTCGAGGAGTTCGCCGAGGTCCGGCACCTGGACTACCGGGACGTCCCGGAGACCGGGTTCGACGCCGTCAGCTCGATCGGCCTCACCGAGCACATCGGCAGGAAGCAGCTCGGGAACTACTTCCGCTTCCTCTACGGCAAGCTGCGGCCCGAGGGCAGGCTGCTCAACCACTGCATCACCCAGCCGCACACGGTGAACAAGCGCAAGGTGGACCCGTTCATCGGCCGCTACGTCTTCCCGGACGGGCAGCTGGAGTCCCCGGGCCTGCTGATGACCGAGATGCACGACGCCGGGTTCGAGGTGCGCCACGAGGAGAACCTGCGCGAGCACTACGCGCTGACCCTGCGGGACTGGGGGCGCAACCTCGAGGAGCACTGGACCGAGGCCGTCGAGGAGGTCGGGATCGGCCGGGCGCGGGTCTGGCGGCTGTACATGGCCGCCTGCAGGCTGGGCTTCGACCTGGACAACATCCAGCTGCACCAGATGCTCGGCGTCAAGCTCGGCGAGCGCGGTCGCTCCGGGATGCCGCTGCGGGGCTGGCGGTCCGAAGGCGTCTGGTAGACAGCGGCGTGACCGAACGCCTCACCCCGCTCGACGCCTCCTTCCTGTTCATGGAGGAACGCACGACGGCGATGACCCTCGGCGGGGTCATGACGTTCGAGCCGGGCCGCGCGGGCTTCGCGGTGGACGAGTTCGTGGAGCTCATCGGCTCCCGGCTCGCGCTGGTGCCGCGCTACCGGCAGAAGATCCGCGAGGTTCCGGGGCGGCTCGGCCTGCCGGTGTGGACCGACGACCCGGACTTCGACCTGAGCTTCCACGTCCGGCGCTCGGCGCTGCCCGCGCCGGGCTCCGACGCGGACCTGCGCGAGCTGGTGGGCAGGCTGCTCTCCCGCCAGCTCGACCGGTCCCGGCCGCTCTGGGAGATCTACGTCATCGAGGGCTTCGAGGGGCACCGGGTCGCCGTCCTCACCAAGATCCACCACGCGATGGTGGACGGGCTCGGCTCGATGGACATCGGCTCGGTGCTGCTGGACACCACGCCGACGCCGCGCCGGGTGGAGGCGGACGACTGGTCGCCGTCACCCGAGCCCTCCGGGGTGCCCCTGGCCGCGCAGGCCGTGCTGGAGAACATGCTGCGCCCCCGGTCGGCGTTCGACGCGCTGGCCCGCTCGGCCCGGGACGTCAAGGAGGTCGCGGGCGCGGTCAAGCGGACCCTGGGCGGGCTGGCGGACGCCGTGCGCACGGCGAACCACGGCCGTCCGGTCTGGGCGCTCAACGCCCCGATCGGCAGCCAGCGGCGCTTCGGGATGGCTCGGACCTCGCTGTTCGAGCACCGGGTGATCCGGCGCAGGCACGGCGCGGGCGGCGGGTCGGTGAACGACGTGGTGCTCGCCGTCGTCACGGGGGCGCTGCGGCAGTGGCTGATCGCCCGCGGCGAGCCGATCTTCCCGGACTCGGTGGTCCGGGCGATGGTGCCGGTCAGCGTGCGGGTGCGCGGCGGGACCGGGTCGAGCGCCAAGGTGGGCGGCAACCAGATCTCGGCGGTGTTCGTGGAGCTGCCGGTCGGGGACCCCGACCCGGTGCGCAGGCTGCGGACGATCGCCGCGCAGATGGAGGCGCGCAAGCGGATGGGGCGCTCCGCGGGCACCTCCGCCGTCGTCGGGCTGGCCGGGCTGACCACGCCCGCGATGCACGAGATGGGAGCCCGGCTGTCCTCGCGCCTGTCCTCGCGGCTGTTCAACGTGGTCGTCACGCACGTGCCGGGCCCGCCCCGGCCGCTGTACGCCATGGGTGCGCGGATGCGGGACATGTATCCCGTGGTCCCGTTGGCCCACGGCCAGGCCGTCGCGATCGGCGTGACCAGCTACGACGGCACCGTCTGCTACGGCCTCAACGCCGACCGGGACGCCCTGCCGGACGTCGACGTCCTCGCCGAGGCCCTCAACACCGCCCTCGCCGAGCTGAAGGAGTCCCCGGCGGCGGAGGAGGGGGAGCGCTCGTCCGGGTGAGGTGGTCGCCGGTCGTCGAAGGGGGACGCTCGTCCGGCTGACGGTCCTTCCGTTCCGCCCGCCGCGCGGGGCATGTTTCCGGCATGGAGATCCGCGCGCTGCACGAGGGCGACCTCGATGCGGCGGACCGCGTCCTGCGGCGCGCGTTCGCGGCTCTGCTCGGTCGAGACGAGCAGCGCGACACCGACCTGGTCCGCACGCGGTGGTCGGCCCCGCACGTCGTCGCGCTCGGGGCGTTCGACGGGCCCGGCCTGGTCGGCTCGGTGTTCGTGACGGGCTGGGGGAGCGTCGGGTTCGTCGGCCCGCTGTCCGTCGAGCCGTCGCTGTGGGGGCGCGGGATCGGCAGCGCCCTGTTCGCCGCGGCGGACGGGCGGCTGGCGGGCATGGTCCACCGTGGCCTGTTCACCTTCGCGCACAGCCCGGCGCACCACCGGCTCTACCAGCGCTTCGGCTACTGGCCGCGGTTCCTGACCGCGCTGATGTCGAGCCCCGTCGCCCCGGCACCGGCGGGGGTGGCGTGGTCGGTGGGCTCCGCGGCGGACCGCGCGGACCTCGACGCCGGGGCCGCCCGGCTGGCCGGGACGGTGTTCCCGGGGCTCGACGTGCGCGGCGAGATCGCCACCGTCCTCGACCAGAAGATCGGCGACGTCCTGGTCCTCGGCCCGGTCGCCGACCCGACCGGCCTGGCGGTGGTGCACGACGGGCCCGGCTCGGAGGCGGGCTCGGGCCTGGCGTACGTCAAGGTCGCCCTCGTCCGGCCCGGCGCGGGCGCGGACTTCGCGCGGCTGGTCGACGCCTGCCTCGGCCACGCCGCCGCGATCGGCGCGGACCGGCTGGTGGTCGGCGTCAACACCGCACGCCACCGGGCCTACCGCCACCTCGGCGAGCGGGGCTTCGTCACCGACTGAACCGTCCTGGGTCTGCGTGAGGCTGACGTTCAGGCCACCGCACCCTGTTGGGCGATG